>NZ_JAOCDI010000050.1:0-39549 GCF_029840855.1 Pseudomonas sp. GD03862
GCGCTTGGCCGGTTTTTTATTGGGGGCGCTTTGCCCCCCTTTTTCTCAGATCAGAACGAGGCGTTGGCCAAACCGTCCAGGTAGCGCTCGACATCCAGCGCTGCCATGCAACCCGCACCGGCCGAAGTGATGGCCTGGCGGTAAACGTGGTCAGCCACGTCGCCAGCGGCAAACACACCCTCGACGTTGGTAGCGGTGGCGTTGCCTTCGCGGCCGCCATTGACTACCAGGTAGCCGTCTTTCAGGGTCAGCTGGCCTTCGAACAGCGAAGTGTTCGGGGTGTGGCCAATGGCGATGAACACGCCGTCGACCTTGATTTCGTCGCTGCTGCCGTCGTTGTTCTTCAGGCGTGCACCGGTTACGCCCATGTTGTCACCCAGCACTTCGTCCAGGGTGGCGTTGAGCTTGAGCTCGATCTTGCCTTCGGCCACACGGGCGTTCAGCTTGTCGACCAGGATCTTCTCGGCGCGGAAGGTTTCGCGACGGTGTACCAGGGTCACTTTGCTGGCGATGTTGGCCAGGTACAGTGCCTCTTCCACGGCAGTGTTACCACCACCGACCACGGCGACCGGCTTGTTGCGGTAGAAGAAACCGTCACAGGTGGCACAGGCCGAAACACCCTTGCCCATGAAGGTTTCTTCCGACGGCAGGCCCAGGTAGCGAGCGCTGGCGCCAGTGGCGATGATCAGCGCATCACAGGTGTACTTGCCGCTGTCACCCTGCAGGGTGAATGGCTTGTTGGCCAGGTCGACAGCGTTGATGTGGTCGAAGACGATTTCGGTTTCAAAACGCTCGGCGTGCTCTTGCATACGCTGCATCAGAGCCGGGCCGGTCAGGCCGTGGGGGTCGCCCGGCCAGTTGTCGACTTCGGTGGTGGTGGTCAGCTGGCCACCAGCCTGCATGCCGGTGATCAGCAGCGGCTTGAGGTTGGCACGGGCGGCATACACCGCAGCGCTGTAACCGGCAGGGCCGGAACCGAGAATGATGACGCGCGAATGACGTACTTCAGACATGTCGAACTCCTGTCGAGCGGGCCGCAGGGCCGGCATCGGTGTACCGGCTGCGCCAGCCAAGAAATTAAAAAGGACCCACGCAGCACTTGGGGAAGGCTAAAACGCGCAGGCCCGCAAAGCGAAAAGTTGAGCGCACTGTAGCGAGGTCGCAAAGATTAAGGAAATATCCTTAGACAATCCACCTCATAGGCATCGCCTATGCTGCGATTTCATCGATAAACACGCGCCGAACGCTTTTGTTACATCCCGTTTCCCGTCCACTGCGTGCCTTTCGTCGGCGCGGCAAACTCGGTAAGGTCAGCGCGTTTTCCTTCTCTGCGGAGTATCTAGATGCAAGCCCCTGTCCTCTCTGGCCCCCAATACTTGCGCGAAGGCCTGAAACTGGTGCTGAGCCCCAACCTACGGTTGTTCGTGCTGCTGCCACTGGCGGTCAACCTGTTGCTGTTCGGTGGCCTGATCTACTTCGCCGGCCACCAGTTCGGCATGTGGCTCGATGCTCTGATGCCCACGCTGCCTGACTGGCTGAGCTTCCTCAGCTACATCCTCTGGCCGCTGTTCGTTGCCTTGCTGGTGCTGATGGTGTTCTTCACCTTCACCTTGGTGGCCAATATCATTGCCGCGCCGTTCAACGGTTTTCTGGCGGAAAAGGTCGAGGTGGTAGTGCGTGGCGAAGACACCTTCCCAGCCTTCAGCTGGGGCGAGCTGGCAGCCATGGTACCGCGTACCTTCAGCCGCGAAATGCGCAAGCTGGGCTACTTCCTGCCACGCGCCATCGGCCTGTTCGTCCTGTCGCTGATCCCGGTGGTCAACGTGGTGGCTGCGCCGCTGTGGCTGATCTTCGGCGTGTGGATGATGGCCATCCAGTACATCGACTACCCGGCGGACAACAACAAGATGACCTGGCAGGACATGCTCGCCTGGCTGCGCCAGAAGCGCTGGCAGAGCCTGGGCTTTGGCGGCATCACCTACCTGGCGCTGATGATTCCAGGCGTGAACGTGCTGATGATGCCGGCGGCGGTGGCCGGGGCTACGTTGTTCTGGGTGCGGGAGCGGAGCTGAAGGAGCGAGGGGCTGCAGGGCAGCCCCTTTTTGCGGATTGCTTTTTAGAAGTCGGAGAAACTGTAGGGTTCGAGGGTGGCAATCTGAGAAAGCAGTATTAGATGTTCCACTGCCTTAACCTTCTCGAGGTTAGCAAGGTCGCTTGACCCGCCGAATGCCAAGGCTGGAACGAACCCATACATTTCATCATGCTTTAGCATGCCCAATTTCTTCTTTGCGGGCTCGAACATACCATCAAAGTCAACAGACGCCTTCTCTTTGCCAAGGAAGAAACCTTGCACTTCCCTGTCCATATCCGCCGCCGTCAACTCATATTCACTGCCCCTGTATCGTGAAATATGAGCCAAAATCTTTACTGAGAAACCCGTTTGCTCTCCAAAGAGATACAGGTCACCAAATGCGCCGCGAGCGATCAGGTGGTATCTATCCCGCTTCTCCAATATTGTGCCTTCGATAAGCGAGGCAGTTACCCCTTCATATTCCTGGGGATTGACAGTCCAAAATATCCCGTCACCATACCCGCACCAACCGTGCTCACTCCAATACGCTAACAATTTGTTCGGCAAGATCTTTCTGTATCGATCCAGACTTGAGGGAGGAACCTCCTGTCGAAAAAACGGCTCACCAACTTGCTCTACAAACAGGGAAAAAACCTCATCCACGGCGAAAACCTCAAGCGACTAGCATTCATGGATTGTGCAAAGCTGCTAGAGATGACAGGGTTTCCTTTGCCTGCTTCACCGAGAGCTTTCTAGCTTCAATGGCATTCATAGTTATCACAAGATCTCTCTGAATTCTCTCCTGCAACTTAGAAGTTCAGCTGTTCAGTTGTTACCGTGGGTAAGGCTGGAGATTTTTATCGTTCTTTAGATCGAGCGCCGCGCAGGCGAAACTCGACCCCATGGCCATTACAAATTATCAAAGACTCAACCGACTGGAAAACTGTTCCACTACATCCATCACCCGGGCGATTTCCTCGGTGGCGGTGCTGGTTGACTGCGGCATTAATCTGGCTGCTCGGAAAAGGAGTAAGGTTGAAGATCTGTCAATTGCGCCAGAAAGATCAAGTGTTCAACAGCGCTGACTTTTTTAAGATGTTGCAGGGAGTCAGCCCCGCCCAGCATGAGCGCGGGGAAAAAGCCGTACATCTCGTCATGTTTAAGTCTACCCAGTTTTTCCTTGGCGGGATTGAAGAGACCATTGAAATCCATTGACTCCACTTCTCTTGACAAAATAAAGCCTTGAAGCTCAGTATTTAGTTGTTCCTTTGTGAATTCAGTTCGATAAAATATGTACTGAGACCCAACGCTTGTTATTTCCAATGAAAATCCAGTTTTTTCTCCCCAAAGGTACAAGTCTCCGAAGGCACTTCTTGCAACCAAATGATAGCTGTCGTGCGAAGCAAGTGCCGTGCCTGCAATCCAGCAGGAAACTACGGCATCATATTCTTGCGGATTGACTAGCCAGAATATGCCCTCACCGTAGCCCCCCCACCCATGCTCGGACCAATATTCCAAAAGCTTGGGAGGAAGCTTGTCTCTGTATCTTTCGATTGTGGAGCCAGGTACTTCCCGGCGGTCAATCGGCGGACCGAAATTCTCAATCAAATTGGCAAATACTTTATCCATTTCAACCTTCTCACCTTAGCACTTATGTAATTTGACATTCATGCGGATTGAGCCTCTGGACTCTAGGGATACCCTTTCGGCCGCTTTCTTTAAGTTGGGTATCCTGGTTTTCCATTGGGCGCCTATCACTGAGTTTACCTGGCGGTCCCCAAAGTCCGATATGACGTCTCTACCTCCGGCGACGAGATCCGGATTGTGCAGTGCTGCTGTAATTGACATCCGGTTTCTGGCTTTTTCTATTGCAACCCGTTGCGCTTCAAATGGGCCCATGGTTTTCCTGAGCTCTTTTTCAATTTTTTCCTTGATAAATTCTTGCTCCTTTTTTCTCGCTCTCTGGGCGAGCCCTTTATTGCGCTGATTTGGGTTTTCAACTTTTTCCAAAAATTCTTCAACGGTCATCCAGTTGAGCCCGTCTTCCTGGCCATTCAACTGTCGTTTGAATTCGCCTATTTTGTATTCCGGTACTTTATCAGCTTTGAAACATTCAACGTTATGCAATGCCATCGTGCCCGGATGGGGCTTCGTTGGCGCTTTCCTGGGCTGATTCGGGCTAACGGGCTGCGGATCACCCATCGCCCCCTTGCGCCGCTCCGGCACCTGCAGATCCGGCCGTTTCTTCAACCCCTCTTCATGCTTGAGCATCCATTGCCCCAGCCGCGCGCCATTGCGGCTGGCCGCCATCTCCTGGGCCAGCACTCGGGCATCGCCGCGCCCGCGGGTGAGGTACGACACGATTGCCCCCAACAACAGCACCACGACTTCCACATGGCCTTGGGCAATCTGATGCGTGGCCCGAGATATCGCATAGGGGTCGTCCCGGCAGAACGGGCCGGTGCCTTCATTGCCGCAGGTGCCTTCCCAGGCGAAGCGGATGCCATCGACGTAGTACTCACCGATCCGCGGCAAGCCCTCGATGAAGAACTCGGCAATGGAAGCCAGCCCCAGCGCGCCAAGGATCCAGCCGCTGACCTTGAGGCCCATGACCGCGCCTGCGCCAGCGAACGGTATGGTTCCGGCGCCGCCGGCGAATGCGCCTACCCCCGCGCCAAGCAGGCCGCCGGTAACGGTGCTGCCGATGACGATCATCGCCATCTGCTGCACGACCCTCAGCAGTTCGTCGACGATGCTGTTGATGCCGAGGTCGGCGAAGCGCTGGCGTAGCATGTGCGCCGCCTGCCATTCGGCGTGGTAGAAGGCTGTGCGGACTGCTTCAATCCGGCGCAGGTTGAGGCCCAGCGAGGCGACTTCTTCATTGAGGCTGGTGCGGAACTGGCCACCGCTTTGGTAGCCCACCATGGCGATGACACGTGACTCGATCTCGTGCCAGGAGGGCACGAGGTAATCCAGGTACATGAGGTGTCTCCCTGACAACGTGTGCAGGGGGAAATCCCATCATGGATTCGGATCGGAGGTTTCTGAGTCAGTTGTAGGAAAATGCGACTTCGTTTCCGGCATGCTCGGCGAAGTTCAGCTGCTCAGTTGTTACCGTGGGTAAGGCTGGAAATTTTTATCGTTCTTGAGATCGAGCGCCGCGCAGGCGAAGCTCGATCCCATGGCCATTACAAACCCCAAGCCATATCAAAGACTCAACCGGCTGGAAAACTGCCCCACTACGTCCACTACCCGCTTAGCCCCGTCCTGGATCTCGACAATCACGCTGCCCGTCTCATCCGCCAGCGCCAGCCCCTGTTCGGCCTGGCGCTTGCTGGTGTCGATGATCGCCACCGCCGCCTGCGCCAGTTGTTCGTTCTGCTGTACCACCCGGGCGATTTCTTCGGTGGCGGTGCTGGTGCGAGAGGCCAGTTGGCGCACTTCGTCGGCAACGACGGCAAAGCCCCGCCCTTGCTCACCGGCACGGGCGGCTTCGATGGCCGCGTTAAGGGCCAGCAGGTTGGTCTGCCCAGCAATGTCGCTGATGGTCTTGATGATCGAACCGATCACCCGCGACTGGGTATCCAGCGCCTGGATGCCGTCGGCGGCCTCTTGCATCGAAGCCTCCAGTCCACGCATCACGGTGACCGTCTGGGTGACCACTTCGGTGGCCTTGCGAGCACTGACATCGGTACCCAGCGAGGTGTTGTAGGCGACATCTGCCGCCTCGGCCACTGCCAGCTCCTGGTTGACCTGGTCGGTGATCACGGTGGCGAACTTGACCACCTTGTACAGCACATCGTGGGCATCGAAGATCGGGTTGTACGAGGCCTCCAGCCAGATCACCCGGCCATGGGCATCGATGCGCTTGAAGCGCTCGGCAACATATTCGCCACGCCGCAGCCTGTCCCAGAACGCTTGGTAGCCAGCCGAGTTGACCTCCTGCGGTTCGCAGAACATGCGGTGGTGCTTACCGCGAATCTGCTCCAGGCGATAGCCGACGGTGGCCAGGAAACGATCGTTGGCAGTGAGAATGATGCCGTCGAGGTCGAACTCGATCACCGCAGTAGAGCGCATCAGGGCCTTGATCAGGCTTTCGTGCTCGCGTGAGGTCTCGATGGTTCGCGTGAGGTCGCTGGAATGCAGGGTGAAGTACTTGATGCGCCCCTCGCTGTTCTTCACCGGCTGCAGGATCGAGCGCAGCCAGGCTTCCTGACCATTGCCCCGCAGAAGACGGAACGCACCGTTCAGGTGTTCGCCACGGCTGATCGCACTTTTCATGCGCTGGTAGAAGTCCAGCGACTTTACGTGGGCGGGGACGATGTCCTCGATATTGCGTCCAAGCAGTTGTTCGGCACGGTAGAGCATCTCGCTCTCGAAGTTGCCGTTGACCATCTCGATCCGTCCCTGAGGGTCGAGCTGCAGCACCAGCATCTCGCTGTCGAGACTACTCTTGACCTGTTCGATGGACATCAGGTCTTCGCGCAGTTGCCGGATTTCTTGCTTGAGCTTGTTGTTGAACATCACCGCTCTCCTGGAGCGCATCACGTAGTCGAATGCATCTTCATCGGCTGCCGGCTACACCTTCTTGAGTGCTGTGCGAGGAAATATTCATGAAGGCAAAAGTGCCGGCAGTCAGGCGTCATCTTTACGTCACAAGGCGGTCACATTAGCGCAACCCGGCAGGCGGAAACTTTTTGTCATGAATACACCCGCCCTACGCATTACCCTGGTCAGCGAAACCTTCCCACCCGAGATCAATGGCGTGGCCAACACCCTTGGCCGCCTCAGTGATGGGTTGCGCCAACGCGGCCATGAGGTCGAGGTGGTGCGCCCGCGCCAGGCCGGCGAAGGGCACGTGCACAACGATCCGCAGCTAATGCTGTGCCGTGGCTGGGCGCTGCCTGGCTACCCGGGTTTGCAGTGGGGCGAGGTGTCGATGCACAAGCTGTTGCGCCACTGGCGCCGGCAGCGCCCGGATGTACTGTACATCGCCACCGAGGGGCCGCTGGGGCTCAGCGCCCTGCGCGCGGCCCGACGCCTGGGGGTGGCGGTGGTCAGTGGCTTCCACACCAACTTCCCGCAGTATTCCGGCCAGTACGGCCTGGGCCTGCTGGCGCGCCTGCTCACTCACTACTTGCGCTGGTTCCATCGGCGCACGGCAATCACCTTGGTGCCAAGTGCCAGCCAGCGCCTGGAGCTGGAGCGTCGCGGTTTCGAACGCCTGGAGCTGCTGGCCCGAGGGGTCGATGCCTGCCTGTTCAATCCGGCCCGGCGCAGCCAGGCCCTGCGCGAAAGCTGGGGGCTAGGCCCGGAGGACATCGCCGTACTGCATGTCGGGCGGCTGGCGGCGGAAAAGAACCTTGGCTTGCTACGGCCTTGCTTCGAGGCGTTACGCAAGACGTATCCACAAAAGCGCCTGCGCCTGATCATGGTCGGCGACGGGCCTCAGCGCACCAAGCTCGAACAAGAGATACCGGACGCCGTGTTTTGCGGCGCCCAGCGCGGTGAACGACTGGCCGAGCACTATGCCAGCGGCGACCTGTTCCTGTTCCCGAGCCTGACCGAGACCTTCGGCAATGTGGTGCTCGAAGCCATGGCCTCAGGGTTGGCGGTAGTTGCTTATGACGAGGCGGCCGCCGCGCAGCATATTCGCCATGGCCACAGTGGCGCGCTGGCGATGCCGGGGGACCAGGCGGCGTTTGTCGATGCAGCGTGCTGGTTGCTGGAAGAAGTGGAGACCTTGCGCAGGGTGCGCCTGAATGCGCGACAGCATGCCAGCCGCCAGGGCTGGCCGGCGATTGTCGAACAGTTCGAGGGGTATCTGAACAGCGCATGCCGGCAACCTGGTGCTACGGCTGGGCGTTCTGCGCAATGTTTGCAGCGCCTGTGAGATCCAGCGCCGCCCGCGCGGCACTCGATCTCACAGGTGCCAAAACATCACGTCAGGCACTCTTCAGGCCAGGGCTTTCTCGATGGCCTGCACCACCGCTGGGTCATCCGGCGCCGTGCGCGGCGAGAAACGCGCCAGCACCCGGCCATCCTTGCCCACCAGAAACTTCTCGAAATTCCAGGTAATGTCACCGGGGAACTCGGCCCCCTCCCCTGCCAGCAGGCGGTACAACGAATGGCGCTGCGGCCCGTTGACCTCCAGCTTGCTCCCCAGCGGGAAACTGACCCCGTAGTTGAGGCTGCAGAAGTCCTGGATTTCCTTTTCGCTACCCGGTTCCTGCCCGGCAAACTGGTTGCACGGCAGGCCAAGCACATTGAAGCCCTTGTCCTTGTAGATCTGGTAGAGGTTTTCCAGGGCCTTGTATTGCGGCGTCAGGCCACATTTGGAGGCAACGTTGACCACCAGCACCACTTGGCCCTTGAAGGGTGCGAGGGGCAGCTCTCCGCCGTTCAGCGCTTCCAGTTTCAGGTCGTGAAATGCACTCATGATGAAATCCCCTCTCAGGTTCCCGGTTGCCGTGCAGGCGAATTTCGCCCACTAAAAAGGCGCTCGTCCAAACCGTTCACCTCCCGTAGGAAGGCAAATCGGCTTGCCCGAGCGCCTGGCGACTTTCTGAGCTTAGCGCAGAAAATCAGTGGTGATGGCCACCTTCACCGTGGATGTGACGGTGAGCGATTTCTTCGTCGCTGGCGTCACGCACGTTCACAACCTTGACCTGGAAGGTCAGGCGCTGACCGGCCAGTGGGTGGTTGCCATCAACGGTGACGTCGTCGCCGTCGATGTCGCGGATGGTGACGATCTGCATCTGGCCGTCCGGCGCCGAAGCGTGGAACTGCATGCCCACTTCCAGCTCGTCGACACCTTCGAACAGGCTACGGTTCAGGGTGCTGACCAGTTCGGCCAGGTACTCGCCGTAGGCCTCTTCAGGTTCAATGGAAACGTTCAGTTCGTCACCAGCCTGCTTGCCTTCCAGGGCTTTTTCCAGGCCCGGGATGATGTTGCCGGCACCGTGCAGGTAAACCAGCGGCGCGCCACCGGCGGAGCTGTCGATGGTCTCCCCGGCGTCGTTGGTCAGGGTATAGTCGATGGAGACAGCCTTGTTGGCGGCGATCAGCATGGGGCAAGACCTTTTGCAAAAGAATGTAGAGCGGACAAGTGTAACCTTGCCATCGTCCGATTGCGAACGTGGTGCAGACGAGCAACGGCCCATCAGTCGGATCAACGGCTTTCATCAGGACGAAGAAGGCCACTGGGTGGTGGAACTTTCGTGCGGCCATACCCAGCACCTGCGCCACCAGCCGCCGTGGCAGGCACGCCCCTGGGTGCTTGACCCGGCACAACGTGCGCAGCACATCGGCCAGCCTTTCGCTTGCGGCTGGTGCGCACAAGGGGCCGATAGCGCTACCCTTGACCGTTAATTTCTTGCACCGCTTATTTCGAGAAGCACGCATGCAGACATTTTTCATTGCGCCGACCGACTTTGGTGTCGGCCTGACTTCGATCAGCCTGGGCCTGGTGCGCACCTTGGAGCGTGCCGGCCTGAAGGTCGGCTTCTTCAAGCCTATCGCCCAGCCCCACCCGGGTGACACCGGCCCCGAGCGCTCCACCGAACTGGTCGCCCGCACCCACGGCATCAAGCCACCGGTCCCACTGAGCCTGGCCCACGTCGAGCGCATGCTCGGCGATGGCCAGCTGGACGAGCTGCTTGAAGAAATCATCCGCCTCTACCAGCAAGCCTGCGTCGGCAATGACGTGGTTGTGGTCGAGGGAATGGTGCCCACGCGCCACGCCAGCTACGCGGCGCGGGTCAACCTGCACCTGGCCAAGAGCCTGGATGCCGAGGTAATCCTTGTATCGGCCCCGGAAAACGAAGTGCTCAGCGAGCTGTCTGGGCGGGTCGAACTGCAGGCCCAACTGTTTGGCGGCCCACGCGACCCGAAAGTGCTCGGGGTGATCCTTAACAAGGTGCGTACCGACGAGAGCATGGCGGACTTCGCCACCCGCCTGCGCGAGCACTCGCCATTGCTGCGCGGTAATGACTTCCGCCTGCTTGGCTGCATCCCCTACCAGCCCGAGCTGAACGCCCCGCGGACCCGCGATGTGGCCGAGCTGCTCGGCGCCCAGGTGCTCAATGCGGGCGATTACGAGCAGCGGCGCATGAGCAAGATCATCATCTGTGCACGCACGGTGGCCAACACGGTCCCGCTACTGACCTCGGGCACCCTGGTGGTAACCCCGGGCGACCGCGACGACATCATCCTCGCTGTCAGCCTGGCAGCGATCAATGGCGTCCCCCTGGCCGGCTTGCTGCTGACCAGCGACAGCAAGCCTGACGTGCGTATCCTTGGCCTGTGCCGCGGTGCCCTGCAGGCCGGCCTGCCGATCCTTTCGGTCAGCACCGGCTCGTACGACACCGCCAACCAGCTCAACTCGCTGAACCGCGAAATCCCGGTGGACGACCGCGAGCGTGCCGAGTTCATCACCGACTTCGTCGCCAGCCACCTCGACGCGGCCTGGCTGCACCAACGCTGCGGCACGCCACGCGAACTGCGCCTGTCGCCGGCAGTGTTCCGCTACCAGCTGATTCAGCGTGCGCAGCAGGCCAACAAGCGCATCGTCCTGCCAGAAGGCGCCGAGCCACTGCTGGTGCAGGCTGCAGCCATCTGCCAGGCCCGCGGCATCGCCCGCTGCGTGCTGCTGGCCAAACCCGAAGACGTCGACGCCGTGGCCCGCGCCCAGGGCATCACGTTGCCGCCGGGGCTGGAGATTCTCGACCCCGAACTGATTCGCGGGCGCTACGTGGAACCCATGGTCGAGCTGCGCAAAAGCAAGAACCTCAACGCACCGATGGCCGAGCAGCAACTGGAAGACCCCGTGGTGATCGGCACCATGATGCTGGCCCTGGACGAAGTGGACGGCCTAGTCTCGGGCCTGGTGCACTCCACGGCCAACACCATCCGCCCGGCCCTGCAGCTGATCAAGACCGCACCCGGCTCGAGCCTGGTCTCGTCGGTGTTCTTCATGCTGTTCCCCGAGCAGGTGCTGGTGTACGGCGACTGCGTGATGAACCCGCACCCAAGCGCTGCCGAGCTGGCGGAGATTGCCCAACAGAGTGCCGCCTCGGCGCAGGCCTTCGGCATCGCGCCACGGGTGGCGATGATCAGTTATTCAAGCGATTCGGCCAGCGATGAAGAAGTGGAGAAAGTGCGCGAAGCGACACGCCTGGCACAGGACGCGGCGCAGGAGCTACTGATCGATGGGCCGTTGCAGTATGACGCAGCGGCCAACCCGGCGATCGCCCGAGAGCTGGCGCCGGCTAGCCCGGTGGCCGGGCGCGCCACGGTGTTCGTGTTCCCCGACCTGAATACCGGCAATACCACGCACAAGGCGGTACAGCGCAGTGCCGACGGGGTCAGCCTGGGGCCGATGCTGCAGGGTTTGCGCAAGCCGGTGAATGACTTGCCGCGAGGGGCGCAGGTTGACGATATCGTGCATACCATTGCCCTGACGGCGATTCAGGCCAGCGTGGCGCGCTAAAAGCAGAGGCTTCTTTGCAAGCCTTGTGGGAGCGGGTCTGCCCGCCCCCACAGAGCCGCAAAGCGGCCCGGAAGGTCAATCAGGGATACTGCTGAACCTGACCTTGCTGCTCATACTGCTGACCCGGAATCGGCTTCAGGTTCACTTCCACACGGCGGTTCTGCGCACGACCATTGGCGTCAGCGTTGCTGGCGATCGGCTGGTCCGGGCCCATGCCACGTACAGAGATACGCGAGGCATCCACACCCTGCGAAGTCAGGTAGGTGCTGACCGCCTGCGCACGGCGCTGGGACAGGTCCATGTTGTGCTGGCGGCTGCCCGTGCTGTCGGTGAAGCCGACCACTTCGATGGTGTTCTGGTTGAACTGCTTGAACGAGCCAGCCAGGTTGTTCAGTGGCGAGTAGAAGCTTGGGGCGATGTTGGCCGAGTCGGTGGCGAAGGTGATGTTGCCCGGCATGATCAGCTTGATCTGGTCACCCTGACGCTGCACTTCCACACCCGTGTTGGCCATCTGTGCGCGCAGCTCGGCTTCCTGCTTGTCGGCGTAGTAGCCGTAACCTGCAGCGGCAGCACCCACTGCTGCGGCACCGATCAGGGCCCCCTTGCCACGGTTGTTGTGGTCGATGGCGGCACCCGCGATGGCACCGGCCAGCGCGCCCAGACCGCCGTACTTGGCAGTCTTGCTCATCCCTGTGGAGCCCTGCGCCTGACCCTGGTTGTCGTAAGGGTTCTGGCCGGCGCAGCCGGTCATCAGTGCAGCGGCGGTTGCGACGATAATCAGACGACGCATGGTGAACATGGACAAGCTCCTACTGAAATTCATAAATGCGGCAGATCCCAAGGGGTTCTATGCCAGCCTTGGAACGCATCGGCAACGAAAAATTCCATGAAAGTGCCTTCATGTGCCATCAGGCACGCACGAATGGGTTTTCACGCATCTCGTCGCCCAGACGGGTGTCGGGCCCGTGGCCGGTCACCACGACGGCCTCTTCGTCCAACCGGTACAGCCGCTCCTTGATGGAACGCACGATTGCCCGCTGGTCGCCACCCCATAAATCGGTGCGGCCAATACCCCGGCGGAACAGTGTGTCACCGGCAATCAACAACTTGGCGTCGGCGAACCAGAAGCTCATCGAGCCCGGGGTATGGCCTGGCGTATGCAACGCCACACCGCAGCCGCAGGCCAGTTCTTCGTCATCGCCCAGCCAGCGGTCCGGTGCCGGTACCGGCGTGTAGGGTACGCCGAACATCTGGCACTGCATCTCAAGGTTGTCCCACAGCATCTGGTCGTCCTTGTGCAGGTGCAGCGTGGCACCCGTCAGCTCCTTGAGCTTGCCTGAGGCGAGGAAGTGGTCGAAGTGCGCATGGGTGTGGATGATGCTCACCAGCGTCAGGCCGTGGACCTGCAGGCGAGCAAGGATCTTGTCCACATCACCACCCGGGTCCACGACAATGGCTTTCTTGGTCAGGGGGTCGCCGATCAGCGTGCAGTTGCACTGCAAGGGGCCGACGGGGAAGGTTTCGCGGATGAGAGCTGACGATGGGATATACATTGTGAATACGGGAACCGGTTAATCGAATAGGGTTTGCACACGCGCCAGTGCATCCAGGATGACAACTTCAGGCACCGACTCTATGCGCTTGGCAAATCGTGCTTCAAGGTCGACTGTGCGCACCTGATTGCAAAGCACCACCCCCTGAGTCTGCGTGCCCGTACCGCTGAGCGTGACAGCGAAACCCGCATGCCTCGCGAAATCCCCACCTTGAGTGATCGGGATGATTACAGCCAGGCCTGAAGCATTGAACGCAGCCGGAGTAAGTACCAGTGCAGGTCGGCCGGAGCCCTGCTGTTCCCGCCCGACTGTTGGGTCCAGGTTGACGCGAACAATATCACCCCTGGCGAACTTCAACCCTTTCACACTTCACGTCCCACTGGACGCATGGCATTCCAGTCGGCCATGTCCTCTGGCTCCGGTGCACTCAGGTCACACTGGGCCATCAGTTCCTCAAGGGTGTACTTGGGTTTCGACCTGACGGGTTTGAGCACCATCGTCTCACCCGTTGTGTCAAGGCTCAGGGTGGAGCCGACACCGAGGCGCATCTGCTTGAGTACTGCGGCGGGCAAGCGGATCGCGGCGCTGTTGCCCCACTGTTGAATCTTGATCTGCATGAGTATCTCCCAAGGTAGATACATAGTAGAAACCCTCCCAATGATTGCAAGCGAAATGTAGAAACGTCGTATCTACACTGTCATCTGCCCTGACCGGACAAAAGCCCTGCAACCTCAAGAAGGAAATGCCCTACATCACCTTGGGAAGCCACTCTCCAACTGCAAAAAATTCAAACGTAGATTCAGCCGGACCTCAAGGTAAAAACAACCTGAACAACCCACCCCCAAGCGCCCCGCCGTTGGAGATCTCGATCCGCCCGCGCACCCCGCCGCTTTCATGCAACGCGGCGATCCGCGCCGCAAAATACAGCCCAAGGCCGGTACTGCCGCTGGTCGAGTCGATGCCCTGGATGTACTCCTCCTGGCGCTCAAGCATGTGCTTTGGATAACCCGGGCCGTCATCATTGACGCAAATGGCCAACTGGTTATCGGCCTCTTCGATGGTGATCAGCAAGGCGTGCCCGGCAAAGCGGGTGGCGTTGGTGATAACGTTGGAGATCACCGAGGCCACCAGTTCGCGGTCGAAGAAACCCAGCGGGTTGTCGGTGTCGATACGCCAGGTGGCGAGAATGTCGTTGTGCTTGAGTACTTCCTCGTGCGCCGCCAGCTGGGCTTCGATGAAATCATCCAGCTCATGGTAATCCGGGCATACCGGCAACTGGTTCACACCCAGTTTGTACAAGCCCAGCAACTGCACCAGCATGCCGTTAAGGTGACGAAATTCATGCTCCATGATCCCCTGTTCGGCACCGCCGCGCAGTTCCTCGGGCAAGCGTTCCACCCACTGGCTGTGGGACTGGATCAGCGCCGACAACGAACTTTTGAGGTCGTGCACGGTGGAGGCGATCACCGTGGAAAAATCCAGCCCCTGATTGTCTTGATTCATGCGCCGAACACTCGGATGTGCAGTTTGCGGTAACGGTCATAGCGATTGTCGCTGGCAGGGATCCCGGCCACGCTGGTCAAGGCGTCGCGGCACTCCTGCATGATCGCAGGCTGAGGGTTGTCACCACCGATGCGCAGCAGCGCCTGGGCGGTGTTGAGGGCGATGCTGATGTTCTTCGGCTGTAAACCCAATGCCTTTCGGAACAGTTGCAACGCCTCGCCAAGCTGCCCTCCCTGGTAACTGCGCACACCCTGCCGATTGAGGGTGACCGCTTCGGTAATGGCGTTGAGCACACTGGGGTCATCCGTCAGCTTGCCCACTTTCTCCATGACCTTGGGGTCATCGCCATAACTTTCCACACAGTTCTTCAGCACGCCGATGGCGGCGGCTTCCTGCCCCATCGCCTGCAATTGCGCAGCGACAGTCAGGGCCGAATCGACCGAGAAGAACTGGTTCATCTTGTCCAGACGCTGAATCGCCTGTTCTGTCAGCTTTCCGGCCGTTTCCGGGTCGCCGGCCTGCTGCAGGCTGGCAGCCTTCATCATCCGCGCACGCACCTGCAAGCCTTGGTCCTCGGGGTTTTCCTTGGCCACTTCGCTGAGCGTGGTGTTGATCTCGACCCGGGTACGGGCGTCCAGGCCGAAGCCTGCATTCTTGCTCATCAACGCCTGCACCAGGCCAAGGTTGTTTTCGGCATCCTTGTAGCGCGAACTCTGCCCCTGGTTCACCGCATGACGGAACGCCTTCGATGCGCTCTCGAAGTCTTCGTTCTCCAGCGCCAGCTTGCCCAGCGTCGACTGCCGACGCACCGACAAAGGCGACAGGCGCACGGCTTCTTCAAGCAAGTTCTGCGCGCGCCGGGTATCCCCCTGAGCCACCAGCACCTCGGCCATGCCATCGTAAAGGCCTGGCATGATCGGGAACGCCTTGAGCGCCTGCTCGTATACCCCCTGGGCCTGGGCATTCTGACCACGCTTGTGCATCAGTGCGCCCAATGCGGCATATACCCAAGGCTGCGGACGGCTGGCCAGGATGGCCTTGAGGAATTTTTCCAGTTCCTCGAAACGGTTGAGGTTGCGCAGGGCATCGGCCCGGTAGCGCAAGCACAAGGGTGCCAGGCGCGGATCCTTCTTGCACAGCTCGGCGCAGGCCGCCAGTACTTCGGCCGGACGGTTGCGGTCCAGCGCCTGCAGGATCGGCTTCAGCAACGTCTTGCGCTGGAACAGTTTCTCGACACGCTGGGCCAGGCCAACCCGGTTGAACGGTTTGGTCAGGTAGGCATCAGGCTCGTGCTCGATGGCGCTGAGAACAATCGCCTGACTGCTCTCGGCAGTGACCATGATGAACACGCACTCATGGCTGATGTGCTTGTCGATGATCAGGTCTTCAAGCACCTGCTGCCCGTTCTTCTTGCCATCACCCAGATGGAAGTCCTGCAGGATGAAGTCATAGCGCTTCTGCGCGCACATGCGCAGCGCCTGCTCGCCGCTGTCAGCGGTGTCCACGTCGCGCACGCCCAACTCGCGCAACATGGAACGGGTCGACGTACGAAAGTCGGTAAAGTCGTCGACGATCAGAAAGCTCTTTTGCCCGTACTGCAGCATCAACACGACCTGCCTTGGAATGATTGAAAAATCGCGCGAGGCGATGCCACCGATCGCTGTATCGGCAGCTGGTCGGGAAAGATGAGGGTAGAGCATTGTCGGCCAGAAAATATGGCGTCAGGCCATCACTTTAACGAGCAATGACCTACAGGGCCAGTATCACGCCAGCAACCCCAGGGATTTGGCCTTGGCCACCGCCTGGGTGCGCCGCTCCACGCCCAACTTGCTGTTGATGTGGCTGGCGTGGGTCTTCACCGTGTGCAGGGAAATGAACAGCCGTTCGCTGATCTGCTGATTGGAGCAACCTTGGGCAATCAGTTCGAGCACAGCCATTTCGCGGCCACTCAGCGCTTCGCCGTTGCCCGTACTGGCGATTGGCACTGGCGGCAGGTGCTTGAGCAGTTCCGCCTGAACCGGGCAAGCGGCACCTGCCTGCAGTTGTTCATGAAGCCATTGCGGGTGTTTTTCCA
The DNA here is from genome assembly GCF_029840855.1 of Pseudomonas sp. GD03862. NCBI lineage: Bacteria > Pseudomonadati > Pseudomonadota > Gammaproteobacteria > Pseudomonadales > Pseudomonadaceae > Pseudomonas > Pseudomonas sp. GD03862. The sequence continues at coordinate 16,692 of NZ_JAOCDI010000050.1, forward strand.
GCAGTGGCTGCATCGGCTGCATCACACCGCCATGCGCCGCTTCCAGCAAGCTTGGCAGCAACTGCGCGGCCTGCCCTTCCTTGCCTTCGTCCAACAGCAGGGAAAGCCATTGGCTCAGGGCGCTGACGGCGAGCATCATGCCGCCACTGTCCTGGCCGCGCTTTACCAGGCATGCCAGGCGTTGCACGGCATCGTCGCTACGCAACTGGATGCGATCGAGCGCTGCCTGCTGCAACGCAATGTGCAACGGCAGCAGCGGATGGAACTCCGGTGCCGCCGCCGGCTGCTCGCCGCCATAGGTCTGGCCCAGGCGCTGCAGCCAGGACTCCGCCAGGTCAGTACGCCCCTGGGCCAGCCACAGTTCGCATTTGACCAGGGTAATCATGGCCAGGTAGTAGACCGGGGGCACATCCCAGATGTGCATCAAGCGCTCGGCCTCGGCCAGTTCGGCAAAGGCCTCGGCAAAGTGACCTTCCCGGCCATCGAGCGTGGCAATCACGCAATGACCGATGAGCACACTGATGTCCCGGCACGCTCGCGCCTCGCCCAGCCCCGCGCGCAAACGCGCGCGGCCCTGCGCCGGCTGCAGACGCGAGACCAGCAGGTAACCTTCATAAAGCGTCAGCCGCGCACGCACGGCATACAGCCGCTGCGCCGAAAGCCCTTGCAGACGTTGCAGCCCTTGGCGCACTTCGTCCAGCGCACGTAGCACCTCGCCACGGGCATGCAGCACCCGCGCCCGATCGTAATGCGCCAGCGCCTCGAACAAGGGGTTACCGACCCGCTGGGCCAGCTCCAGGGCCTCGCGGTTCCAGCCTCGGGCCCGCCAGAAGTCACCATCGGCAATGGCCAGGTTGGACAGCGTCGACAAACACACCAGCCGCTGGCCATAGCGCTTGCTCGGCAGGCTCTGCAGCGCTTCGCCGCAATAGGCCAGGGTGCGCTCGCGGTCGCCACGGCCACGGGCAATGACCCCACTGAGTGCCAGCCATTGGGCCAGCATCGACTTTTGCGCAGTCGCCGAAGGCGCGGGCAGAAAGCGACTGAGGTAGCCGGCCAGTTCCTCGGCAGCATCCAGCTGGCAAGCCAGCCCCAACGCCCAGCTGTACAGCACGATCAGCCGCGGCGTGCTGACCAACAGACTGTCGGGCAGGTCCATCTTCCAGCGCAGCAACATGCCGACATTCTGCTCGGCCAGCAGTTGCTCCTCGGACAGACTTTGCACCAGGTCGGCGGCAACATCGAGGTGGCCGGCACGCAAAGCCTGCTCCACCGCCTCGTCCAGCAGGTCTTGAGCTTCAAACCAGCGGCAGGCCCGCAAATGCAGAGCGACCTGCGATTCGCTCGCCTGGCGGCTGCGCAGCAGGTCGGAGAACAAATGGTGATAGCGGAACCAGTGGCCATGCTCGTCCAGCGGCACAAGGAACACCTGATGCGCCTGCAGGAAGCTCAGGACGGCGGCGCTGTCGTGGCGGCCACGCATCGCATCGCAAAGCGGAGCGCAGAAACGCTCCTGGCAGGCAGTTTCGTCCAGGAAGGCCTGCACGTCCGCAGGTAGCCTGTCGATGACTTCTTCAAGCAGGTAGTCGCGGATCAGGCCCTCGCCACCATGCAGCGCCTGGGGCAAGGCTTGCTCGTCGGCGCTGTCGCTGGCCGCCAACTGCCAGAACCGCAACCCGGCCACCCAGCCGTCGCTGCGCTGGATCAGGTTGTCCAGTGCCTGGCCGCGCAGGCCGGTAGGCTGGCGACCGAGCACCGCCAGCGACTCATCCGCGGTGAGGCGCAGGTCCTGTTCGTTAAGCTCGACCAACTGCCGGGACAGGCGCAGGCGCGCCAGGTGCCAGTCTGGCCGCTGGCGGCTGGTCACCAGCAACACCAGGCCGGGGGGCAGGTGATTGAGGAAGAACTGCAGGCAACGGTCGAGCACCGGCCCCTGGGCCAGGTGATAGTCGTCCAGCACCAGCAGCAGCGGCGTATCAGCCTGCAGGTACAGCGCCAGCTCGTCGAGCAGGCCGTCAAGCCACTCTTCAAAGGCAAACGGCTGGTGGCGCTGGCGCATTTTCAGCAGGCCCATGGCCTGGCCGCCCAGTGCCGGGCAGTATTGCTGCAGGCCTTCAAGCAAGCGCTCAAGGAAGCGGCCAGGGTCAGCCTCCCGCTGGCTCAGGCCAAGCCACAGGCTGCGCCAGTGCTCGGGCAGTGTTTCGCAAAACTCGATGGCCAGGGAGCTTTTGCCGAAACCCGCCGGCGCATTGACCAGCAGCAGCCGCCCGCCCAAACCGGCCTCCAGCCGCTGGCACAAACGCAGGCGCGGTACATGGCCGTCCGGCAGCGGCGGCCGGAAGAAACGCCCGTCCCGCAGGCCAAGGGCCTGACTTGCGAATCCATGGGTACGGGACAGATCTGTCATGGCCGGCTCGTTCTGGTTGGAAGACAACGGCGGTATGGATGTTTGCGAGACTAGCCGTTAACGCTGCGCATTTGAAGATGATGGGCGCAATAGGCGCAGAAAAGACTGCGACAAAAAGCAACATGGCTGATGGACAGGGGCTGGGGCGGGGGTTTGGAGAGGTATTCAGGAGGTTTATTGCCTTGCCCGGCCTCTTCGCGGGTGAACCCGCTCCTACCGCGGAACCTGTAGGAACGGGTTCACCCGCGAAGAGGCCGGTTCAGGAAATAGAAACGCCCCGGCGAGCCGGGGCGTTCTGGGGATCACACGGCGTTCAGTGATTTCAGCTTAGCGAATACCCGACTGACGCAGCGCTGCGGGCTGGAAATCGGCCTTGCTGGCACTGAAGCCGAAGTCGTAGGCACGTTTCTCTTCGTTCTTCATCCCAAGGGCCAGGTAACGACCGGACTGCAGGTCGTAGATGGCTTCCAGGGTGTACCAAGGCACTTCCACGTTGTAATAAGGCTGAGCATGGGCCTCGGACACGCGCCACAGTTGGCCACGGCCGTCGTACTGGTCGATCACTGCAGCCTGCCAGGTGTCCTCGTCGATGTAGAAATCACGCTTGGCGTAGATGTGCCGCTGGCCTGGCTTGAGGGTTGCAACTACGTGCCAGACGCGGCGCAGCTCGTAACGGGCCAGGTCCTGATTGATGTGCCCGGCCTTGATGATGTCGGCATACTTGAGCTTAGGATCATCAAGTTTGAAGGCGTTCGATGCGATGTACAGCTCCTTCTTGCCTTCCAGCTTCCAGTCATAACGGTCCGGTGCACCGTTGAACATGTCCAGGTTGTCCGACGTACGCAGGCCGTCGGCGGCGGTACCCGGGCCGTCATACGACACTTGCGGTGCCTGGCGCACACGGCGTTGGCCGGCGTTGTAGATCCACGCCTTGCGCGGCTCCTTCACCTGGTCGAGGGTTTCGTGCACCAGCAGCACAGTCCCGGCCAGGCGCGCAGGCGCAGTAACTTCCTGCTTGAAGTAGAACAGGATGTTGCCTGGGTTGTTCGGGTCGTAGTCCTTCATCTTGTCGCGGAAGACGAACTGGTCGGAGAAGTACACGGGGTTGAACGAGCCATTCTGCTGCGGCGTGGCCTGGGTCACCAGGCGGCTGACACTGCCGCCGCGGTAGCGGGTGATGTGGTTCCAGATCACCTCAAGGCCGCTTTTCGGGATCGGGAACGGCACCGCCGTGCGGAAGTTGCTCAGGCCGTTGCCGCCTTCCACCAGGGTGGTTTTGGTGGCGTTTTCCTTGATGGCAGCGAACACATCGGCCGGGACGGTTGCTCCGCGATGGGTCTTGAACACCGGGATCTTGTAGGTGTTCGGATAGCGTTTGAACATGGCCAACTGGCCGGGCGAGAGTTTGTCCTTGTACTGGTCGGCATTCTGCGCCGTGATGGTGAACAGCGGTTTTTCACTGCCGTACGGGTCGGACAGGAAGCCCTTGCCGTCGACGCTGCCTGCAGTCTTCGACAGCGGCTCCCACGGGCCGATGGAGCCGTCGGCGTTGCCGGCCTTCTCGGCACCCATCGGGGTCAGGGTGCTGCCCAGCTTGGCCGCCTCGTCGGCGGATACCGCAGCCATGACGCTGGTCGCCAGCAGGGACAGGCCCAGCACACCGGCTTGCAGCAGACTTCTGGTCTTGTTCATGTCGTGTCGTCCTGGATCTGTATGCTTAGAAGTTCACGCCGAAGCTGAGGGCGACGAAGTCGCGGTCATCCACGGTGCTGTACTTGCCGTCGAAGAAGTTGGTGTACGACAGGCTCGCCGTATAGGTGTTCTGGTACTCGGCGTCCAGGCCCAGGCTGACAGCCTTGCGGCCTTCCTCGAAGTTGGCGCCAGGGCCAGGCGAATAACCGGACACGTCATGCGACCAGGCCACGCTCGGCTTCAGGTTGATACCCGCGAATACGTCGTTGTAGTCCCAGATGACACGGCCGCGGTAACCCCAGGAAGTGCTGGTGGTGTAGCCGTCGTTCTCGCATTTGCGGTTCAGGTTGGCGGTGGACGCCCCCGCACCGGCGCCAGCGATGGTGCTGCCATTGAGCGCCTGGCAGGTATCGGCGCCACCGGTGGATGGCAACGGACCTGGGCCGAACACCGGGTCGCGACCGTAGCGGGTATCGTGGGCATTCTCCAGGCCGCCGACATGGGTAACACCCACTTCACCGACTACAGTCATCCGGCTGGCACCCATCACCTGGTCGAAGAAATGGGTCAGGGTGGTCTGGAACTGGGTGATCTCCTTACGGCGATACCCATGCAGGTCTTGCCCCGGCGTACCGGTCAGCAACGATGCGTTGCTCAACGCCCCGCCAATGGGACGGACACCGGCGAACAGGATATCCGTGGTATTGAGCTGCACTGGCGCATTGGGGCGGTAGCTGACTTCGCCGCTCCAGGCGGTGCCAGTGGGTAACGTGGTGGAGAAACTCAAGCCATAAAGGCGGATGTCCTCGGGGTATTCCACAAAGTACTCGGAATTACCCGCCACGATCAGAGGCGCCAATGCGCGCAGCTGCGCAGGCAGGGCGCTCAGCCCGGCGAACACGGACGGCGGGGCCCCTGTGGCACTGAAGATGGGTGCACGGCTATGGTAATTCATGAAGTAGGCGCCGAACTCCGTGTCCAACGGCTCGAACATATAGCGCATGGCCACACCGAACTGGCCGCTGTCACGCGCATCGCGGTCGGCACCACGGCGCACCATCACACCCTCTTCGTTGATGTCCACGCCCCGCGTGGCGAGGAACTGCTGCGCAGCGCCCGGCACCGTGCGGCTGCTATTGAGCACGCGCAAGTTGTCGGTACAGCCGTCGGCAATGATGTCCGGCTGGGAGAAGAAGGTGCCGCAGTTGTCGACGACCGTCTGGTCCCATTCGAGCTGGTAGAAGGCCTCGGCCGACAGGTTGTCGGTCAGGCTCTGCGAGATGTAGAACATGTTGACCGGAATCAGGCCTTCCTTGATCTCGGCCCCGGGACGGCGGAACGCCGACACGTCGATGGGGTTGATCGAGTTGATGCCGCCGCCGATGAAGGTACTTTCGCCCCAGCTCACTACCTGCTTGCCAAAACGCACCGAGCCAGGCTGATCGCCGATGGAGTAGTTGTGGTAGACAAAGGCGTCGAGCAGCTCGGCCCCGGACGACTTGGCACCTTCCTTGCGGTTGGAGTCGCTGATGTCCTTGAACTCGCGGTTTTCGTCCTTCAGTTCGAAGTCGTACCAGTACTTGCCGCGCACGAACACACCGGTGTCGCCGTACTTGAGCTCCAGGTCATGAATGCCCTTGAAGATCTTGGAGAAGGTTTCGCCCTTCTTGAAGTTCAGGTGGCCATCGTCGGATGTCTGTGACAGGCCCTTGCCGCCGTTGTTCACCCCTATCAGGTTCTTGTTGGGGTTGGCCGTCGACCAGCTGGCGCCGATGGAGAGCGACGAGTCGAACTGGCCTTCGATTTCACCAATGTTGAAACTGACAGCGAAAGCAGGACTTGCGAGCGTGGAAGCAAGGCTGACGGCCAAGGGCAGCTTGGCCCGGCGCCAGAACAGGTTTGCAGATTTCATCGACGCTACTCCATGTACTTTTTTGTTATGGCAGTGAGTCCTTTCAAGAACGGCCCGAGCGACCGGATTGCAGGCTTGCACCTGCGGCGACACAGCTTGCGCATGTCGCCCTCCCCCATTCCTGAAAATCCCCTGGCCCCGACTATAGCCAGCAGGCACAGGCGCTTGATCCCTCTAAAGTGTGATTTGCGCTCCATGCCACCAACTCGCTGCAGTTTTGCTTCGGTTGCGGGCTGGTAGTGCTCAAGGATGGCGCATTTCTGTCGTTTGGCAAGGCGGCGGGCTCTCTAGCATGCGGGTCACGCTCTGACGTGCGCGACCCGCACAATGGTTACAACGTGGAAAGGAACGCGCTGTTGCTGGCCTGCCACTGGACGATGTCCTGGCGAATGCGTTTCTTGTCGAGCTTGCCGACACTGGTCTTGGGAATTTCAGTAACAAGGGCGATCTGGCTTGGAATCGCCCACTTGTTGATATGACCTTGCTCGACGAATGGCTTGAGGTGTTCCTTCAGCGCCTTGGCGTCGATATCGTGGCCGTCACGTGCCACCAGCAGGGCAAACGGGCGCTCACCCCACTGCGGGTCGGCCACCCCCACCACCGCCACTTCGCGCACGGCCGGGTGGCGACTGATCAGGTCTTCCAGGTCGAGCGAGGAAACCCACTCGCCACCGGTCTTGATCACATCCTTGATGCGGTCGCGGATGTCGATGTAGCCCATGCCGTCGAGGGTGGCGACGTCACCGGTGTGCAGCCAGCCGCCCTGCCACAGCTCCTCGCTCTTCTCCGGTTCCTTGAAGTAGCCCATGGTCAGCCACGGCGCACGCAGTACCAGCTCGCCCTGGGTTTCACCATCGGCGGGCAGGAAGTTGCCTTCGCCGTCGACGATGGCCGCTTCGACCAACGGCACCGGCACACCGGCCTTGATACGGTAAGTGACGCGCTCATCCTCGCTGCCGGCCTGCAGTTCATCGTTCAGGTGTGCCGCGGAGATCAGCGGGCAGGTTTCCGACATGCCATACGCGGCGGTCAGCTGGATGCCGCGCGCCAGGGCGGCCTGGTACAGCGAACGGTTGAGCGAGCTGCCGCCGATGATGATCTTCCAGCCGCCGAAGTCCTGCCCCTGGGCATTCGGGCAGTTGAGCAGCATCTGCAGGATGGTCGGCACGCAGTGGGAGAAGGTGACCTTCTCTTCACGCCAAAGCTTGACCAGCATGTCCGGCTCGTAGCGCCCCGGGTACACCTGCTTCATGCCGAGCATGGTGGCAGCGTAGGGGATGCCCCAGGCATGCACGTGGAACATCGGGGTGATGGGCATGTAAACGTCGTTGCTGCCCAGCAGGCGCACGCTGTCGATACTGCCGGTGACCGAGGCCTCGGCCAGGGTGTGCAGCACCAGCTGGCGGTGACTGAAATACACGCCCTTGGGGTTACCGGTGGTGCCAGTGGTGTAGAAGGTAGTGGCCACCGAGTTCTCGTCGAAATCCGGGAAGTCGTAGCGCGGGCTGGCAGCAGCCAGCAGCTGCTCATACTCGCCGACCAGACCGGGCAGTTCGGCAGTCTTGTCCGGGCCATCGGTCAGCAGCAGGGTCTTGTCGACAGTGGTCAGCTGCCCGGCGATGGCCTGGTACAGGCCGACGAAGTCGCTGTTGACCAGCACCACGCGGTCTTCGGCATGGTTCATGGTGTAGAGGATCTGCTCGGGCGACAGGCGCACGTTGATGGTGTGCACCACAGCGCCGATCATCGGGATGGCGAACATGCATTCCAGGTAGCGATGGCTGTCCCAGTCCATCACCGCCACGGTGTCACCGGCCTTGACCCCGGCCTCCGTCAGCACATTGGCCAGGCGGGCAATGCGCTCGTTGAGCTGTGGATACGTCAGCCGCATCTGGTCGCGGTAGACGATTTCGCGGGTCTTTTCATAGCGACTGCCGGACATCAGCAGGCGCTTGATCAGCAATGGATAGGCATAGGCGCCCTCGGCGGGCTTGATGATGCGTGTCTGCAACATGGGGATCCCTTTTCTGAAAAGCGGGCCGGACAAGTCTGGGTTTACTGTAGTTCGCCAATGTGACGGCCAAATCAGCCGAAGGAATGATTTGCGCGGCAGAGGTATGAGTGGCGGGCGTTGACGGGCAGCAAGGTTGAGCTAGACACTGCGGCGGCGGCTTCAGGTTTGCACCGAAGCCGAGGGCCTCTTCGCCGGCAAGCCCGCTCCTGCAAGGGTTGTGGTGACCTTGTGGGCGCGGGCATGCCCGCAAATGGCCACAACGCCCTTATCCCTCCCTGCCACCGGAGATCTTCATGCCCAGCCCGCGTCGCGCCGTGTTTCTCGATCACCAGTCCCTGGACCTTGGCGACCTCGACCTTTCGCCCCTGAAGCAGCAGTTCGACCAGTTCGAACTGTTCGCCGCCACCCGCCCGGAACAAGTCGCGGAACGCTTGCAGGGCGCCGTGGCAGTGGTCAGCAACAAGGTCATGCTCGACGCCGCAACCCTGGCCGCCAACCCGCAACTGAAGCTGATCCTGGTGGCCGCCACCGGCACCAACAATGTCGACCTGGCTGCCGCCCGCGCCCAGGGCATCACCGTGTGCAACTGCCAGGGCTACGGCACGCCGTCTGTCGCCCAGCATACCCTGGCCCTGCTGTTGGCCCTGGCCACTCGGCTGTGCGACTACAACCAGGCGGTGGCCGATGGCCAGTGGGCCAAGGCCAGCCAGTTCTGCCTGCTGGACTTTCCTATCGTCGAACTGGAGGGCAAAACCCTCGGCCTGCTCGGCCACGGCGAACTGGGCGGCGCAGTGGCGAGGCTGGCCGAAGCCTTCGGTATGCGTGTACTGAGCGGGCAGATCCCTGGCCGTCCGGAGCGCGCCGACCGGCTGCCGCTGGACGAGTTGCTGCCGCAAGTCGATGCCCTGACCCTGCACTGCCCGCTGAACGAGCACACCCGGCATATGCTCGGTGCCCGCGAACTGGCCCTGCTCAAGCCCAACGCACTGGTGGTCAACACCGCCCGTGGCGGCCTGATCGACGAACAGGCGTTGGCCGATGCCCTGCGCGGTGGTCACCTGGGCGGCGCGGCGACCGACGTGCTGAGCGTGGAGCCGCCGGTCAACGGCAACCCGCTGCTGGAGCCCGGCATCCCGCGCCTGATCATCACCCCGCACAGCGCCTGGGGTGCCGTGGAATCGCGCCAGCGCATCGTCGGCCAGCTCAGCGAGAACGCCCAGGCCTTCTTCGCCGGGCAGCCACGCCGCGTGGTCAGCTGAGCCAGGCGCCCGCCTCTGCTACACTGCGCCACTTTTTTCCAGGAGACGTCGTCCATGGACCCGCGCAGTGAAGTGTTGCTCCGTCAGGCAGAGCTGTTTCAGGGGCCGCTGCTGATCGCCGGCGCCCCCGCCGACGACCTGCTCGGCCAGTTGCCTCAGGCCCAGGCCTGGACCTGGCATGCCGGCGATCAGGCCATGCTCGAAAGCCGCTTCGCAGGCCGCAGCCATTACGGCGTCGAGGCACCTGAAGCAGCATTCGACAGCGCCGTGCTGTTCCTGCCCAAATCCCGCGAGCTGGCCGCCTATCTGCTCAACGCCCTGGCGTCGCGCCTGGCTGGCCGCGAGCTGTACCTGGTCGGCGAGAAGCGCGGTGGCATCGAGGGTGCGGCCAAGCAGTTGCAGGCCTTTGGCAAGCCACGCAAGCTCGACAGCGCCCGGCACTGCCAGCTGTGGCAAGTGACCATCGACCAGGCGCCGCAGGCAAAACCGCTGGAAAGCCTGGCCGAGCGCTTCGAGCTGGCCCTGGAAGACGGCCCGCTGCAGGTGGTCAGCCTGCCTGGGGTATTCAGCCATGGCCGACTCGACCGAGGTACCGCCCTGCTCCTGAAGCATCTTGACGGACTGCCCGGTGGCCACATGCTGGACTTTGGCTGCGGTGCCGGGGTACTGGGTGCCACGCTCAAACGCCGTTACCCACAAAGCCGGGTGACCTTGCTGGACGTGGATGCCTTCGCCGTGGCCGCCAGCCGCCTGACGCTGGCTGCCAACGGCCTGGAAGGCGAAGTGATCAGCGGCGATGGCATTGACGCAGCCCCAACCGAACTGAGCCTTATCCTGAGTAACCCGCCTTTCCACACCGGCGTTCATACCAACTATCAAGCTTCAGAAAACTTGCTGAAAAAATCGGCCGTTCATCTGCGAAAAGGTGGCGAAATGCGCTTGGTGGCCAACAGCTTCCTGCGCTACCAGCCACTGATCGAAGGGGCATTGGGCAACTGCCAGGTACGCGACGAGGCCGACGGTTTCCGCATCTACCAGGCAACTCTCGGATAAAAACAGCGCTTGCCGAAAGCGTTTTGCCTAGGCAGAATCCGCACCGTCCTAGGGGAGTAGTCTCCCGCGAGCACCCAGCTCGCCCGGTACGCGTCAACATACTTGGTCCACAGACCATGGCGCGTGCGACCCACCATGCACGCCTGCATGGCGAGATCCGCATAGACGGATCGAGGGTTTGACAAGACCTATGACACGCACACCTTACCCGGGGCGGGGAGGCTGTACGTGTCATAGCCGTGTCGACCCGCCCCCGTAGGAATCCTGATGCTGGAATCTCTGTTGGTCCCCACCGCTATCGTTGCCTTGGCCGAAATCGGCGACAAGACGCAACTGCTCGCACTCATTCTCGCTGCCCGCTTCCGCAAACCCTGGCCGATCATCGCCGGCATCATCGCCGCCACCCTGGCCAACCATGCTGCAGCTGGTGCCGTGGGGGCTTGGGTCGGCAGCTTCTTCAGCGAATCGGCGCTGCACTGGATCCTGGCCGCGAGCTTTACCGCCACCGCACTGTGGACCCTGGTGCCGGACAAAATGGATGACGACGAGAACCCGGCGCGCCGGTTCGGGCCGTTCCTGACGACACTGATTGCGTTCTTCCTGGCCGAAATCGGCGACAAGACCCAGGTCGCCACCGTGATGCTGGCTGCGCAGTATCCGCACCTGATCATGGTCATTATTGGCACTACCCTGGGTATGCTGATTGCCAACGTTCCGGTGGTACTGGCGGGTAACTTCGCGGCAGACAAACTGCCGTTGACGCTGATTCGCCGCCTGGCGGCAACGGCGTTCTTCGTGCTGGCGATCGTGGCCGTCTATTCGGCAATGAAGGCCAGTGGCTGGATTGGGTAAAGGGCACATCAGGGGCTGCCATGCAGCCCCTGGATTCAGGCATTTACGGCTTGGCTGCAGCCTGATACAGCGGCATCACCTTCGGAATCGCCGCCTGCAGCGAAGCAATGCGGCTCGCGGACGCCGGGTGAGTACTCATGAACTCAGGCGGTGCACCTTCGGAAGCCTTGCTCATCTTGTTCCACAGGGTGATCGCGGCATTCGGGTCGTAGCCGGCACGGGCCGACAGCTCCAGGCCAATCAGGTCGGCCTCGTTTTCGTTGGCCCGGCTGTTGGGCAAGGTCATGGCGTAGTTCACCACCGTGTCGGCCATGGCCATGCTGCTCTGGCCGAGGCCGAAGATGGCACCGGCACCCTGGCGAGCCATTTCCACACCGTATGCCTTGGACATGGCCTCGCGGCTATGCTCGCGCAAGGCGTGGGCAATCTCGTGCCCCACCACTGCGGCAATTTCCGCATCGGTGAGTTTGAGCTGATCGATCAGCCCGGTGTAGACGATGATCTTGCCGCCCGGGCCGCAGTTGGCGTTCAGCTCGTCACTCTTGATCACGTTGACTTGCCAGTCCCACTGCGCGGCATCCGGGCGGAATTTGGGCGCCTGGGCGATCAGGCGGTTGGCAATGGTCTGCACACGCTTGGCATCGGCGCTGGACTTGTCGAGCACACCCTTGCTCGATGCTTCACCCAAGGTTTGCTGATACGACTGGGCGTACATCTGGTTGACCTCATCGGTCGAGAGCATGCTGAACATGTACTGCTGGCGCTCGACGCCAACAGCACCGCCGCTGGTGGTATTCACAGCCTGGCAGCCGGCCAACAGAATGCCAGCGCTCAGCAGGCTGACGACAAAAGACTTACGCATGAAAACACTCCCTATCCACATGCGCCGTATCCTAGGCCGAGTCGCCAGTGGCTGCCATAGCCGCAGGGAAGATTTTCGTCGCCTGAACCGGCCTCTTCGCGGGCAAGCCCGCTCCTACAGGGGTAACACGACCGTGGGTACGAGCAGGCTTGCCCGCTCCTACAGCAGGGGTAACACGATCATTGTAGGAGCGGGCTTGCCCGCGAAAGGGCCGGCACAGCCCCCCATCAAGCCGGGGTAAGACACTCCGGCGCATCCAGCTTCGGGTCATTGACGAAATTGGCCAAGGCCCGCTCACGTAGCGTCGCCGGTGGGCTGGCCAGCAGCTCGTGCAAGCGGGTAATCGGCGTGTCCGGGTCAAGCCAGGCCGCCTGCCCCGCTTCGTCGAGGATGAGCGGCCGACGCTGATTCATGGCCGCCTGGGTCACCACCGCGCAACTCAGCCATACCTGGTCCTGCACCGGATAGGCCTCCCACACCGCCGCAAAGTACAGCGACGCGCCCTCCCCCGGGGTCAACCAGTACGGGCGTTTGCGCACGCTGCCACGCCATTCGTAAAAGCCGTTGGCCGGCATCAGGCAGCGACGCTGACGAAATGCATCGCGAAACATCGGTTGTTCGGCCAGCGTTTCGGCGCGGGCATGGGCAGGGGTGCGGGACAGGTCGGTGAGCCAGGCCGGGGTCAACCCCCAGCGCGCCTTGGCCAGTTGCTGCTGGCCGTCAAGCTGACGCTGGATCAGCACCGACGCCCCAGGCGATATATTCCATTGGGCCGGCTGGCCGACGGGAAAGCCCGGCAGACTGGCAAGGGCCTGGGGCCAGCGAAACAGGGCATAACGTCCACACATGGGCGAATTCAGAACCTAGCAGATCAAGGTACCGGGGACATTCTCCGGTTCGTCGCCAACCAGTGGCTGGGCATCATTGTACGCATCGATCAGCTGCCGTGCGCATTCGGCCTGCTCATCAGCCACGACGAGCCCCAGCAGGCCCTGCAAGGGCAGCTCGCCAGCGGCACCGACCAGGTCACGGCCGACCACGTGTACATCGATCCCCTCGCTGGCAAGCATGCCTGCCAGCATTTGCGCCTCGAGCAGGCTTTCCGGTTCGTAGATACGCTGCATCAGGTGTCGTCCTCGCGGCGGACTTCAAGCATCCATTCGTCACCATGCACCTGCAGAATGCACACCACAGGCTGGCAGCACACCTGGCAATCCTCGGTATAAACCTGGTCGCCCGCAGACAGATCGACGGTAGTTTCCACACGTTCGCCACAATAAGGGCAATCATAGAAGTCGGTTTCCAGCATCGCGGCCTCCGCAGTGACTTATGCGTATAATTGCCGGTCTGTTTACAGGGTCTGTGTGCGTCCGAGCCGTTTTTCGGAGCCCGTCCCTACCTTATTACCCTAGCCGTTTCCAACAAGAGAGCATGATGGGCGAATTCGATGCCATCCGACCGTACGACGACGCTGAGGTCCCTGCCGTTCTGGCACGCCTGCTCAGCGACCCGGCATTCCTCGATATCCTCACCCACTTCCGCTTTCCACGGGCGGCCGGCGCTCTCGGCTGGTTGCTCAAGCCCTTGATCGCACGCCGCCTGCGCAAGGAATTCGCCGGTGTTACCTGTGTCTCGACCTTGCAGGACAAAGTCGAGTACTACGTCGACCAGACCATCGATCGCGCCACCGACGGCGTCACCTACTCGGGAGTGGAACAGCTCAAGGCCGGCACCGCCTACCTGTTCCTGGCCAACCACCGTGACATCGTCATGGACCCGGCCTTCGTCAACTATGCGGTGTACCACGCCGGCCTGCCCACGCCGCGCATCGCCATTGGCGACAACTTGCTGCAAAAGCCCTTTGTCAGCGACATGATGCGCCTGAACAAGAGCTTCATCGTGCACCGTTCGATCAGCGGGCGGCGCGAAAAACTGGCTGCTTACCAACTGCTGTCGGCTTACATCAACCACTCGATCCGCAACGATGCCACCTCGATCTGGATCGCCCAGGCCGAAGGTCGGGCCAAGGACGGTGACGACCGTACCGACTCGGCGATCCTCAAGATGTTCCACATGAGCCGCAAGGACGAACCGTTCGGTGCAGTGATCCAGAGCCTGAACCTGACCCCGGTGTCGATCAGCTACGAATACGACCCGTGCGACCAGGCCAAGGCCCGCGAGCTGTACATCCGCGCCACTACCGGCACCTACAAGAAGGCGCCGGGCGAAGATGACAACAGCATTGCCAAAGGCATTACCGGCTACAAGGGCCGAGTCCACATCAACTTCGCGCCGCCGGTAACCGAGTACCACGAAGACACAAAACAGCTGGCGGCAGAGATTGACCGGCAGATTCTGGGGGGCTACCGACTGTTCCCGGTGCATTACCTGGCATATGCGATGTGGGAGGGCAAGGACGAAGCCCTGCAGGTGCCAAGCGCCGAGAAGGTGTTCCCGGCGGATGAGCTGGCCAAGGCCAAGGAAGAATGGCAACGGCGCCTGGATGCCTGCCCGCAAGAGCAGCGGCCATACCTGGTGTTGCAGTATGCGACGCCGGTGCGCAACCAGTATCAGGTCAGGCAGCAGGCACCTGTAGCCTGATCAGGTTTGGGGCTGCGTTGCAGCCCCGATGGTGCTCAGATCCAGGTGCTGAACCAGGACAGCAGCAGCGCCATCGCCAGGCACGAAAAGCCCAGAATGTAGAAGTATTTCGGCACCCGAAGGTCGAAAGCGTCCACTACCCCGTCGTCTACTGCCATGTACTGGCGGGTTTCGGCCTCACGCCGCCGCGCACTGTGCAGCAGCAAACCGCCCGGGCAGGTCAGCAGCAGCGCCAGCAGGTTGATCAGCTTGGTGGGATGGGCGGCCAGGAACCCCCAGAGCACTTGCAAGGACATCACGCAACCTCGGTGTGAGCAGTGGCAAAGGCCAGCATTCTACCCAAGTCGCACCGTGGCGCCCGGCCTTGGCGACAAACTGTCATTAAATTTCATCTGTCATCCGCTCGTCATCCATACAGGCGACCCTGTCGACCTTTTGATGACCCGGAGCTTTTTCATGTTGCACGCCGAAAACCAGGACCGCCTCTACCTCGTTGCCCAGAGCGATGAACAACAGGCGCTGATCGATGGTTTTGCCATCAACGTGCAGGACCGCCAGTGGCTGGTCTACTGTGCGCTTGGCGGACATGTGCATGAGGACTTGCCCGAAGTGGATGCCGGCACTGGGTTCAGCTTGCTGGATTTCCACATAGAAGCGGCGTAGATCTGTACCGGCCAGACAACAAAAAACCCGCTGCCTGTCACTCAGGCAGCGGGTTTTCTTGCACCACCTGAAGCTTACTGACCCAGCACCTGCCCGATGCTCGGGTCCTTGAACAGGCGGGTCAGGGCATCGCTCAGCACATCACCCACCAGCTGGGTGTTGGTGTCCTGGTTCGGCGCCATGCCGAAACGCTGGTCCAGCGAAGCGCCATAACGGCCGCTGTAACGGCGGCCGCCATTGGTCACATCAGCGCGGAAGGTGGCGCCGATGGTGGCCTCGGTCACGTAAAGGTTGTCTTTCGGCGACTGATACTTCAGCTCGGCCAAGGTCACGGTCAGCTGCGGCGCATTGCCGGCGTTCGGGGTCGGGGTGAAGCCGAGCAGGCGCACAGCCGCTTCAGCCTGAGCCTGCAGCTTGGGCACCACGTCATTACCGCTGACGCTGATGGTGCTGGTCTCGGGGTACATGCCACCGCGGGTACCCAGGGACTGCGAAGGCCGGCCATCAACTACCCGGACCACCACCGGCTGGCCATGACCGACCGGGGCCAGCTGGGCCTTGAGCGTGGGTTGCGGGTTGAGTTGTTGCGGGCTGTGGGCACAACCGACCAGGCTAAGGCTGGCCACGGCGATCAAACCGAACAACAGACGTTGCAACATGCGCGTTTCTCCAGAAAATGCGGCAAAGGCCCACAGTATACCTAGCCAGGCACAGACCAGTCATCGGCCCGGCCCGCTTGTCACAATCGTTTCATCGCCACACCCTTATCCTTGCGCCAAGCCCTAACGCAAAGGACTCGCCGCCATGACCTCGCTCTGGACTCAGCTCTTCCAACGGCCGCGCTACAACGCTTATGCCCGCCTTGACGCGGATGGCAAATGCCTGGCGTTCAAGCAATGCAGCCAGGCACCAAGCGGCATCGACTGGGTGCAGATCAGCGAAATTCAGCTGGCCTGGCTGGGCCGCGAGCTGCCCATCGAAGCCCGGGTTTGCGCCCGCGCAAACCGCCGTTGGCACCAGCGCCTCCTCGCTGCCTGACAAACGCTGCAATAAAAACCACGAATGGCGACATTTCTGCCCGCGACATCGCTATAATCTCCCCCCGATTATAAGGACGTCTCCTGATCGGGCCCCGCACTCGCCGATTGACCCCGGCAACTTCACCGCTTCGCCCACAGAGAGCCTTCCACTCAGGTCTTGCATCGGCTGTCGTGCCTGCTTTTTCCGGCCCTTCACACTGCATGAACCTGCGGGTTGCCATCGCGCAGTCCCCTTTTGAGGTTCACGTCTCCAAAAGAGCGTGAAAAAACGGTTTTCACAACTTCACAAGAGTGTGGCGAGCAAATGAACAGTCTGGCATGTGCAAAAGCGGCAGATGTGTCCCGAACAGCCCTGAACAGGCGGCAGATGCGCTCATCCCGTATGAGTGTCTGAACCGTTCCATAACGCACGCACGACACCTTGACCATAAGTCGAATTGCCGCACCTGTGGCAAACGGCGTTCAATACACGAACCCGAAGACTGATTGGCGGTGTCCGCGGAAGTTGCAAGAACTGCGAAAAGTCGGACATGGCGACCCTGGCAAACCCAGGTCCTATGCTGTCAATTAGGTAGCTGTAGATTGTGGAGACGCGTTAAATGGCGCAGAACGAATCGGTTGATGTGGTACTGGTAGGCGCGGGCATCATGAGTGCCACCCTGGCCGTACTGCTCAAGGAGCTTGACCCGACCCTGAAGCTTGAGGTCGTCGAGGCGATGGACTCCGGGGCCGCGGAAAGCTCCAACCCCTGGAACAACGCAGGCACCGGCCACGCCGGCCTGTGCGAGCTGAACTACACGCCGCAGGCCGCCGATGGCAGCATCGACATCAAGAAGGCCGTGCACATCAACACCCAGTTCGAGGTTTCGCGCCAGTTCTGGGCCTACCTGACCAAGAAGGGCAACTTCGGCTCGGCGCGTGCCTTCATCAACCCTGTCCCGCACCTGAGCTACGTCGAGGGTGACAAGGGTGTTTCCTTCCTCAAGAAGCGTTTCGAGCTGCTCAAGCAGCACCACGCCTTCGCCGAGATGGAATACACCGAAGACAAGGCCGTGATGAACGACTGGATGCCGCTGATGATGCCTGGCCGCCCGGCCGACCAGCACATCGCCGCTACCCGCGTGGCCAAAGGCACCGACGTCAACTTCGGCGCACTGACCAACAAGCTGCTCAAGCTGCTGAGCGACTCGCCGGACGCGCAGGTCAAGTACAGCAAGAAGGTTGTCGGCCTGCGCCGTAACGGCAGCGGCTGGACCGTGAGCATCAAGGACGTCAACAGCGGCGGCAGCCGTGAAGTCGACGCCCGCTTCGTCTTCCTCGGCGCTGGCGGCGCGGCCCTGCCGCTGCTGCAGTTGTCCGGCATCCCGGAAAGCAAAGGCTTCGGCGGCTTCCCGGTCAGCGGCCAGTGGCTGCGTTGCGACAACCCGGAAATCGTCAAGCAGCACCAGGCCAAGGTCTACAGCCAGGCCGCTGTCGGCGCCCCGCCGATGTCGGTGCCGCACCTGGACACACGCGTCGTGGACGGCAAGACTTCGCTGCTGTTCGGCCCGTATGCCGGTTTCACTACCAAGTTCCTCAAGCACGGCTCGCTGATGGACCTGCCGCTGTCGGTGCGCATGGGCAACATCGGCCCGATGCTGGCCGTGGCCCGCGACAACATGGACCTGACCAAGTACCTGGTCAGCGAAGTGATGCAGTCGATGGAGCAGCGTCTGGAAGCCCTGCGTCGTTTCTATCCGCAGGCCAAGGCCGAAGACTGGCGCCTGGAAGTGGCGGGTCAGCGCGTGCAGATCATCAAGAAAGACCCGAAAAAAGGCGGCGTGCTGCAGTTCGGTACCGAGCTGGTCTCGGCCCAGGACGGCAGCCTGGCTGCACTGCTCGGCGCATCGCCGGGTGCTTCGGTAACCGTATCGATCATGCTGGAACTGATCGAGCGCTGCTTCCCCGAGCAGGCCAAGGGCGCCTGGGCTGCCAAGCTCAAGGAAATCTTCCCGGCTCGCGAGAAGACCCTGGCAACCGATGCTGCGCTGTACCACAAGATCAGTGCCGATAACGACGCGGCCCTGGACCTGGCAGAAAGCAGCCCGGCGGCCAAGCATTACGCCTGAACCGCCCGCTAACGAAAAAACGCCCCTCGGGGCGTTTTTTTGTGCCTAGCGCTTGATCAGCCTGTACCGGCCTCTTCGCGGGCATGCCCGCTCCCACAGGTTCGGTAATGCCCGCAGGTGCGACGCGACTCCTGTGGGAGCGGGCGCGCCCGCGAAGAGGCCGGCACTGGCTACAGATCAGCCGCGGGCTTTACGATGATCTCGATGTACTCAGGGGCATTGCGCTGGTCGGCAATCTGCTCGACGAAGGTCTATTACGCCTAAGCCGGCCTGAAACGCAAAAACGCCCCTCGGGGCGTTTTTTTGTGCCTGGCGCTTGATCAGCCTGTACCGGCCTCTTCGCGGGCATGCCCGCTCCCACAGGTTCGGTAATGCCCGCAGGTGCGGCGCGACTCCTGTGGGAGCGGGCGCGCCCGCGAAGAGGCCGGCACTGGCTACAGATCAGCCGCGGGCTTTATCGATGATCTCGATGTACTCAGGGGCATTGCGCTGGTCGGCAATCTGCTCGACGAAGGTCTTGCCGTGCTCGTCCTTGCCGTCCAGGTCCAGGCCAGCTTCGACGAAGAAGCCTACAAAGCGCTCGAAGTCGTCCACGCGCAGGCCACGGTAGGCCTTGACCAGCTTGTGCAGCGACGGCGAAGTCACACCATCGGCCGGCTCGAACTGAAGGAACGACTTGATGTAGTCGTCGCTGATTTCGTCACCGATTACCTGTTTCTTGTCTTTACGCATTGCCGACTCCAACTGGACCATCACGGAATTTCGAAGGCCGGCAGTTTACCCCCCGCAGGCTTCGCGCCTCAACGCGTACGTACCGTCCCGGTGTGCAAGTCGGCCCAGATGTGGCCGTTGCCATAAGTCAGAAACTGCACGTACAGGGTTTCGTTACGCAGCAGGTCCATGACCACCCGGTAGTTGCTGACCGGGTAATTCAGGCTCAAGGTGCGGGTTTTAGCGTCATACACAGGCTTTTTCAGGCTTTTGGCCGCTTCACCATCGAACGTCAGCAGCACCTGGGCAATGGTCGCGCCCTTGCTCAGCGGCTTGCCCTTCAGGCGCACCTGCAACGACGATGTGATCGGGATCGGCTGCTGATCGGACTGGCGCTGGGCCCCTACGACCACCGAATAGTCAGTCACTTGCAGCAATTGCTGGCTGGTCGGTGCTTCCTGGCGCAGGGACTGGTCATCAGGAGGCAGGAACTGGCTGTGCAGCGGTGCGGCAGCGAGCGGCAGGCTGACCGCAAGCAGGAGGGGAAGAATCGCACGCATGTGAGGCTCCTTGTATGAAGGAGCACTCTAGCATGCCGGGTGCAGCCGATATCAATCGAACTGCGCGCGCATCCAGGCCTGGTAATCGGTCACGCCGGTTTCACCCTCGCGCGGCGCCCAGTGTGCGTGCTCGCCCTCGCCCACTGGTCGGTATGGCCCAGCCTTGCACTCGAACAGGATGCTGTCAGGCTCCAGCACCACCAAGCCATGGTAGGTACCAGGCGCCAGATCCACACCCAGACAGTCGCCACCGGCCTGCAGCACCCGCTTGTCAGTCACCGCGCCTTGTTCATCGAAGATCAACAGGCCAAAACGCCCCTTGAGCGCTATCAAGGTTTCAGCCTTGTCGGCGCTCAAATGGCGATGCGGCGGAATGTAGGTGCCCGGTTGCAGCCCGACGGCCATGCGGTGGCAGGGCTCTTCCATAGCGTGAAAGTTATGGTGCTGCCGCCCGCGCGGGTTGGCAGCGGCCTTTTCGGCCAGCCCGGCGAACAGCGATTGGTCGATGAACGCAGGCTGGCGCACGGTTACAGCCCCTTTACGGCGAAGATGCCGTTAGCGTTGCGCCAGTAACCTTTGTAGTCCATGCCGTAACCGAAGATATAGCGATCGACACAAGGCAGGCCCACATAGTTGGCCTTGAGGTCAGGGCTTGCCTTGCGGTCGTGGTCCTTGTCGATCAGCACAGCGGTGTACACCGAGCGGGCGCCGGCATGCTTGCAAAACTCGATGATGGCGCTGAGGGTGTGGCCTTCGTCGAGGATATCGTCAACGATCAACACGTCACGGTCGATGAACGACACTTCCGGCTTGGCCTTCCAGAAAAGCTCGCCGCCGCTGGTCTGGTTGCGGTAGCGGGTAGCGTGCAGGTACGAGGCTTCCAGCGGGAACTGCAGGTGGGTCAGCAGTTTGCCGGAAAAGATCAGGCCACCGTTCATCACGCAGAACACAACCGGGTTCTTGTCGTGCAGGTCCTTGCAGATCTGCTCGCCGACTTTGGCGATGGCCGCTTCGACTTCGGCTTCGGTGTACAGGCAGTCAGCTTCATGCATGACTTGACGGATATGCTCGAGATCGGCGGACATGGCGCGCTCCGGGGGGCATTTTGGAAAAGCGGGCAAAGGTACGCATCCGCTCGTCACAGATCAAGCATTTATGGACTAACGTCCAGAATGACCAGACGACAGCACAGGCTGAATAGATTAATCTAGCGCGGTTTTTTTGCCCGCCTTTCGGAGCCCTCCCCTATGCCCACTCGTGAGATCCGCCATCCGCTGATCCGCCACAAGCTTGGCCTGATGCGCCGTGCCGATATCAGCACCAAGAATTTTCGCGAACTCGCCCAGGAAGTCGGCGCGCTCCTGACGTATGAAGCCACCCAGGACCTGCCCCTCGAAACCTACGAGATCGACGGCTGGTGTGGCAAGGTCTCGGTTGAAAAAATCGCCGGCAAGAAGATCACCGTAGTACCGATCCTGCGCGCCGGCATCGGCATGCTCGACGGCGTGCTCAGCCTGATCCCGGGTGCCAAGGTCAGCGCCGTCGGCGTTGCCCGAAACGAAGAAACCCTCGAAGCCCACACCTATCTGGAAAAGCTCGCGCCGGACATCAACCAGCGCCTGGCCCTGATCATCGACCCGATGCTGGCCACCGGCGGCTCGATGGTTGCCACCATCGACCTGCTGAAAAAGGCCGGCTGCAAAGAGATTCGCGCCATGGTGCTGGTCGCCGCGCCAGAAGGCATCGAGGTGGTGGAAAAAGCCCACCCGGACGTGAAGATCTACACCGCCTCGATCGACCAGCGCCTGAACGAGCACGGCTACATCGTGCCAGGCCTGGGTGATGCCGGTGACAAGATCTTCGGCACCAAGCAAAAGGACGCCTGACCATGCAGGACGGCTTCAACGACCCGCTCTGGCGCCAGGTCGTTTCGGGCGCGCAGATGCTCTTCGTGGCATTCGGCGCGCTGGTGCTGATGCCCCTGATCACCGGCCTCGACCCGAACGTCGCGCTGTTCACCGCCGGCATTGGCACCCTGCTATTCCAGCTGGTCACCGGTCGTCAGGTACCGGTGTTCCTGGCCTCGAGCTTTGCCTTCATCACGCCGATCATCCTCGCCAAAGGCCAGTTCGGCCTTGCCGAGACCATGGGCGGCGTAATGGCTGCCGGCTTCGTGTACACCTTCATGGGGCTGATGGTAAAAATCAAAGGCACCGGTTTCATCGACCGCATGCTGCCGCCGGTGGTGATCGGCCCGGTGATCATCTCCATCGGCCTGGCCATGGCACCGATCGCCGCCAACATGGCGATGGGCAAAGGTGGAGACGGTACGGCACTGATGCCGTACAAGACGGCCATGCTGATCTCGATGCCAGCGCTGCTGACAACCTTGATCGTTGCCGTATTCGGCAAAGGCATTTTCCGCCTGGTACCCATCATCTCCGGCGTGCTGGTGGGCTTTGCCCTGTCGTTCGCCTTTGGCGTGGTCGACACCGCCAGGATCGCTGCCGCACCATGGCTGGAAATTCCCAATTTCACCGCCCCTGCGTTCAACTGGCAGGCCATTCTGTTCATCGTCCCGGTTGCGCTGGCGCCGGCGATCGAGCATATCGGCGGGGTGATCGCGGTGGGCAGCGTGACCGGCCGTGACTACCTGAAAAAGCCTGGGCTGCACCGGACGTTGCTGGGCGACGGCCTGGCGACTACTGCAGCCGGCCTGTTCGGCGGCCCGCCCAACACCACCTACGCCGAAGTGACCGGCGCGGTGATGCTGACCAAGAACTACAACCCGAAGATCATGACCTGGGCGGCGGTCTTCGCCATTACCCTGGCATTCATCGGCAAGTTCGGCGCGCTGCTGCAGAGCATCCCGGTGCCGGTGATGGGCGGCATTCTGTGCCTGCTGTTCGGCTCGATCGCAGCGGTGGGCATGAACACCATGATCCGCCACAAGATTGACCTGGGCGAGGCACGCAACCTGGTGATCGTCTCGGTGACACTGGTGTTCGGTATCGGCGGCGTGCTGATCGGCAGCGGTGACGGCCCGGATGACTGGGGCCTGAAGGGCATTGCCCTGTGCGCCATTGTGGCTATCGCCCTGAACCTGATTCTGCCGGGTAATGAC
>NZ_JAOCDI010000051.1:0-38239 GCF_029840855.1 Pseudomonas sp. GD03862
GCCAAGCGCCGGTTTTTTATTGCCTGCAATCAGCTCACAGGCTCAGTCGCATCGACAGGTCCACCGCTTTCACATCCTTGGTCATGGCACCAATCGAGATGTAGTCCACCCCTGTTTCGGCGATCACCCGCAGGGTCGTTTCGTTGACCCCGCCGCTGGCTTCAAGTTTGGCTTTGCCCGCGGTAATGCGCACGGCTTCGCGCATTTCGTCCAGGTTCAGCTCGTCGAGCATGATGATGTCCGCGCCAGCGGCCAGCGCCTGGCGCAGTTCGTCCAGGCTTTCGACCTCGATTTCCACCGGCTTGCCCGGCGCAATGCGGTGCGCTGCGGCCACAGCCTCGGCTACGCCGCCGCTGGCGGCGATGTGGTTTTCCTTGATCAGGAAGGCGTCGTACAGGCCTATGCGGTGGTTGTCGCACCCACCGCAGGTCACTGCGTATTTTTGCGCCAGGCGCAGGCCCGGCAGGGTTTTGCGGGTGTCCAGCAGGCGCACCTGGGTGCCGGCTACCAGGTCGGCGAGAAAGCGCGCACGGGTGGCGACCCCTGACAGCAGCTGCAGGAAGTTCAGTGCGCTGCGCTCCCCACTGAGCAGCGAACGGGCCGGGCCTTCCAGGTGGAACAACGGCTGATTGGCAGTGGCCTGCTCACCGTCGGCCACCTGCCAGTGCACTGCAACGCGCGGGTCGAGCTGGCGGAATACGGCATCGACCCAGGCGGTACCGGCGACTACGCAGTTTTCACGGGTGATGATGGTCGCCTTGGCCAGGCGCTCGGCCGGGATCAGTTGCGCGGTGATATCGCCACTGCCGATGTCCTCCAACAGCGCGCGGCGCACGTTGGCTTCAATTTCAGCGGTCAGGTCGGCAAGGCGTAGGTTCGGCATGGTCGGCTCCACAAGCTAGGTGCCCGCGATTATAGGGCAGGGGGCCGGTGTGTACAGCAGCCTTGGCGCTGACCTTTGGTCGGGCGTCGTGAGTAATCGGAGCAGATCAGGGTCATTAGCCAGCCAGCGAAACGGCGCTGGTAGCTATGTGATTTTTTACCGATAATGGCGACTAGTATTTGGCGTCATAGCTTTGACGATTTTTCAGCCCTTTCGGGCAAGACACCCTGCAAGGAGTCCAGGATGCAAAAAGAAGGCAAGGTGGTGCCCTTGGCGGCAACCATCGACCGAGGGGGGCGTACGCCTCATCCTTGCCTTCCGGTCTTGTTGCTGCAGGTGCGCGACAAGGCAGCGTTGCAGTTGCGTCAGGGCCTGCAGGACTTGTTCGACAATGCCGATGACACGCTCTTCGAAATGGCCGACAAGGCCTTCGACCGCGGTGACCAGAACCTGTACTTCGAAGCCATGCGTGACCTGCGCCTGAAGCGCAAGAGCATCGAGCGTGGTTTTCTGGATACGTTCCATGATGCTTTCCTCCGCGCCGGCCAGGTCGACTTGCTGGCAAACCTGGCCCAGCCGGGCAAGCCGCGCAGCAAGGCTCAAATGGAACGGGCCGCCGCCATCGAGGGCATGGTGGCGCGGGTGCTGTCACGCGATGGCGTTGCCCTGCAGCAACTGGGTCTGCGCCTGCAGGCATTGCTCGACCGCCCCCTGTACGAGCAGCACAACCCATTGGGGCCAGCCGCGCTGTGTCGTTACTTTCTCGACGCCGGGCGTAATCTGGGCGTTGGCCTGCGGGTCAAGCTGGTGCTGCTGAAGCTGTTCGAGCGTTATGTTCTGCGCGATGTCGATGTGATCTATGGCGAAGCCAACCAGTTGCTGGCCGCTGCCGGCGTGCTGCCCGAGCTGCAACCGGCGCCGCGCCGGCGTGCCGAAGACCGGCGCATGCGTGCGCGGCCCAGGCCGGCGAACCTTGGCCAGGAGGAGGGGGCGGACGCCGCAGGGCAGGCGTTGTTTGCCTCGTTGCAGGCACTGCTGGCGCCGGTGCGCGGGCAGTTCGCTCCGCGCTTGCAAGCGGTGGCTGCCGCCCAGCCGATCAGTACCGCCGACCTGCTCCGGCTGCTGTCGCATTTGCAGCGCTATGTGCCCGCCACGTACGAGGCCGATGACTTCGAGCTCGGCCAGCAGCTTGAGCAACTGCTGTTGCGGGTCAGCGTGCGCAGCGGTACGCGTCGGCGCCTTCACGTGGCTGACGAAGACATGATCAACCTGGTTGGCCTGCTGTTCGCGTTCATCCACAACGATGACAACCTGCCGGCCAGCCTGCGGGCGCTGATTGCGCGCCTTCATATTCCCCTGCTCAAGGTGGCATTACTGGACAAGGGGCTGTTCAGCCGGAGTAGCCACCCGGCGCGCCGTTTGCTCAACGAAATCGCCGGCGCCGCGATTGGCTGGGAGTGCGGCAGCGAGTGCCAGCGTGACAGCTTGCACATGCGGGTAGAGCGTATCGTCCAGCGCTTGCTCAATGATTTTGCCGACGATGCCAGCCTGTTCGCCGAGCTGCTCGACGACTTCCTGGCATTCAATCAGGACGAACGGCGACGTAACGAGTTGCTGGAGCAACGCACTCGCGACGCCGAAGAAGGCCGTGCCCGGGCAATGCGGGCCAGGCAGCAGGTGCAGCACGTGCTCAACCAGCGCCTGCGCGGCCAGGTATTGCCGCAGGTGGTGGTGCAAATGCTGGTGCAGGCCTGGAGCCAGGTACTGCTGTTGGCTTGGCTGAAACAGGGCGAGGCCTCACAGGCCTGGCGCGACGCAGTGCAGACGATGGACATGCTGCTGGCCAGCATCACGCCGCCACATGAGCCGCAAGCCTTGCTGCAGCAGGTGCCAGGCCTGCTCAAGGCGCTGCGCGATGGCCTGGCCAGCATAGCCCTGGACGCGGTGGCGACCCGCGAGTTCTTCCTGCAACTGGAACAGTTGCACCTGCGCGCCTGCGCAGGTAATGAAGCGCTGCCGAGCGGGGAGGGCCAACCCTTGGGCGATGTGCGGGTGGCCCAAGAGATTGTGCTGACGATTGCCGAAGAACCCGCCTGCGTGCCCCTGCACGCTGCCGACGGGCAGGCTGCAGCGCTGCGCCAGGCGCAACGCCTGCGTATCGGCACCTGGGTCGAGGTTCTCGACGAGGATGAGCCACTGCGCTGCAAGCTGGTCGCGCGCATCGACAGCAGTGACAGGCTGGTTTTCGCCAACCGCACCGGCATGAAAGTGCGCGAGTGGAGCAGTGCCAGCCTGGCCCAGGCACTGCAGCGGCACGAAGTGCGCGTGCTGGATGATCGCCTGTTGTTCGAACGGGCGCTGGAGGCGGTACTTGAAAGCTTGCGGCAAGGGCAGGCGCAATAGGCCGACGCATTACAATCATTCACATGCACACGGCGTTGGCCGCAGGGCATACTGTGGGCATGTTCACGGCGTTTTTCAGGATCTGCCCATGCAATTGGACTATGCCACTGGCTGGTTCCACGGAATCGGAATCACCCACTGCCCCTCGCCGAACTTCAATGCGCGCCCCGAAGGCGAATCGATTTCCCTGCTGGTGATCCACAACATCAGCCTGCCCCCGGCCTGTTTCGGCACGGGCAAGGTGCAGCAATTCTTCCAGAACCGCCTGGCCCCTGATGAACACCCGTATTTTGCCAGCATCAACCACCTGACCGTGTCGGCGCACCTGTTCGTCGAGCGTGACGGCGCGGTGACTCAGTTCGTGTCGTTGCATGACCGTGCCTGGCATGCGGGTGTGTCGAGCTTTGACGGGCGCGAAGGCTGTAACGACTTTTCCATCGGCATCGAACTGGAAGGCACCGACGACCTGCCCTATACCGATGCTCAGTATGCGGTGCTGGAGCAACTCACCCGTCACATCCGCAGTGCCTGGCCAGCCATCGACCTGAGCCGCATTCAGGGCCACAGCGACATTGCCCCGCAGCGCAAGACCGACCCCGGCCCGGCCTTCGACTGGTCGCGTTACCGCCAGGCGCTGCAGCACAACGAGGACAAGGCATGAGTTTTCTGGTTTTGTTGCTGGCGCTGTGGGTCGAGAAGTTTTCGGCCCTGCGCCATCAGGTGCAGCGCGACGGGTTCTTTATTGGCGAACTGGTGCGTCTGGAACGCAACGGCAAGGTGCACCCATGGTGGACGTTGGCCATCCTGGTGTTGGCGCCGGTAGCGCTGCTGGTGTTGCTGCTGCATGTGCTGGAGCCGGTGGCCTATGGTCTGCTGGCGTTGCCGGTGCACCTGCTGGTGCTGATCTACAGCCTGGGCCGCGGCGATGCCAAGGCATCGCTGGGGGCGTTTCGTGATGCCTGGCGGCGGGGCGACGATCAGGCGGCGCTACACGCGGCCGAGCGCGACCTGGGCCTGGTGGCCGATGAACCGCACAGCTTGCTGGTGCGGGTGCAGGGTAACTTGCTGTGGCAGGTGTACCAGGGCTTTTTTGCGGTGATCTTCTGGTATTTCGTACTGGGCCCTGGCGCTGCGCTGGCTTATCGATTGTTGGCGCTGTGTAGTGAGCACAGCAAGCAGCCGGCTTTGAAGGCGCGTGCCGAGCAGTTGCGGCACATCATGGACTGGTTGCCGGTGCGGGCGCTGGCGTTGAGCTTTGCCCTGGTGGGCAACTTCCTCGCGGTGACACGGGTGATGCTGCACGAGGTGCTCAACTGGCACATCAGCGCTGGGCACCTGGTGGCTCGGGTGGGGCGGATTGCCGATGACATTCCCGAGGAGGAGGACAGCCAGCGCGGGTTGGGGCGGCTGGACAGCCTGTGGGAATTGCTGTTGCGCTGTGCAGTGCTGTGGTATGCCGGGTTTGCGCTGTGGACCGTGCTGGTCTGATTCCGCGCCACTCGCATCCTGCGGGAATCCCGTTCACCCGAGTTTCACCAGCCAAACAACGTGCAAGCATTGCGGGTGCTGGCCTGTGCCAGCACCTCGACATCCAGCCCCATTACGTGCGCCAGCGCCGCTGCAATTTCCGGCAGGTGCTCCGGGCTGTTGCGTACCCCTGGGTACATCGCCGGTGCCATGTCCGGTGAGTCAGTTTCCAGCACCACACTGTCCAGTGGCAGCCGCGCCAAGGTCTTGCGCAGCCGCAGTGCCTGCGGCCAGGTACCCGCACCGCCCAACCCCAGCAGGAACCCCAGCTTGATGTACTCGCGGGCCTCTTCGTAGCTGCCGGCAAACGCATGAATCACCCCCGCCCGCGCTGGCTTGTAGCGCTTGAGTGTGGCAATCACCTGGGCATGGCTGCGGCGCACGTGCAGCAGGGCCGGTAGTTCGAAGTCGCAAGCCATCTGCAGTTGCGCTTCGAACAGCGCCTGCTGGCGGGTCTTGTCAAGGTCTGCGAGGTAATAGTCCAGGCCAAACTCACCTACGGCACATAGCCGCGGGTTGTCGCGCAGGCGCTCCAGCCACTCGCGCAGTTGCACCAGGTGCTCAGGGCGATGCTGGTCGAGGTAGACCGGGTGCAGGCCAAGCGCGGCGAACAGGCGCGGCTCGGCGCAGGCCAGTTCCCACACCCGCTGGAAATTCGCCTGGTACACCCCCAGCACCACCATTCGCTCCAGCCCACGCGCCGCTGCGTTGGCCAGCAGGCGCGGGCGGTCGGCGTCGAAGTCGGGGAAGTCCAGGTGGGTGTGGGTGTCGATCAGGCGCATGTTCAGGCCGCTGAGATGCGTTGCTTGAAGGTGCGGCCAACGGCGTGCACGCCGGGTTCATAGCGTTTTTCCTCGATGGCGGCCAGTGCCAGTTCAAGCGCAGTGGCGGCAATCTGGCCATGCTGCTGGGCCATGGCATTGACCGGCAGCGGCAGGAAGTCGAGCAACTGGTTGTCGCCAAAGGTACCCAGCTGCAGTTGGCGCGAGTCGACCGGGCGCGCCTGGAGGGTGTCGAACACGCCCTGCAACAGTACGTACGAAGTGGTCACCAGAGCATCCGGCAGGCCACCCAAGTCGTCGATCAGTTGCTGCATCAGGCGTTGGCCGCACTCACGGCTGAAGGCTTCGCCCTGATAGCGGCGCACTTCGCCGGTATAGCCTTGCAGGGCTTCGTCGAATCCGCCGGCACGCGCCTGGCTAACCGACAGCTCGGGGCGTGCGCCTATCAGGGCGATACTGCGTGGGGCCGAGCTGAGCAGGCTGGCGGCCAGCTGGCGGCTGGCATCGCGGTCGTCGCTGATCACCGAGCAGAAGTGTGCGGGGTCCAGACGGCGGTCGATGGCAATCACCGGCAGGCCTTTGTCCTGCAGCTCGCGGTAGCTGTCATCTTCTGGCGGCAGGCAACTGGCAACGAACAGCGCATCGCATCGGCGCGCACGGAACAGTTGCTGCAGTTGGCGCTCGCTGTCTGGCTGGTCATCGCTGCTGGCGATCAGCAGCTGGTAGCCGCGGGCGCGTGCGCCTTGCTCCAGTTGCTTGGCAATGCGGGCGTAGCTGGGGTTCTCCAGATCCGGGAGAATGAAGCCCAGGGTGCGGGTATGCCGGCTGCGCAGCCCAGCAGCCTGCGGGTTGGGGGTGAAGCCGTGGGCTTCGACCACCGCGCGTACCCGCTCGACAGTACTGTTACTGATGCGCTGCTGTTCAGCCTTGCCATTGATGACGTAGCTGGCAGTGGTCACGGACACACCGGCCAGACGGGCGATATCGCTGAGTTTCACCGAATTTTCCTTGTTATTTCCGGGGCTGCCTGTAAGGCCAGACCGGGTAGTTTGACCCGGTACAGGCATCACGCGCAGACGACCATTGTCGCAATTGTCCGACAGGATGGGGCTTTTTACTGGGCAGATTATCGAGTAACGTGGCCGTCTGGTCAGATTAAACGTTTCAGCTGCCGAATTTTCTGCCTCGGCTGCCACCTGCGCAAGGCTGCTGAACTGGCCCTTTATGTGAATTTCACAACAATACTCCAGTACCCGAACGGGAACTGCAAAAGGAGAAGGTCATGCTCGAGCTCGCCAATGAGCAGATAGCCATGGGCCAGAAGGCCGCCGACAAGGCCGAGGCATTGCGCCTTCTGGCGGATCGGCTGGTTGCGGACGGCCTGGTCGCCGAGGGTTACCTGCAAGGGCTGCAGGCCCGGGAGGCACAAGGCTCCACGTTCCTTGGCCAGGGCATCGCCATTCCCCATGGTACGCCGCAAACACGTGACCTGGTGTATGCCACCGGCGTACGCCTGCTGCAGTTCCCCGAGGGGGTAGACTGGGGTGACGGGCAAATGGTCTACCTGGCCATTGGTATTGCCGCCCGCTCCGACGAACACCTGCGCCTGCTGCAGCTGTTGACCCGGGCGCTGGGCGAGACCGACCTGGCCGAAGCCTTGCGCCGGGCCAGCTCTGCCGAAGCGCTGCTCAAGCTGCTGCAGGGCGCGCCCCAGGCGCTGGCGCTGGATGCGCAGCTGGTCGGCCTGAACGTGCCGGCAGAAGACTTCGACGAACTGGCCTGGCGCGGTGCCCGCCTGCTGCAACGTGCCGATTGTGTCGACAGTGGCTTTGCCGCCGTGCTGCAGCAGGCCGAGCCGCTGCCGCTGGGTGAGGGCCTGTGGTGGCTGCACAGCGAGCGCCAGGTTCGTCAGCCAGGCCTGGCCTTCATCACCCCGCAGCAGCCGCTGCGTTACCGCGACCAGCCGCTCAACGGTCTGTTCTGCCTGGCCAGCCTTGGCGCCGCTCACGAGGCCCTGCTCGAGCGGCTGTGCGAAGTGCTGATCGAAGGCCGTGGGCAGATGCTCTACCAAGCCACCAGCAGCCGTGCGGTGCTGGAAGTGCTGGGCGGCGAAGTGCCGGCGGACTGGCCCAGCGCACGGGTCGTGCTGGCCAATCCACATGGCTTGCATGCGCGACCGGCCAAGGTGCTTGCACAACTGGCCAAAGGCTTTGAAGGGGAAATCCGTGTGCGCCTGGTCGATAGCGCGCAGCCAGCCGTATCGGTGAAGAGCCTGAGCAAGCTGCTCAGCCTCGGCGCACGCCGTGGTCAGGCACTGGAACTGGTCGCCGAACCGAGCATCGCTGCCGATGCCTTGCCGGTGCTGCTGGCTGCTATCGAACAAGGCTTGGGTGAAGAGGTGGAACCGCTACCGCAGAGCGTCGCGCCCATTGCCGATGACGTCCCCGAAGTACTGCAAGCGCCAGCGGCCGGCAGCCGTATCCAGGGTGTGGGCGCCGCCCCCGGCATTGCCAGCGGCCCGGCGCATGTCTGTGTCGAGCGTGAGTTCGACTATCCCTTGCGGGGTGAATCGTGCGCCCTGGAGCGGCAGAAACTGCGCGAAGCCTTGGCTACCGTCAATGGCGAACTGCAGGCTTTGGTCCTGCGCAGCGACAAAGCCATTGGCGAAATTTTCGTCACCCACCAGGAAATGCTTGCCGACCCAGCCCTGACCGACGATGTCGAACAGCGCCTGGCCCAGGGCGAAAGCGCTGCGGCCGCGTGGATGGCCGTGATCGAAGCTGCGGCCCGTCAGCAAGAGGCGTTGCACGATGCGCTGCTCGCCGAGCGCGCCGCCGACCTGCGCGATATTGGCCGCCGCGTGCTGGCGCAGTTGTGTGGTGTGCAGGCGCAGGTTGAACCCGAGCAACCCTATGTGCTGGTGATGACCGAAGTCGGTCCATCCGATGTCGCCCGCCTGGACCCCAACCGGGTTGCCGGCATTGTCACCGCCCAGGGCGGCGCCACGGCCCACAGTGCCATCGTCGCTCGGGCGTTGGGCATACCAGCAGTGGTCGGCGCGGGTGCATCGATACTGCTGTTGGAGAGTGGTACGCCGCTGCTGCTCGATGGCCAGCGTGGTGTGGTCAGCGTCGCACCGCCAGCGGATGAGCTGCAGCGGGCGCTGGCCGAGCGTGACCTGCGCGAGCAACGCCTGCAGGCCGCCTGGGCCAACCGCTTCGAGCCGGCCATCACCCGTGATGGGCATGCCGTCGAGGTGTTTGCCAACATCGGCGATAGCAACGGCATCGCCAAGGTGGTGGAGCAGGGCGCCGAAGGTGTCGGCCTGCTGCGTACCGAACTGATTTTCATGGCCCACCCTCAAGCGCCGGATGTGGCTACCCAGGAAGCCGAGTACCGCCGCGTGCTCGATGGCCTCGATGGGCGCCCGCTGGTGGTGCGCACCCTGGATGTTGGCGGCGACAAACCGTTGCCTTACTGGCCGATCGCTGCCGAGGAAAATCCCTTCCTCGGCGTGCGCGGCGTGCGTTTGACCCTGCAGCGCCCGCAAGTGATGGAAGACCAGTTGCGCGCGTTGCTGCGGGCCGCCGACCAGCGCCCGTTGCGTATCATGTTCCCCATGGTTGGCCAGGTGCACGAATGGCGTGAGGCTCGGGCCATGGTGGAGCGCCTGCGTGCAGAAATCCCGGTAGCCGACCTGCAGCTGGGCATTATGGTCGAGGTGCCTTCAGCGGCCCTGCTGGCAGCGCAATTGGCGCGCGAAGTGGACTTCTTCAGCATCGGCACCAACGACCTGACTCAATACACCTTGGCCATCGACCGTGGCCACCCCAGCCTCTCGGCACAGGCCGACGGCCTGCACCCGGCGGTATTGAGCCTGATCGACATGACCGTGCGCGCTGCCCATGCCCACGGCAAGTGGGTGGGCGTGTGTGGCGAGCTGGCAGCCGACCCGCAGGCGGTGGCCGTGCTGCTGGGGCTGGACGTGGACGAACTCAGCGTCTCCGCGCGCAGCATCGCCGAAGTCAAGGCACTGGTTCGCCAGGCCGATCATCAGACAGCCCGCGCCCTGGCGCGCGAGGCCCTGCAACAGGACAGCGCCGCAGCAGTTCGCGCGCTGGTGGAGCGTTACTGAATGGCCAAGATCCTCACTCTTACCCTCAACCCTGCGCTGGATATCACCATCGGCCTGGACACTCTGCGCCCAGGGCAGGTCAACCGTAGCCAGGCGCAGCACAGTCACGCCGCAGGCAAGGGGCTGAACGTTGCCCAGGTACTGGCCGACCTGGGGCACAGCGTAACCGTGGGCGGTTTCCTGGGGGGCGACAATCTGCAGCCCTTCGAGGCGCTGATCGACGGCCGCGGTTTTATCGACTGCTTTGTCCGTGTGCCGGGCGAAACCCGCAGCAATATCAAGCTGGTCGAGGCCGATGGCCGCGTGACCGACATCAACGGGCAGGGCCCGGAGGTCGACGAGGCGGCACGCAGTGCCTTGCTGCACAGGCTGGAACAGATTGCCCCCGGTCACGATGCCGTGGTGGTGGCCGGTAGCCTGCCGCGCGGAATCAGTGCCGACTGGTTCCGCCAGTTGCTCGAACGGTTGAAGGCCCAAGGCCTCAAGATAGTCCTGGACAGCAGTGGTGAAGCCCTGCGTGTCGGCTTGCAAAGCGCGCCCTGGTTGGTCAAGCCCAATACCGAGGAACTGGGCGAAGTGCTGGGCCTGGCTGTGGATAACCTGACGCAACAGCGCGCTGCCGCCAAGCGCCTGCTGGACAGTGGCGTTGAACACGTGGTGGTGTCTGCGGGCGAGCAGGGCGTCAGTTGGTTCAGTCGCGATCTGGCCCTGCAGGCCCGCCCACCCAAGGTGCGGGTTGCCAGCACGGTGGGGGCGGGGGATTCGCTGGTGGCCGGCATGGTCCACGGCCTGCTGCTGGCCGAGGCGCCTGCACAGACGTTGACCCGGGCCACTGCCATCGCCGCCCAGGCCGTTACCCAGGTTGGCTTCGGCATCCATGACCGCGAGCACCTGGCGCAGTTGGAAGCGGCCGTGCAACTGACAGAACAACAAGAGGGTTGCCGATGAACATTGCCATAATCACCGCCTGCCCCAACGGCCAGGTATCGAGTGTACTGAGCGCACGCTTGCTGTCCGCCGCTGCCCAGCGGCGCGGCTGGAGCACCAGCGTCGAAGTGCAGAATACTGAACACCCCGAGCGGCAACTGAGCGCCGCACAGATCGCCGAGGCTGACTGGGTGCTTGTGGTCAGCACCGGGCCGGTGGACCTGGCCCGCTTCGTCGGCAAGCGCCTGTACCAAAGCACACCGTCCCAGGCGCTGGCTGATCGCGAAGGCTTTCTCGACGAAGCGGCGGCCAACGCCGAGCTGCTGGCCGCAGTGACAGGCACCCCCGCCGCAGTGGGCAGTGCTGGCGCTCGCATCGTTGCCGTCACTGCATGCCCGACCGGCGTAGCCCATACCTTCATGGCCGCAGAGGCCTTGCAGCAAGCCGCACAACAGCTGGGCTACCAGCTTACCGTCGAGACCCAGGGCTCGGTCGGTGCGCGCAACCCCTTGTCCGCTGAGGCCATCGCTGCGGCGGACGTGGTGCTGCTGGCCGCCGACATTGAAGTACCCACTGCACGTTTCGCCGGCAAACGTATTTACCGTTGTGGTACCGGCATTGCCCTCAAGCAGGCCAGCGCTACCCTGGACAAAGCCCTGGCGCAAGCCACGGTGGAAAACGCTGCCGACGCCGCAGCGGCGACCACGCCGACCAAGGGCGAGAAAACCGGTGTGTACAAGCACTTGCTGACCGGCGTGTCGTTCATGCTGCCGATGGTGGTGGCTGGCGGCCTGCTGATTGCGTTGTCGTTCGTGTTCGGTATCGAGGCCTACAAAGAGGCGGGCACCTTGCCGGCGGCGTTGATGCAGATTGGCGGTGAGGCTGCCTTCAAGCTGATGGTTCCGCTACTGGCAGGCTATATCGCCTGGTCCATCGCCGACCGCCCCGGGCTGGCCCCGGGCATGATCGGCGGCCTGTTGGCCAGCACCTTGGGGGCCGGCTTCATCGGTGGCATCGTCGCCGGTTTCCTCGCCGGTTACAGCGCCAAGGCCATTGCCCGATGGGCGCGCTTGCCCAGCAGCCTGGAGGCGCTCAAGCCGATCCTTATCATTCCATTGCTGGCCAGTCTGTTCACCGGGCTGGTGATGATCTACGTGGTTGGCCAGCCGGTAGCGGCGATGCTCGAAGGCCTGACGCATTTTCTCGACAGCATGGGCACCACCAATGCCATCCTGCTGGGGCTGTTGCTGGGCGGCATGATGTGCGTCGACCTTGGCGGGCCGATCAACAAGGCCGCCTATGCGTTCTCGGTGGGGCTGCTGGCCTCGTCGAGCTATGCGCCAATGGCGGCGACCATGGCCGCCGGCATGGTGCCGCCGATTGGCTTGGGTATTGCCACCTTCCTGGCCCGGCGCAAGTTCGCCCAGAGCGAGCGGGAGGCGGGCAAGGCGGCGCTGGCGCTGGGGCTGTGCTTCATCTCCGAGGGGGCGATTCCGTTTGCCGCCAAGGACCCGTTACGGGTGATCCCGGCCAGTATCGCCGGTGGTGCGTTGACCGGGGCATTGTCGATGTATTTTGGCTGCAAGCTGATGGCGCCGCATGGCGGCTTGTTCGTGTTGTTGATCCCCAACGCGATCAACCATGCGTTGCTTTATCTGCTGGCGATTGTGGCGGGTAGCCTGGTGACAGCGGTGGTGTATGCGGTTATCAAGAA
This sequence comes from Pseudomonas sp. GD03862, assembly GCF_029840855.1. Lineage (NCBI taxonomy): Bacteria > Pseudomonadati > Pseudomonadota > Gammaproteobacteria > Pseudomonadales > Pseudomonadaceae > Pseudomonas > Pseudomonas sp. GD03862. Next base: position 12,372 of record NZ_JAOCDI010000051.1, read on the forward strand.
GAGCGAGCGTGTGGAGTTGGCCGTGGCGCCTGCTAAAAGTGTATGAGCAGACCTCGTTCTGTGGGTGCGGCCTTGTGTCGCGAAAGGGCCGCAAAGCGGCCCCGGCAATCTAAGTTGCGAAGCTGAAAATCTGGGGCTGCTTCGCAGCCCTTTCGCGACACAAGGCCGCTCCCACAGAGCCCGCGTTGGCCTTTCAACGGCGATGCTTCTGCCGCAACGGCACCAGTAGATCACCCAGCCCGTTGTGATCGATCTCATGCATCAACGCCAGCAACCCGCCCAGTTCCCCTGCCGGGAAGCCCTTGCGCGCAAACCACGCCAGGTAGTCACCGGGCAGGTCGGCAATGATCCTGCCCTGGTACTTGCCGAACGGCATGCTGCGGGTCACCAGTAGTTCGAGGGTTTCCGGCTTCATCTTCGCGCACCTGGCTGTGGAAAGGTGCCGACCATACTGCAATCTGCACGAAGCCCCAAGCGGCAATCATGCAGAACGCCGTTGACAGCTGATGCCATCATTTTCGTAACTTATTGAATGGTAAGGAATTTATATTTTTTGAAAGCGTGGCACGAACACTGCAATTCCCTAGTGGACTATCACCTGCCAAGGAGTTCGACCATGAGCAACCCCAACAAAGACGTGATCGATGTACTCAACGACCTGATCGAGTACAGCAAGGATGGCGAGAAGGGTTTCAAGGCCTCGGCCGATGATGTGAAGAACCCCGAACTGAAAGCGTTCTTCGTCCAGCGTGCGGGCGAGTGCGCCAACGCTGCCAGTGAGCTGCAGAGCGAAGTGCGCCGCCTGGGCGGCGATCCGGAAACTTCTACCAGCATCAGTGGCGACCTGCACCGCGGCTGGGTCAACCTCAAGTCGATGGTCACCGGCAAGGACGAGGAGGCAGTGCTGAACGAGGTAGAGCGTGGCGAGGACCACGCCCTCAAGGCCTACAAGGAAGCCCGCGAGAAGCTGGTGAAATTGGGCCGCACTGCCAGCGACATGACCTACAGCCTGGTGGAAAAGCAGCTGCAAGGCGTGCAGCGCAACCATGACCAGGTCAAGGCCCTGCGCAACGCCGCTCGCGCCCGCTCCTAATCGAGCGGGCCCTCTACCCGATTGCGGCCATTGGCCTTGGCGCGGTAGAGCGCTTCGTCCGCAGCACCCAGCAGCCTGCCAAGGTCCTGCTGGGTGCCGGACAGACCGATACCGATGCTCACGGTCACGGCGTGGGCATCATCCGCAAACGGCGCCAGCGCCTCGACGTTGGCGCGGATGCGTTCAGCCAGTAGCTGGGCCCCGGCCAGATCGGTTTCTGGCAACACTACCTGAAACTCCTCCCCACCATAGCGCGCAGCCAAATCCGCAGGGCGACGAATGCATGCCTCGATGGCCTTGGCCACCTCGCGCAAGGCATGGTCGCCACCGGCATGGCCATGGCGCTGGTTGAATGCCTTGAAGTGGTCCACGTCCACCATCAGTATCGCAAGCGGCTTACGGCTACGTTGGGCGCGGGCCCATTCCTGGCGCAGCACATGGTCCAGCCTGCGGCGGTTAGCCAGGCCAGTCAGGCTATCGGTGGAAGCGAGCATGGCCAGGTTTTCTTCGGCGTCGTGGCGGCGGCGTAGTTCGCGGCCCAGCAGCAATGTCAGCCAGAGAATGCCCACGCACAGACCGCCGGTGGCGACGCTGACCAGAATGGCGGTGCGGCGCCAGGACTCGAACACCTCGTCGGCCGAGTGCGCCACCAGCACGATCAGTGGCAACTGCGCGACCCGGGCGAAGGTGAACATGCGCAGCTTGCCGCTGCCGTGGGAGCGGGCGGTGAAGCTACCGCTCTGTTCACTGAGGATGCGTTTGAAATTGGGCCGTTCGGTGTAGTAGGTGCCAATCAGTGGGTCCTGTCCGCGGTAGGGCTGGCGGACGAGCAACTGCCCATCGGCATTGAACAGGTTGATGCTGCTGTCGTGGCCAATGTCCAGGCGCTGGAACAACTCATTGAAGTACGACAGGCGCAGCGCACCCGCTGCCAACCCGGCGAACTCGCCATTGGGGCCGGAGATACGCCGGCTGAAACTGATACACCAGTCCAGGTCGCCAAGCTTGGCCTTGAAAGGCGGGCCCACCAGCAAGCCGAGGTTGGCATTGTGCTGGTGGGCCTTGAACACCCCGGTGTCGCCGAAGTTGGCCTTGCGCGGCACGCTGCTGGTGGAGTCGCCAACGATATTGCCTTGCTTGTCCAGCCACAGCACGTCACCGCGCTTGCGGTCGACGAAGGCTTCATTGAACAGCAGGCGCTGGCGTATCGGGCCGGGGACTTCCGGCAGTTCCTTGCGGCCGACGGCCCAGATCAGGCCTTGCAGGGATTGGTCGTAGAGTTCGACGTTGCGCAGGATGTCGCTTTCGATCAGCTGCACGAGGTTGTTCGACGAGCGCACCGCCGACTGCTCGACACTTTCGCGCTCGCGGGCAAGCAGGTAGCTGACGATAGCCACGATGGCGAGCACGGCAAGGCAACTGCCCAGGTTGAGGATCAGCTCGGGGTGCGACCTGTAGACTGCGAAACGCGGGGATTGGGTGGGCATGCTCGCTACTGCGTGGGCAGGGCCATTCGCGGCGGCGATATTCTAGGGAAGCGGGCATTGTCGGACAAGATTTGTCCGACGGAAGCACGGTGTACCGTACTTTTCCATTTGCCGTCGCCTGTAGGAGCGGGTTTACCCGCGAATGGGCCGGGCCTGCTGGCCAATCTCCAGCAGGCGTTCACCGTTGCCGCCACCACGGTATTCGCGGGTAAACCCGCTCCTACACACTGATCTGCGGTGGACACACACCGGGGATTGGACACAGGCCGTTGTAGGAGCGGGTTTACCCGCGAACATCGGCGCAGCCGGTGCCCAACACCGCGGTGCCTTCTTCGCGGTTGAACCCGCTCCCACAGGGTTATTTGCGATGCTTGCAGCGCAAGATCAGAACACGTTCAGTGGGTAATCGACGATTACCCGCAGTTCATCGTTGTCGCTGTTGCTGTCGATCGACGCATAACCCTGGCTGCCGCGGTGGGTGGCATAACGCACCAGCACCGACAGGTCCTTGAGGTCACCTTCCTGGAATACGTATTTCACGTCCAGGTCGCGCTCCCAGTGCATGGCGTTCTTGCCATCTTCACGGTAGTAGTCGTAGTGAGTGGTGTCCTGAGTGGCCTTGGTCAGGTCAGCCTCGCCGCGCGAGTAGGACAGCGAGGTGGACAAACCAGGCACGCCGACACCGGCGAAGTCATAGCCGTACTGCAGTTTCCACGAACGCTCGTTCGGCGCGTTGAAGTCCGAGTACATGCGCGAGTTGTCCAGGTACACGCTGTCGCCCAGGTTGATGTAGTCGAATGGCGTGTTGCCGTTCACTCGCTGGTAGGCAGCGGTGACGCTGTGGAAGCCTGCATTGACGGTGAAGTGCACGCTGTAGGTGTTGTTGTCGATCTTGCCTAGCAGGGCCTGGCCGGTGTCCTGGGTGTGATAGAAGTGCACGCCCGGGTTCAGGCTGACCAGGTCATTGACCACATAGGTGTAGTCGAAGTCTGCGTAGTACTGGTTCCAGATGTCCTTCAGCTCGGCGGCGTACAGGTTGGCGGTGATGTGCTCGGTACCGCTCCACGACGCGCCGGCCCAGTTCAGGTGCTTGCTCTTGTCGTGCTCGTCCAGTGACCCGTAGTAGGTGTCGATGCGGCGATGGCCGCTCTGGTTGTACGGGTGGGTGAAGCTGACCTGGCCACCTTCGAGCAACAGGCCGTCGATGCTGGTGTTGGTCAGGCTTACACCGCGGAAGGTTTGCGGCAACATGCGCGTTTCGCCGCCGGCGATCACTGGGTTGGTGAGGAACAGGTCACCGGCTTTCAGCTCGGTGTCGAAGGCCTTGAGCTTGACCGCAGCACCGGCAGTGGAGAACGAATGCGGGGCAGCGCCCAGCTCGCCGTCGTCCTTGATGTGTTCTGGCAGGATGCTGGTGCCGGCATGGCCGCCGCCGCCGTCGAGCTTCAGGCCCAGCATGGCATGAGCATCCAGGCCGAAGCCGACCACGCCCGGGGTGTAGCCCGACTCGAAACGCGCAACCGCGCCTTGGCCCCACTCGCGGGTGTCGCGCACGCCGGCGTTGTGGTTGTCGCGGTTGAAGTAGGCATTACGAAAATGCAGGTTGAAGGACGAACCTTCGATGAAGCCATCAGCCTTGTCTTCATCTGCCTGGGCGGCGAAAGGGATCGTTGCAGTCAACGCAATGAAAAGCGGGGTAAAACGAAACGCGGAAGACACCGGTACTAGCTCCTTGGATCTGACGGTGGGGCAGTTTTTATATTTGAATGTGCGTCTTTTTTATAGGTACACGTTACAGCCGGGCTGAGCGTTAAAGCACATAAAAAAAGCCGCTGATCGGCAGCGGCTTTAAAAGGCTAACATATCGGCACCGGGGGTGCCCATGGCGTAGCCAAGGGAAAACGGGAGTAGCGACAGCGCGTGATCAGCTGTCGGCACTGGTATCGACGCTGACTTTGGAAGCTGTCTGTTTCGAGTCTTTTACGGTATCGGCCTTGTTTGCGGCTACAGCGTCACGGGCTTCTTGATGGACAGCCGCGATCTCTGCATTACGGGCAACGAATGCCGGGGATTCTTCGGCCATGGCCAGGGGCGACAACAACAGGGAAGACAGGACGAAGACGCTGGCAATACCCATACTGTTGGACATTTGAAACTACCTTCTTGCGGTGCAAGTGCTAATGAGGACAGGGGTAAAGTTAGTCCTTTCAGTGCACTCGAAACAGAGCGAAGTGCGATAAGCACTGTTGCGCAAAAGGTAACGATCATTGGGCGGAACAACGGGGCTTTCGGCGAAAGCCCCGTGCTAGGGCGCCTGCACAGGGCGCCGCCTTGGCAGGCTAGAAACCGATAAAGGCGTAATAAACCGGGGTTTCATGGGTTGTGCGCAAACCCAATGCCTGCAAGCTTGCTGTCAGCGCTTCATCCTGCACATGCAAGGTCCACTGCGCCCCTTCATTCCCCTGTACCTGCGCCAGCGCCGCAGCAAACGCCCCCATATCCGGCAAGTAGGCGGTAAAACCGTTACCCTTGAGCGCACTGGTCGTCATGCCCAATGCCTGGCACACCGCCACCTTGGCGGCAATGTCATCGCGGTCGGCCTGGCGCGAAGCCTGTACCAGCGCCTGCAGTTCCACATCGACCAGTTGCGTGCCGAGAATCAGCTCCGGCCCCTGTTGCCAGGCCTCCGGCGGGCAGTCCTTGCTGTCTGGCCGCAGGGGAATATGCGGGTTGATTTCTACCGGATAGATGCGACAGACCAGTGGGCGCTGCTCATAGATGGTGCAGAGGTCGTTGGCATCGAGGTTACGGCAACGTCCGGGGTTGAATGCAGCAAAGGTCACCGAGACGCGTGCCTCGCCCTCGCCGCAATGCACCGGATGGGAGCGTCGCAGCACATGGTCACGCTGATCCAGCGGCATGCCGGGGCCGTCCACGACGAAGGCCTCGATCAGTACCACCACCTGGCCGGCATCGTCCGCCCAGCGACGCGCTTCGGCCAGCGTCAGGGGCACATGGTGGCCGGTGCAGCATTTGCCGCAGCCGGTACAGCCGAAACGTAAGCGGTCGGTCACTTGGCTTCCGGGCTCCATTCACTGACGAAAGCACGCTGGTGCTGGCGGTCGTACAGGCACAGTTCGGTGCCGGTGCGCTGCTGCATGTGCTTCTGTGGGTAGACGCCTTCGATCAGCAGGGCACTCATGCCTACCTGATCATCAAACTCGGCGGGCTTGCCGCGGGCATGGGCGTCCTTGAACTGGCTGGCGGTCAGGCAAGCCTTGAGCATCTGCTGGCGTTGCTCGTTCCAGGCCTGGCTACTGGAGGCCTGGGCAATACCGCTGAAGAGGGCGCAGCTGATCAAGATAGAGCTGAGAAGCTTCATACGCGATTCCGGCAATTTTCTTGCGAGGGGCGCGAATTATGCCCGAGTCACCCCCGGCGGCAAGCCGGGGAGTTTGTCGCTGAATATATCAGTGCTCGGCGAACACCACGGTACGCGCAGCCACCACCAGACAATCGGTCAGCTCTGGCGAGGAGAACTTGGTAAGGATGGCATTGGCCCCGGCCTGGGTCGCCTTTTCACTGCTCATGGCACTGTCCAGCGAGGTGTGCAGCAGCACGTACAGGTGCTGGAAGTCGGGGGTTTCACGCAGCGTGCGGGTGAAGGCGTAGCCGTCCATTTCGCTCATTTCGATGTCGGAGACGATGATGTTGATCTCCTGCGCGGTGCCTTGCAGCTCCAGTAGCACGTTGATGGCGTCTTTGGCGCTGCGCGCGGTGTGGCATTCGATACCGAGGTTGCGCAGGGTGTGCACCGACTGCTGCAGGGCCACCTGGCTGTCGTCCACCACCAGGATGTTGGCGGCGGCCAGCAGGCTGGCGTCTTCTTCGTTCAAGGTGCCGTGCGCTGGCTCGGCGACGGGCGGGGCGATGGCGTGTATGACTTTTTCGATGTCCAGCACCTGCACCAGGGTGTTGTCCACGCGCGTCACACCGGTAATGAACGAGCGGGTGCCCGAGGCGTAGGGCGGCGGTTTGATGTCGGTGCTCAGGCAATGCACGATGCGGCTGACCGCCTGTACATGCAGGCCTTGGCGCGAGCGGCTGATCTCGGTAACGATCAGGCAGCCACCCTGCGGGTCGACCAGTGGCTGTTCGCCAATGGCGCGGGACAGGTCGATGACCGACAGCGAGTGGCCGCGCAGGGTTGCCACACCTTTTACGTGGGGGTGCGACTCAGGCAGCTTGGTCAGCGGCGGGCAGGGGATGATCTCGCTGACCTTGAGCAGGTTGATTGCCATCAGCTTGCCGCTGCGCAGGGTGAACAGCAGCAGGGATAGCGAATCCGCGCGGGCATTTTGCGTGGCCATGGTGACCTTCGGTGAGGAGCAGGGGATAACCGGTTATCGGCCTGTTTGGGTTGGGCTTTAGGCATTTTGCACAGAACCCAGGAGGGCTAGGGACCCTTGTGGAAGCGTGCGACGCGGTACATGGCACCGGCTTCGCCGGTGTTCGCGGGCATGCCCGCTCCCACAGGAGATGTGCGTAAATGCCCGGTTCAGCGGCTTGAACAGGTAACCGAGGATGGATTCTGGCCAGAGTGTCCGGCGAGTTGCCCACTACCCAAGAGTGCTAGGGTGGACTTGTGGGAGCGGGCATGCCCGCGAAGCGTGCGACGCGGTACATGGCACCGGCTTCGCCGGTGTTCGCGGGCATGCCCGCTCCCACAGGGGATGTGCGTAAATGCCCGGTTCAGCGGCTTGAACAGGTAACCGAGGATGGATTCTGGCCAGAGTGTCCGGCGAGATGCCCACTACTCCGGAGCGCCTGGGACCCTTGTGGGGCATGCCCGCGAAGCGTGCGACGCGGTACATGGCACCGGCTTCGCCGGTGTTCGCGGGCATGCCCGCTCCCACAGGGGGAGGTGTGTAAACGCCTGGATCAGCGTTCACGCAGGGCCTCCTTGGCTCGGTTCAGCGGCTTGATCAGGTAATCGAGGATGGTTTTCTCGCCCGTTCGGATATCCACCGTGGCAATCATCCCTGGCACGATCGCAAAACGCTTGCCGGCCTTGTTTTGCAAGCTGTCCTGTTCGGTGCGGATGAACACGCGGTAGTAGTAGATTTCCGGTTTGACCTCGTCCTGCAGGGTATCCGGCGAGATGCCCACCACCTTGCCGTCCAGCCCGCCGTATACCGAGTAGTCATAGGCACTGATCTTGACCTTGGCCGCCTGGTCGGGGTGAATGAAGGCGATGTCCCGTGGCGCGATGCGGGTTTCGATCAGCAGGCGTTCGTCCATCGGCACGATCTTCATCACCTGGCCACCAGGCTGCACCACGCCACCCAGGGTGTTTACCTCGATGTCCTTCACGATGCCGCGCACCGGCGAGCGCAGGGTCAGGCGGGTGAGCGAGTCGCTGCGCCCGCGGATCACTTCCGACAGGGCGTCCGCTTCGGCGCTGGCCTTGGCCAGTTCTTCCCGGGCGCGCACCAGATAGTCCGAGCGTGCCTCGTTGGCCTTGAGTTCCAGCTCGGAACGCTGGCGGTTCAGGCGGATCACTTCAACCCGGCTGGAGGCCCCCATCTTTGCCAGGTTCTCGGTGATCTTCAGCTCGCTGCGCACCAGCTGCAACGAGTCCTGAATGCCCGCCAGGGTCTGTTCCAGGCCGCGGCGGCGGGTCTGGTACAACGCGGTTTCGGCATCGATCAGGTCAGGAGAGTCGCGCAGGCTCTCCGGGAAGGTCAGTGGCTTGCCGGTCACCTCTGCCTGCAGGCGGGCCTGGCTGGCCCTGGCAGCGCGGTACTTGGCTTCGCTTTCACCCACACTGGAAGCCGTCTTGGTCGGGTCGAGCTGGGCCAGCACCTGGCCGCGCTCGACCAGGTCACCTTCGGCCACGCTCATCTGCGCGACGATACCGCCCTCGAACGACTGAATGACCTGCTCACGCGAACTTGGAATGACCTTGCCTGTGCCGGTGGATACCTCGGTCACCTCGAACCAGGCCGCCCAGGCCAGGAACGCCGCCAGCATCAGCGCGCAGAGGGTGATGATGCGGCCGGCGCGGAATACCGCCTGATCGTCCTGCCCGTCCAGGTAGGAAGCCGGGAGTTCATGGTTGCTCATGCCTGGGCTCCCTGCAGTTTGGCCAGCGCGGCATCGCGCGCGTCATCGATGACGATGCGCCCGGCGTCCAGCACCAGGATGCGGTCGACCCGCTGCAGAACACTCAGGCGATGGGTTGCGATCACCAGTGTACGGCCCTGACAGAAGCGCTCCAGGTTATCCAGCAGCTTGCGCTCGGTCATGTCGTCCAGCGACGCGGTCGGCTCGTCCAGCAGCAGTACCTGCGGCTGGCGTACCAGCAGGCGCGACAGCACCAGGGCTTGGCGCTGGCCGCCAGACAAGCCCAGGCCTCCTTCGAGAATCAAGTGGTCCATGCCCTTGGGCAGGCGGCGGACGAAGTCCAGTGCGCCAGTGGCGGCCAGCGCGGCCACCAGTTCCTGGTCGCTGGCCTGGCCGGCGCCGAGGGTGAGGTTTTCCCGCAGGGTGCCGTGGAACAGCCTCGCGTACTGCGGCAGCAGGCCGACGTCACGGCGCAGGTCAGCAGGGTCGAGGTGGGCCATGGCGATGCCGTCCAGGCTGATCTCGCCCTGTACCAGGTCCATGGCCCCACCCAGCGCCTGCAGCAAGGTTGATTTGCCGGCGCCGTTGCGGCCCAGCACGGCAATGCGCTCGCCCGGCTGGATATCCAGCCGGCCAATGTTCAGCACTGGCGGGTAGTCTTCGCTGTAGCGGAAGTTGGCCTGGCGCAGGCGGTACTCGCCGTGAATGGCCGGCAGGTGCACGCGGGCTTCGCCTTCGGGGTGGTCGACCGGCGACTGCATCAGCTTGTCCAGGCCTTGCAGCGCGACCTTGGCCTGCTGCCAGCGGGTCAGCACATGGGTCAGCTGGGCGAGCGGTGCCATCATCCGCGATGAAAGCATGGATGCCGCCACCAGGCTACCCGTGGTGAGGTCGCCGGCGATGACCATGGGGGCGCCGATCACGATGACCACGGCAAACACGGCACCCTGCACGTTCTGCGTCCAGGTCACCAGGCCGTTGGTGAGGGTGCGCAGGCGCAGGTTGGTGTGCGCGCAGGCCGCGTTGTACTGGTTCCACTGCCGTTCGAAGCGTGCCTCTGCCTGCAGTGCCTTGATCTCGTCCAGGCCCTGGATACTTTCCACCAGCATGGCGTTGCGCAGCGCCGACTCACGCATCGAGGCATTGGCCAACCGTGCCAGGCGCCGTTGTGCAAGCAACCCGGGCAACACCATGGCCAGCAGCGCGACCAGCGGGATGAACACCAGTACGCCGCCGATCAGCCAGAACACGAACAGGAACAGCAGGAAGAACGGCAGGTCGGCCAGCACCGTGGCGGTGCTGGACGTGATCAGGTCGCGGATCGACTCCAGCTCGCGCAACTGCGAGATGAACGAGCCGGTGGACTTCGGCCGCACCGAGTTGCGCAGGCGCAGGGCATGGCCGTAGACCAGGTCGCTCACCCGCAGGTCGGCGCGCTTGCCGAGCAGGTCGGTCACCTTTAGCCGCAGCAGGCGCATGCTGAAGTCGAACACCAGTGCCAACACCACACCGCCAAACAGGACGTAGAGGGTGGGCAGGGATTCGGCCGGTATGACTCGGTCGTACACCTGCATCGAGAACAGCACGCCGGCCAGCGCCAGCACGTTGGCCACCAGTGACGCGACCATCACCTGCCCATAGGGACGCAGGTCGCGCAGTACGATGCGGGCGAACCAGTGGCGGTCGTAAGGCGCGGTGTAGTCGTCGGTGCGCACATCGCGCAGTGGCCGGGCCGGGCGCAGCAGGGCAACGCGGTTGATACGGCCCTTCAGGGTGTCGCGGGGCAGGCGCGAAGTCAGGCCCTGGTCACCGGCGAACACCACCGCCAGGTCGTCTTCTTCGGTCACCGACTCGACCACCGCCAGCTGCCCGTCGTCCAGCTCCAGCACCAGCGGCGTGCGCCATTGCCGCAGGCCCTTGGCATCGAAGTGCACGAAGCGCAATGCCAGCCCCGCCTGACGTGCCATGTGGCGGAGGATTTCATTTAACGGGCGGGCATCCTCCGCAGCCGCCAGGCGAATACGCTGGGGTGATACGTCCAGGCGGTAATGGTGTGCCACCTGCAACATCACCTCAAGCCAGGGGCCAAGGTCTGGCCGGTGCGCGGCGGCCTGCTCCGGCGCGGGCGCCTGGTTGGGCAGGGTCACATCGATCGAATCACTCATGGCTGGATCTCCACACCTTGCAGGTTGCGCCCCTCAAGGCCAAAGGCCGTGCGCAGGGCGCCGGTGTTGTACAGGCAGTCGACATCCAGGCGCAGCAGATCGGAGCGGGTGCCGGCAAGTTCGAAGCGTGACTGGTAGATCTCCTGCTCGGCGTTGAGCAGGTCGAGCAGTGGCCGTGTGCCCAGGTCCAGGTACTGACGCCCGTAGAGCATGCGTGCCTCCTGAATGCTGACCTGGCGGGCTTCCAGCGAAGTCAGCCGGCGGCCCAGCCCGGAGGTTTGCGCCTTGGCCTCCGCCAGGCCCCGACGCGCCTGCAGCCGTGCGGCGTCTTCGGCGGAGTCGGCGGCGGTCAGCGCGTGGCCGGCAGCGCGGGTGCGGGCGCTGATGGAGCCCCCTTGGTAGATGGGGACTTCGACGTTCAGGTAGATGCCCGCCTGGGTGCGGTCCAGCCGTGCGTTATCGCGGTTGTAGTCGTCGTCCAGGTAATGATTGACCTGCGGTTGCAACGACAGGGTAGGGTAGGCCTCCGCCTTGGCCTGGGCCAGGTCGGCCTGGCCATGTGCGCGCTGGGCCAGGGCCATCAGCACGGCGGGCAGGCGGTCATCACCCTGAGCAGGGCGCTTGCAGGCCTGGTCCAGCTCGGCGGGTGAGCCCTCGGCCAGTGCCGGAGGGGTAACGCGACCCATCAGCGCCGCCAGGGTCGAGCGCCAGCGCTCGTACTGCGACTGGTACTCCTCCAGGGTGGCACGGGCGCTTTCCACGCGGGACTCGGCCTGTACCACGTCGGAACGGGTGCTGGCGCCCATGTCACTGCGCTGGCGGGCCATGCCGGCAATGTCGCCCACGCCGCGAATCTGGTCGCGGGCAATCGTCATCAGCTGCTCGTAGCGGCGGGTTTCGATCCAGGCATAGGCTGTGTCGCGGGCCAGATCGTCGACCACCAGCAGGATATTGGCCTGTGCCCGGGCGGCGGCAGCCTGGGCCGCGTTGACGGCGCTGTCGACCTTGCCGAAGTCATAGAGCATTTGTTTGAGCGACAGGTTCAGGGCCTGGCTATTGCGGTCGCCGCCATAGCCGGTGTCATAACCGGTGCGGATACCGCCGGAAATCTGTGGGTAATACCCCGCTCGGGCGACGTTGATGCCTTCGCCCTGCTTGTAAAGGTTGCCGATGGCCTCTGCGATGCTCGGGTGCCATTGCGCTGCCTGCAGCACTGCGTCGGTAAGGCTCAGCCGTTCGCCACTGGCGACCGGGGCCATGCCGATGGGGGGGCGGGCGGGCACCGCTTCGGGCGCATCGCGTAGCAGCGACGGCCCGATCTGGCGCAGGTGGGGGTCTATATCATCGGCTGCCTGGGCAACCGGGTGGAAGTTCAGGGCCAGGAGCCCGAAGGCTCCCAGCAACAGCGGTGACAGCGGACTGCTTCGCTTCACATAGTTCCCTTACTGCTGGTCGTCCATGCCGCCGGGCATTCACCCGGCGGGTTTGCAGCGGCCTCAAACCACATGGATACCGTTTTGTACCCACAGGTGATGGCTTGGATCCTCCTGGGCCGTGTACTGGTTATAGTCGATGCCGTCGGCAGTTTGGTTCCCGACCAGCGTCCAGTTGTCCGTCATGTGAACCGAGTCTTTGTCGTCCCCCTTGATGATCAGTGTGTCGGTAGCGGTTTCGGTGATGGCCACCACATCCGCCAGGTTGAGGGTGAGCGCCACCGAACTGGTGTCGTTGAGGTCGAGGATTTCGATGTCGTGTACGCGCCCGGCCAGGTTGCCCAGGTCGATGCTGGCATCACCGCCGCCCCACAGCAGGGTGTCGGTTCCCGAGCCACCGTCGACGCTGGCGAAGTTCTGGTCGACCACCACCAGCGTGTCGTCACCCGCACCACCCTGCAGGGTGATGTGGCCACCCTGGCTGCCATCGAGGTGGTCGTTGCCGTCGGTGCCGGCGATCACATCGGTGGCCGCTGCCAGGCTGGCGAGTGCCTCTGATTCGTCGCCGGTATCGGCCAGCAGCGATGTGGTCGCGGTGAGGCCGGCAGCATCGTCCACGTTGATGGTCAGGGTTGCGGTGTCGGTGGTGCCGTTCGGGTGGCTTAGCTCGTAGGTGAAGGTGTCTTGCTGGCCGACCACCGCCGAGGTGAGCCCCGCGTTGAGGGTGTAGGTGTAGCTGCCGTCGGCATGCACCAGCAACGTGCCGTAGGTGCCGGCCACGCTCACCCCGTTGTAGCCTGGGATGGTGTAGGTGTTGGCCGCTGTCAGCACGCTCAGCACGGTCAAGGCCGAACCGATGTTGTCGTCAGTCAGCAGGTTGCCGGTGGCGGCTGTCGCGCCACTGACCACGAACTCGGTCAGGTACGTTGTGGTGGTGTTCAGGCTGGTGGTGATGGAGCTGAGCAAGCCAATGCCGCCGGCGGTGACACGCACGTGGTAGGTACCGGCGCCCTGGTTCTCGAAGGTATACCCGGCGCCACCCCCCAGCACGCTGACCAGCGAACCACCCGGTACCGACTGCACCAGAACGTACTGGCCGGTGGCCGGGTTGAGCTTGAGCAGCTCGATGGTGGTGCCGTTGAGCAGGCTCAACAGGTTGGCGGAGTTGACCACCACCTGCAGGTCGGCCGTGGTGTCGGCGGCAACCGTGGTGGTGTAGGTGGCCTGACGGGTACCGATCAGTGGCAGGTTCAGCGAGCCCAGCGTACTGCTGCTGGTGTCCACGCGGTTGTCCAGGGTGACTTGGCTGCTACCAACGTCGTTGACTGCGTCGACCACCGTGGCCGGTGCACCGTAGTTGCTGTCGCTCCAGATTTCCGTGGCTTGCGGGCTGTCGATGCGCACGTACAGGTTGGCGGTATCGGACAGGCCGTTCGGGTGCACCAACTGGTAGCTGAACACATCCACCTTGCCGACACTGTTCGGGCTGCCGTTGGGCGTGTAGGTATAGCTGCCGTCCGCACTGATCACCAGGGTGCCGTACTGGCCCTGAACCGTCGTGGCGGTCCCGGCCGAGACGTAGCTGCCGTCTTTCAGCACTTGCAACACGGCGGCGCTGTCCGGGCCACGGGCATCCACCGCGCCATCGGTGCCCGCGTCGGTAATGACGTTGCCGGAGGTGGCAATGCCGGTGCCGGTGAATTGGGTCAGGCTGGTGGAGACGATGTCCAGCGTGGTGCTCACTTCGGTGATCAGGCCGATGCCGCCACTGCCCACGGTCAGTCGATAATCACCGGCTTGCAGCACGCCGATGTCCACCTGCAAGCCGATTGGCAGCACGATCAGGTCGAGCAGGCCTTGGGTGTTGCCGGTGGCGATGGTCACCCAGGCGCCGCTGGCGTCTTTCACCTGCAGGGTGAAGCTGGTGTTGTTGAGCAGTGCCAGCACGCTGTTGGTGGTCAGTGTGAGGGTAGGGTCGGCCGTGGTGCCTGCTGCCACCGTCCAGGTGTAGGTCTTGGAGAACCCCGACAGCAGCGTGGTGAAGCTGTCGGTGTAGGTCTCCGTGGCGCTGACCGCTGCCAGGTTGACCGTGGCCGTGGCCAGGTTGTCGCTGGCGATGACCGGTGCGTTGGCATCCACATCCGGTGCCGTGACGTTGACGTTACCCGACACGTTGCCGCGCGGGTCACTGAGGGTCACAGACAGGATCTGGCCGTTGTCCTGAGGCGGGCTCAGGGTCACGGTGAAGGTGCCGTCCGCCTGCACCGTCGCGGTTTGCAGCACGGTACCGCCGGCGCTGCGTACGGTTACGGTGGCACCCACTTCGCCCGTACCGGTGAGGGTACTGCCGTCGGCACTGAACAGCAGGTTGCCGGCAGCCGCAGGCGGGGTCAGGTCCGGTGCGGTCAGCGCAGTGCCTGTGGACACGTTACCGGCGCTGTCGGTGAGGGTGACGCTGAGCGCCTGGTTGTCGATCTGCGCCGCAGTCAGGCTGACCACGAACAGGCCGTTGCTACCCACCGTTGCGGTGCCCAGTACGGTACCGGCGCTGTTGCGCACGGTGACCGTGCTGCCGATCTGGCCAGAACCACTGACCGAGGTGCCGTTGGCGTTGATGGTGGCCAGCGGGGCGGCTGGCGGGGTGGTGTCCGGCGCAGTCAGGCTGGTGCTGGCGGACAGGTTGCCGGCAGCATCGGCCTGGCGTACCACCAGCAGTTGCCCGTCGTTCTGTGGCGAGGTCAGGGTAATGCTGAAGGTGCCGTTGGCCTGCACCACTCCGGTACCGACCTGGCCGTTCGGGCCCTGGACGGTAACGGTAGCGCCCGCTTCACCGCTACCGGTAAGCACGGTGCCCGCGCCATCGATGGCGACGTTGGTGGGGGCTGCAGGTGGCTGCAGGTCTGCGGCAGTGTAGCTCGTGCTGCCGGACACATTGCCTGCAGCGTCAGCCTGGCTCACGCCCAGGACCTGGCCGTTGAGCTGCGCGGCGTTCAGGTTGACGGTGAACACGCCACCGCCATTCACCACCGCCGTGCCGAGCACATTGTCGCTGGCATCACGCACTGTCACCGTTGCACCGGCTTCACCCGTGCCGCTCAGCACCAGGCCATTGACAGAGAGGCTGGTCACCACCGGGTTGGCCGGTGGCGTGATGTCAGCCGCTTGCAGGAAGGTCGGCTGTGATTCGCCGCCGACCAGTGCCACCGCTGTCACCGAAATGTGCTCGCCGTTGAGCTGGGCTGCGTCCAGTGTCAGAGTGAAGGTGCCGCTCAGGTTTGCGCTGCCTGTACCGATCAGGTTGCCTGCGGCATCGTACACGCGAATGTCCACACCGCTTGGTGCACTGCCTGTCAGGGTCAGGCCGTCGCTGCCCAAGGTCACGTCGGTTGGCGGCACGGGTGGTGCGATCAACGGTGTGAGGTAGGTCGCGACCGCAGACGTATTGATGCCGTCGGACTGTGTCACTTCCAGGGTGGCGAGCGAGCCCACCGCTGGCACCAGTGTTATCTGGAAGTTGCCAGCGCCATCCACCACGCCAGTACCGATCACGTCTCCGTCGAAGCTGACGGTGACCGTGGCATTGGCTTCGCCCTTGCCGGTCAGCACGTTGAAGGTGTTGTTGATCGCCAGGTTGGTCACCAGGTCGGGTGGCGAGGTGTCGTTGGTCTGGTAAGGGACAGCCACCGAAGCGTTACCGGCATCATCGGTGGACACCACCGTCAGCAACTGGCCGTTGTTCTGTGCCGGGCTGATCGGCACAGTGAACTGGCCGTTCGCATCCACTTCCACCGTGCCCACGATGCTGTTGTCCGGGCCGCGTACCGTGATGGTGCTGCCGGCTTCGGCCGTACCCGTCATCGACGTACCGGCTGCGTTGAGCAGCAGGTCGGTCGGCTGCACCGGTGGCGTCAGGTCTGGCGCAGTCACCGCCAGCGGTACCGACGGGTTGCCAGTGGCGTCCTGGGCGATGATGGTCAGCGTTTCGCCGTTGATTTGCGGGAGGTTCAGGTCAAGGACGAAGGTGCCGTCCGGTTCCACCGTTACCTGGCCCAGCAGGTCGCCGTTGTTGTTGACCACAGTGACGCGGGTGCCGGCTTCGGCAGTACCGGTCACCTGGGTACCGCTGTCGTTGATGGTGGCGATCACGGTGGCCGGTGGTGTGGTGTCCACGGCCGTGACCGAACTGATTGGCGAGATGTTGCCGGTTGCATCGGTCAAGGTTACCTGCAGCACCTGGCCATCGAGCTGTGCTGCATCCAGCCCGACGATGAAGGTCCCGTCGGCGCCCACTGTGCCGGTACCGACCTGCGTGGTGCCGACGTACACGCGCACGGTGGCGCCCACTTCGCCGATACCGCTCAGCTCGTCACCTGCCGCATTGAGCCGCAGCTCTGTTGCAGCAGCTGGCGGCGTGAGGTCCGGCGCCTGGACGTTGACCGGCAGGCTGACGTTGCCGGGTGGGTCGGCCTGCAGCACCGACAGTGTCTGGCTGTTGATTTGTGCAGGTGACAGCTCGACGCTGAAGCTGCCATCAGCAAGCACGATACCCGTGCCCAGTACGGTACCGGCTGCATTACTGACGATTACTGTGGCGCCGGCCTCGCCCAGGCCGCTGACCACACTGCCGTCGGCGTTGATCACCACCAGGGTGAGCGGGTCGGGTGGAGTGAAGTCCGGGGTTTGCAGAGTTGCCACTGCCGACACGTTGCCGGCCGCATCGGCCTGGGTGAAGCTGAGTAGCTCGGCGTTGCCCAGCGCCGGGTTCAGCGTGATGGTGAAGTGGCCACTGGCATCGACCGTGGCGCTGCCGATTTCCTCGCCTGCCGGGTTGGTCACGGTCACCAGCGCGCCCACTTCGCCGCGGCCGGTGAGGGTGACACCATCACCGGAAACGGCCAGTTCGCCGGGTGCCGATGGCGGTGTGGTATCGGGCGCGGTGATGGCGCTGGCGGCAGACTGGTTGCCAGCCGCATCGGCCAGTACCACTTGCACCTGTTGGCCGTTGGCCTGCGGCGATGCGAGGTTGACCTGGAAGGTACCGTCGGCGCGCACCGTTGCACTGCCCAGCACCGAACCATCGGCGGCGAGCACACGCACGGCGGCACCCGCTTCGCCGGTACCGTTCAGCAAGCTGCCACCCCCGGCGAAGGCCAGGTTGCCGGCAGCATCCGGCGCGACGCGGTCAGGGGCTGTCAGGCTGACGCTGTTGGACTCGTTGCCGGCCACATCGGACTGGCTGGCGCTGAGTTGTTCGCCGTTGATTTGAGCGGCGCTCAGGTCGACGTTGAAGTCGCCATTGGCATCGACCACGGCAGTGCCCAGTTCGATACCGCCTTCGCCAAGCACGGTAACGGTGGCACCTGCTTCACCGCGGCCACTGAGTACCAGGCCGTCGTTGGACAACACCAGGTTGGTCAGTGGTTGCGGTGCCGTGGTGTCCGGTGCCTGTAGGGTAGCGGGCAGCGATACGGTGCCATCGGGGCCCGTTGCGCTGACCTGCAACACTTCGCCATTGGCCTGTGCACTGCCGAGATTGACAGTGAACGTGCCGTCGTTGGTGACCGGGCTGCTGCCCAGCAATACGCCGTTGGGGCCGTACACCTTGATTGTGCTGCCCGCCTCGGCGGTGCCGCTCACCGACAGGCCGTCGGCGGCCAGTATCAGGTTGTCCGGCGTGGCCGGTGCCAGCGCGCCCGGCGCCGTCACGTTTTGCGCAGGGGAGACATTCTGTGCGGCATCGGCCTGTACCACGCTCAGGCTTTCACCCGTGATCGCTGCCGGTGACAGGGACACGCTGAAGTGACCGTCGGCGGCCACTGTAGCGTTGCCCAGCACGGTACCGTCCGGTGCTCGTACGGTCACGGTTGCGCCTGCTTCGCCATCGCCTGTCAGGGTGGCGCCATTGGCGGAGACAGCCAGGTTGGCCACGGCGGCCGGCGGCGTGGTGTCGGCTGCGGTGTAAGGTGCGGCCGGCGACACGTTGCCGGCTGCGTCGGTGGCGGTCACCTGCAGCGCCTGGCCATTGGTCTGGGCACTGTTCAGGGTGACCTGGAAGGTGCCGTTGCCACCGGCTACCGCTGTGCCCAGCACGTTGCCGCTGGCATCGCGCACGGTCACGGTGCTGCCGGCTTCGGCGTTACCGGTCAGTTGCAGCCCGGTACCGGACAGCGCGAGTGCTGTCGGTGCCGTAGGCGGGGTGAAGTCCGGCGCGGTGACCGCCACGGCGTTGGAGGTGTTGTTGCCCGCGTCGGTCTGCGTAACGCTCAGGAGCTGGGCGTTGAGCTGGGCGCTGTTCAGGGTGAGGGTAAAGCTGCCATTGGCCGCCACCAGGCCGGTGCCGATGATGGTCCCGTCCGGGCCGTGAACGGTGACCGTGGCACCGGCTTCGCCCAGGCCGGTCAGGGTCAGGCCGTTGTTGTTCAGCACCACGTTGGTCAGCGGTGCGGGTGGGGTCAGGTCCGGGGTTGTCACGTTGATCGCCGGCGAGGTATTGCTGGCGGCATCCATTTGCGTCACGCCGATGACCTGGCCGTTGGCTTGCGGCGTGTCGAAGGTCACCGTGAAGCGACCGTCGACGCCCACCGTGGCGGTGCCGAGCAAGGCACCGGCGGCGTTGCGTACCTGTACCGTGGCGCCCGCTTCACCGCTGCCGGAAAGCTGCCGGCCGTCCTGGCTCAACACCGGGTTACTGATGGCCGCTGGCGGCGTGTGGTCTGGCGTGGCCAGGCTGGCCGGGCCGGACACATTGCCCGCGGCATCACTGAGGGTGACCTGTAGCGGGCTGCCGGTGACCTGCGCGCTGGGCAGGGTGATCTGGAACTGGCCGCTCTGGTTGACGGTGCCAGTGGCCAGGATGGCGCCGCTGGCGTCGCGCACGGTGACGCTGGCGCCGGCTTCGCCCTGGCCGCTGAGCACGGTGGCTGCGCTGTTGAGGCTGAGGTTTCTGGCTGCCAGCGGTGCCTGCAGGTCAGGCGCTTGCAGGGTGGCCGCGAGCGAAACATTGCCTGCAGCATCAGCCTGGGTGACGATCAGGTTTTGCCCATTGGCCACGGCCGGCGAGAAGCTGACGCTGAACAGGCCATTGCTGTCGACGGTTGCAGTCCCCAGCAAGGTGCCTTGTACGTCTGTCACGCGCACGGTTGCACCCACCTCGCCTTGGCCGGTCAGCGTACTGCCGGTGGCGTTGAGGTTTACCTGTGTCGGCGCGTCCGGTGCCGTGGTGTCATTGGCCACGATAATGGCCGGCACCGAAGGCTGGCTGTCGACGGTAGCCTTGGCACTGACCTGCAAGATCTGGGCGTTGAGCTGGGCGTTCTGGAAGAACACACGGAAGGTGCCGTCGCTGCCGACCGTGGCGCTACCCAGCGTGGTGCCACCGGAGGTCACGGTAATCAGCGAGCCGACCGTACCTTGGCCGGTCAGCAGGAAACCGTCGGCGCTGATGGCAAGGGCTGAAGGCGTGGCCACTTCGGTACCGGTCGGGCCAGTCAGTGGTATTTCAGGAGATTCGTTGCCGGCAGGGTCGATCACCACCACATCGACGGTTTCGCCTGATCCCAGCGGTGGGTCGACAGGTATCACGAAGGTGCCGTCCGGCCCTGCAGTTACAGTGCCGCGCACGGTGTCATCCGGGTTGCGGACTTCCACTGTGCTGCCAGGCTCGGCTGTGCCGCCGACCGAGCTGCCGTCCGGGCTTACGGTAAGCCCGGTCGCCGGTTCTGGGTTGGTCGTGTCCGGAGCGGTGACAGAGACCGGCGCCGAGTCGTTGCCGGCTGCGTCGGTCACTACCACGGTTACGGTCTGGCCGTTGTTCTGCGGTGTATCCAGCGGCACGCTGAAACTGCCATCCGGGTTGACCGCAACGGTGATCACATTGCCGGCCCCATCGCTCACGGTCACTGAACTGGCGCCAGGTGCATTACCGGTCACAGCCGTGCCATCGCCGTTGACTGCAACGTCGGTAGGCAGCGCTGGTGGCGTGATGTCAGGCGCAAGGATCTGGCTGGGCTGCGAAATATTGCCGGCCGCATCGGTCAGCGTTACATCCAGGGCCTGGCCGTCCAACTGGGCGGGCGATAGTGGGACTATGAAGCTGCCGCCTGCGGGCACAACGACCGTGCCAACCAACGTGCCGTCGGCAAGCTTCACTTCCACCGTGGAGCCAGCTTCACCGGTACCCTGGATGGCACTGCCGCCCGGGGTGATCGTGAGGCCGGCAGGCGCAGCTGGCGCGGTGCTGTCGTCAGCGGTGAACGTGGCCGACGGCGAGGCATTGCCGCCGCCATCGATCAGCACCACCGACAGCACTTCGCCGTTGGTCTGGGCCGTGGAGAGTGCCACTTCGAACGTCCCGTCAGCATTCACCGGGATGGTGCCTAGCAGGTTGCCCGCAGCATCGCGTACCTCTACGGTGCTGCCTGCCTCGCCCTGCCCGCTGAGCAGTGTGCCAGTAGGATCAAGGCCCAGCCCTTGCGCCGGCAGCGGTGCCTCGAAGTCAGGTGCGATCACAGTGCCAGCGGGCGAGCCGTTGCCGCTATTGTCCGCCTGAGTGACAGACAGCGTCTGGCCATTGAGCTGTGGCGGGTCGATGGCCACCTGGAAGGTGCCATCGGGCTGGACCGTTGCGGTGCCCAGTACTGTGCCGCCAGTGCCGGTCACGGTCACCTGCGCACCCGGCTCACCGCTGCCGCTCAGGCTGCTGCCGTCGCCGGCCAGGACCAGCCCGGTGGGGCTATCGGGTGCCTGGGTATCCGGTGCCGACAAATCGACCGCCGCCGACAGGTTGCCGGCCGCGTCGCGTTGCTCCACGGTCAGTGCCTGGCCGTTGGTTTGCGGCTCGTCGAGGGTAATTTCGAAAGCGCCACCCGCGCCGACCACCGTGCTGCCCAGCACGCTGCCATCCGGCCCGCGCACGGTCACGGTGGCGCCCGGTTCGCCGTTGCCGGTGATCGTGGTGCCGGTGCCGTCGATGGCTGGGTTGGTGACCACTTGCGGCGGGGTAGAGTCGGGGGCGGTGAAGTCCACCGGCCCTGCGCTATTGCCCAGGTTGTCGGTCGCTTCGACGGTCAGGCTTTCGCCATTGCGCTGTGGCGCGACGAGGGTGACGTCGAAACGGCCGTCGCCGCCCACGGTGGCAGTGCCCAGCACATTGCCGTCGGCGTCACGCACGGTGACGATGGAGCCGCTTTGACCCTGGCCGGTAAGGTGGATGCCAGCGGTATCGATGGCCAGCCCGGAGGGTTGCAGCGGGCCGTCGGTATCGGGCGCGACGAGGGTGGCGGTCGAGGTGTTGCCAGCGGGGTCGCGCAGGACCACGTCCAGTTCCTGGCCGTCGGTCTGCGCTGGGTTCAGGACCACGCTGATCACACCGTCGGCACCGACCTGGGCGTTGCCCAGCACAGTCCCGTCGGCGCTGATGACCTGCACGGTGGTGCCCGGTTCGCCGCGACCAGTGAGCAGGCTGCCATCGGCACTCAGTTGCAGTTCGCTGGCTTCATTGGGCGGGGTGATATCGGGGGCGGTGATCTGGGTAGGCAGCGAACTGTTGCCAGCGCCGTCAACCGCCACGACATCCAGGGTCTCGCCGTTGGCCTGGGCCGGGGTCAGGCCGACGGTGAAGCTGCCATCCGGACCGGCCTGGGCGCTGCCCAGGACATTGCCCTGCGCGTCACGCACTTCCACCTGCGTATCTGCCGGTGCGGTACCGGAAACGCTGGATCCGTCACCGGCCACCACCACGCCGCTCGGGCTTTCGGGCAGCGGTGTATCGGCAACGGTCACGCTGACCCCTGCCGAGGTATTGCCGGCGGCATCGGTCTGCACCAGCACGAGGTTCTCACCTGCGGCCAGCGGTGCCTCCAGGTCAATCACGAAGGTGCCATTTGGCGCCACGGTGCCAGTACCGATGACTGCGCCCTGGGCATCACGCACTTCCACTGTGGCACCGGGCTCGCCACGGCCAGACACGGCCAGGCTGCCATCGCTTGCCACCACGTCGGCGACGATCGCTGGCGCGGTGATGTCCGGGGCCACGTAGCTCAGCGGCACCGAAGTGTTGCCTGCCGCATCGGTCACGGTGATGGACAGGGTCTCGCCATTGGCCTGTGGCGGGTCGAGGGTCAGGCTGAAACTGCCATCCGGCTCGGCAATGGCGCTGCCGATCAGGTTGCCTGAGGCATCTTTGACCTCTACTCGTGCGCCCCCTTCTGCAGTACCGGCCAGGCTGTCGCCATTGCTCAGCACCAGGTCGGTTGGTTGCAGCGGTGCTACCTGGTCGGGCGCCGTCAGCGGGCTAGGTGTAGAGACGTTGCCGGCGGCGTCGGTCAGGGTCACTTGCAGGGACGAGCCATCCACCACCGGGGTTGGCAGTTGCACATTGAAGCTGCCATCGGGCTGAACGGTGCCGCTCACCAGCACTTGCCCCTGATCGTTGCGCACCTCCACGGTGGCGCCCGCTTCGCCGCGCCCGGAGACTGTGCGGCCATCGTTACTGATGGCCAGCTCGGTAGCGGGTTCCGGCGGTGTGGTGTCGCCGCCGTTGTCCACGATCGGTGCGGTGACGCTGCCGGCCGTGGAGGCGTTGCCTGCGACATCGGTGGCCGTCACCTGCAACTGCTCGCCTGCCACTTGTGGCGGGGTGAGGCCGATGCTGAAGGCGCCGCTGGCCCCCACCACGACACTGCCCAGTACAGTGGTGCCATCGGCGGCCAGCACACGGACGGTGCTGCCTGCTTCGGCGCGGCCGCTGACAACGGTACCGTCGCCACTGATTGCCAGATCGCTTGGCGCCGCAGGCGCGGTGATGTCTGGTGCGGCGACCTGCACCGGCAACGACGAGGTGCCGTTGTTGTCGATCGCCACCACGTCCAGCAACTCGCCATTGGCCTGGGCCGGTGTAAGCACCACGGTGAAGGTGCCCTCGGCACCCACCACGATGCTACCGACCAGCGTGCCGTTGGCATCATGCACTTCCACGCGGCTACCAGCAGGAGCAGAACCGCTGATGCTGCTGCCATCGGCAGCGACGACCAGTTCGCTCGGGCTGGTTGGGGTGACCACCAGTGGCACGTCGTAGGTCAGCGCTTCAGAGGCGTTGCCGCTCGGGTCGGTCTGTACCAGGCTCAGGCGTTCACCCGGCAGTGCAGCCGGATCAAGGTCGATCAGGAAAGTACCGTTCGCGGTCACTGTGCCGGTACCGATCAGCGTGCCATTGGCATCGCGCACCTCGACGGTAGCACCGGCTTCGCCGCGACCGCCCAAGGTCAGGCCGTCGGCGCCGACGACGATGTTGCTGACTACGGCAGGCGCGGTGATGTCCGGAGCCTCGAACTGCAGGGGTGAAGAGACATTGCCGGCAGCATCGATCAGACGGATGTCGAGGATCTCGCCATTGGCCTGGGCCGGCGACAGGGTGATGCTGAAACTGCCGGTTTCAGGGACCAGGCCAGTGCCGAGCAAGTTGCCCAAGGCATCGCGTACCTGCACGGTCGCACCCGGTTCGCCGTTGCCACTCAGGGTCACGCCGTCGGCCAAGGCCACGCCGGTCGGTTGAGCCGGGGCCTGCAAGTCCGGGGTAACCACCGACGCCGGGGCCGAAGCATTGCCGCTGGCATCGGTCAGCACCACTTGCAGGTTGCTGCCATCTTTCACCGGTGGATCGAGGGTGATCTGGAAGGTGCCGTCCGGGTTGACCGAGCCGCTGGCCAGTACATTGCCCTGGGCATCGCGCACCTGCACGCTGGCCCCGGCTTCGCCGCGGCCATTGAGCTGGGCGCCGGCCAGGCCGACTACCAGGTTGGTCGCGGCATCCGGTGGTGTGGTGTCGCCGCCGTCGATGTCCGGCGCGGTGATGTCGCCGGCCGTGGAGGTGTTGCCGGCGGCGTCAGTGGCGGTGACTTGCAGTACCTCGCCGTTTACCTGTGGCGGGTCGAGGGTGATGCTGAAGCTGCCAGTGGCGTCGACCACCCCACTACCCAGCACGGTGGTGCCATCGGCGGCCACCACCCGCACGGTGCTGCCCACTTCGGCGCGGCCGGTGACCTCGCTGCCGTTGGCACTGATCGCCAGCTCGCCCGGGGTGACCGGTGGGGTGATATCCGGTGCGGTGACCTGCACGGGTAGCGATGTAGCACCGCTGCCGTCGATGGCGACCACGTCCAGCAATTCGCCGTTGGCCTGGGCCGGGTTGAGGATGACGGTGAAGGTGCCCTCGGCACCTACCACCACACTGCCGACCAGTGAGCCGTTGGCGTCGTGTACTTCCACGCGGCTGCCCGCCGGGGCTGTACCGCTGATGCTGACACCGTTCTCAGCCACCACCAGGTCGCTGGGGCTGGCGGGCGCGGTGGTTACCGGAACTTCATATTGCAGGACCTCGGAGGCGTTGCCGCTCGCATCGGTTTGCACCAGGCTCAACTGAGCACCCGGCTGGGCAGCCGGGTCCAGGTCGACCACGAAGGTGCCGTTGGCGCTGACGGTGCCGGTACCGATGACAGTGCCGTTGGCATCACGTACTTGTACGGTAGTACCCGCTTCGCCCCGGCCACTGAGCACCAGGCCATCGGCGCCGACCACGATGTTGCTGACAGTAGCTGGCGGCGTGGTGTCCGGTGCAGTGAACGCCAGCGGCGTCGAACTGTTGCCGGCGGCGTCTACCACGCGAATGTCCAGGGCCTCACCATTGGCCTGGGCGGGGAAAAGCGTGACGCTGAAGGTGCCGTCTTCGTTGACCAGGCCTGTGCCGATCAGGCTGCCGGTGGCATTGCGCACCTGTACGGTGGCACCGGGCTCGCCGCGGCCGGTGAAGGTCACACCATCGACCAAGGCCAGCTCGGTTGGCTGCGCGGGGGCCAGCAGGTCTGGCGCGGCGACCGAACCGGGTTGCGAGACATTGCCGGCAGCGTCGGTCAGGGTCACTTGCAGGGTACTGCCATCGGTGATGGCCGGGTTCAAGGTGATGGCGAAGGTGCCATCCGGGTTGACCGTGCCCGTGGCAACTACGGTGCCTGCGCCATCGCGCACCTGAAGGCTGGCACCGGCTTCACCGCGACCGGTCAGCTGGCTGCCGGCAGGGTTGATCACCAGATTGGTCGGGGCTTCCGGTGGCGTTGTGTCGCTGCCGTCGATGTCCGGCGCGGTAAGGTTGCTGGCGGTGGAGGGGTTGCCTGCCGCATCGGTGGCCGTGACTTGAAGCACCTCGCCGTCTATCTGTGGCGGGTCGAGGGTGATGCTGAAGCTGCCGGTAGCGCCAACTACCACACTACCCAGCACAGTGGTGCCGTCGGCGGCCAGCACGCGTACGGTGCTTCCCGGTTCGGCGCGGCCGGTGACCACGCTGCCGTCGGCATTGATCACCAGTTCGGCCGGTGCGGCAGGGGCGGTGATGTCGGGCGCGGTGATCTGGGCGGGCAGCGAGGAAATGCCGCCGTCATCGATGGCGACCACGTCCAGCAGTTCGCCGTTGGCTTGTGCGGGATTCAGTTCGATGCTGAAGCTGCCATCGGCGCTGGCAATGGCACTGCCAATCAACGTGCCGTTGGCATCATGCACTTCCACACGGCTGCCG
>NZ_JAOCDI010000052.1:0-36658 GCF_029840855.1 Pseudomonas sp. GD03862
CGGCGGCCTGTGTCCAACCTCCAATGCGTGTCCACCATCGGAGCGGGTTTACCCGCGAATACGGTGGCGGCGGCAACGGTGAACGGCGGGTGGAGATTGGCCAGCAGGGCCGGCCTCTTCGCGGGTGAACCCGCTCCTACACGGCGGCCTGTGTCCAACCTCCGATGTGTGTCCACCACCAATCTGCGTAGGAGCGGGTTTACCCGCGAATACGATGGTGGCGGCAACGGTGAACGGCGGTGGTGATTGGCCAGCAGGCCCGGCCCTTTCGCGGGTGAACCCGCTCCTACAGGCCCGCAACGGCCGCAATGGTCTTACCAGTAGTTCTCGACGGCCACCTGCCCGGGCCGCTTGCTCAGGCTCAGTTGCAGGTCTCGCGCCTTGAGGACCTTGCGAGTTTCGTCGATCATTTCCGGGTTACCGCACAGCATCACCCGCGAATGCTCCGGCGACAGCTCAAGCCCCGCCGCCTTCTCCAGTTCGCCATTCTCGATCAACGTGGTAATGCGCTGATTCAACGCACCCGGGTGCTGTTCACGGGTCACCACGGGAATGAACTGCAACTTGCCCGCGTACTCGGCAAGATAATCGCGCTGTTCCAGCCCGGCAATTTCATCCACATAAGCCAGCTCCTTCGCTTCGCGCACTGAATACACCAGCTTGATGCTGTCGAAGCGCTCCCAGGCCTCGAAGTCCTGCAGGATCGACATAAAGGGCGCAATGCCGGTACCGGTAGCCAGCAGCCACAGGTCACGACCTCCGACGAAGCGGTCGAGGGTGAGAAAACCAAACGCCTGGCGGTCGATCAGCAACGTATCGCCTGCCCCCAAACGGCTCAGCTCACTGGTGAATTCACCACCTGGCACCACGATGGAAAAGAAATCCAGGTGCTCGTCATGAGGGGCGCTGACCATGGAATAGGCGCGCCACACCACACTACCATCGGCCTTGGTCACACCTAGCCGGGCAAATTGGCCGGAACGGAAACGGAACCCCGCATCGCGCGTAACCCGCAGGCTGAAGAGGTTCGGCGTCAGTGGCTGAACATCGAGCAGTGTCTGGCGAGTGAACTTTTCGGCGCTAGCGGTCATATCGGGCTCCAGGGTTGGCGTGTGCACAGTGTCGCCTAAAGTGGCCAGGATAAAAACCACCGCTTTGTAGGGCCTCATCCAGGTTGAACGTGCCGAACTCGCAGAAAATCCTGTTCGCTATAACAAAAAAATCCCAACAGGATGGTAGGTCTTTTCCTACAATCATCCGGGTACTCAAACGGATTGGATCCTGCGCGCCCCTAGGAGTGTTTCAAATGCTTCACTGGAAACCCGAGTATCTTCATGCGTTCGTCAGCGAACGCAGCCCGCAGAAGCTATTCGACATCGCAGTCCATCTGGCTCAGGACCTGGACATGGATTACCTTGGGCTGAACATCCGCATTCAGATCGCTACGCAAACGCCAAGGCTGTACCTCTACAGCAACTACCCAATTGAGTGGATCGAGCGCTACCAGCGCGACGACTTCTACAAGCAGGACCCGGCAGCGAACCTGAGCCACAGCTCGACGACGCCGGTGCTGTGGACCGATGAACTTTACAAGGAAGCCCCGCAATTTCGCGAAATGGCCTGCCAGCATGGCTTGCGCCACGGCTGGACACAGTCGCTTCACGACCAGCAGCACAACGAAAGCCAGATCAGTGTCGCTCGGCCAAACGGCCACATCGATGTGCTCGAGCTGTACGACAAAGCCGGTAGCGTGCAGTGGCTGTGCCACACCCTTCACGCGGTACTGGGCGAGCACCACCTGAACGCGCTATGCCCACCCCAACCGAAAATGAGCGAGCGCGAACTGGAAGTGCTGAAATGGTCTGCCGCCGGCAAGACCGCTGCCGATGTTGCCTCCATCCTCTCGCTGTCGCAAAGCACGGTCAACTTCCATATCCGCAGCGTGATCACCAAGACCAACGCTGCCAACAAGGCCGGAGCCATCGCCATTGCCGCCTTGCGTGGCTGGATCTGACCTTCAAACCTGCGACCTTGGGCAAAGCCCTGTAGAATCGCCCGGCAAAGCCCGGCGCGAACCGCAACGGGCAGTTTCGTACCCGAGCCAGACGCCATGCCCCTGCTGACCACCCCCTACGCCGAACTCGACCTGATCCGCCAGCCGGAGCAGGCCAACGACCCGTTGCAGGCCTTCGATGCCGCCGACGAGTACCTGCTTGCGCAGCTACACGATCAGGCACCCGACGCCAATTGCCGGGTACTGGTGCTCAATGACAGCTTCGGTGCCCTGGCCGCAAGCCTTGCAGGCCAGCTGCAGGTGGTCAGCAGCGGTGACTCGCACCTTGGGCACCTGGCCCTGGAAAAGAACCTGGCGCGCAATAGCCTGCCGTTCGACAGTGTGCCGTTCGTACCGGCCAGCGAACACTGGCAAGGCCCGTTCGACCGGGTGCTGGTGCGTGTGCCCAAGACCCTGGCCCTTCTGGAAGAACAACTGATCCGCCTGCAAGGCCAGTTGGCACCCGGTGCGCAGGTGATTGCCGGGGCGATGATCAAGCACCTGCCGCGCGCGGCCGGCGACCTGATGGAGAAGTACATCGGCCCCGTACAGGCTTCGCTGGCACTGAAAAAGGCCCGTTTGCTGACAGCAACGGTTGCCGAGCGGCCGCTCGCCAAGTCCCCCTACCCCAGCTGCTACCGCCTCGACGTGCCGGCACTGGAATTGATCAACCACGCCAACGTGTTCTGCCGTGAAGGCCTGGATATCGGGACGCGGGCGTTCCTCCCGCATCTACCACGCAACCTCGGCCGTGCACGGGTGGCAGACCTGGGCTGCGGCAACGGCGTGCTCGCGATCGCCAGCGCCCTGGCCAACCCGGAGGCCGAGTACACCCTGGTCGACGAGTCGTACATGGCAGTGCAATCGGCGCGGGAGAACTGGCTGGCAGCGTTGGGCGAGCGCCCGGCGACCTTCTTCGCGGCCGATGGCCTGGCCGGGCTGGAGAAACAGTCGCTGGACGTGGTGCTGTGCAACCCGCCGTTCCATCAACAGCAGGTAGTAGGCGATTTCCTGGCCTGGCGCATGTTCCAGCAGGCGCGTGAAGCGCTGGTGGTAGGTGGGGCGCTGTACATCGTGGGTAACCGGCACCTGGGCTATCACAGCAAGCTGGCGCGGTTGTTCCGGGGGGTGGAGCAGGTGGCGGCAACGCCCAAGTTCGTCATTCTGAAAGCCCGCAAGTAAGCGCGCCACCGCCCCCGTAGGAGCGGGCTTGCCCGCGAACACCGGCAACGCCGGTGCCATCTAGCGCGTTGCCTGCTTCGCGGGCAAGCCCGCTGCCGCTCTTTATCAGTGTGTGGTCAGGCCCGCCGCCCCCATGAACAGCCGCATCACCCAGGCCGCCACACCCAGCGCTGCGACGCTCATCGCCCAGATCAGCAACAGCCAACCCAGTCGCTGCCACAGCGGTTTCTTGTCTTCCAAACCATGCTTGCCAGCCATCATGCGGCCCTCCTAGTGATAGCCGTCTTCGTGGGTCACCTTGCCGCGGAACACGTAGTAGCTCCAGAAGGTATACATGAGGATAAACGGCAGGATGAACAGGGTACCCACCAGCATGAAGCCCTGGCTTTGCGGTGGCGCTGCGGCATCCCAGATCGAAATCGACGGCGGGATGATGTTAGGCCACAGGCTGATTCCCAAGCCGCTGTAGCCAAGGAAGATCAGTACCAGCGTGAGCAGGAACGGCGTGTAGTGCGCGTTGCGTGCCACCGCTTTGAGCAACCCGTAGAAGGTCACCAGCACCAGCAGCGGCACCGGCATGAACCAGATCAGGTTGGGCATGCTGAACCAGCGGTCGGCAATCTGCGGGTAGGCGATGGGCGTCCACAGGCTGACGATACCGATCACCACCAGCAGCACCAGCGCCAGCGGCCGGGCCATATCGTGCATCTTCTGCTGCAGCGGCCCTTCGGTCTTCATGATCAGCCAGGTGCAACCCAGCAGGGTGTAGGCCACGATCAACCCCAGCCCGCAGAACAGGCTGAACGGCGTCAGCCAGTCCAGGGTGCCACCGGCAAAATGCCGGTCGACCACCTTGAACCCCTCCAGGAACGCGCCCAGCGCCACGCCCTGGAAGAAGGTGGCGATCAGTGAACCCCAGATGAAAGCCTTGTCCCAGATGTGCCGCTTGTCGGCCTTGGCCTTGAAGCGAAACTCGAAGGCCACGCCCCGGAAAATCAGGCCGATCAGCATCAGGATCAGGGGCAGGTACAGGGCCTCGAGGACCACGGCATAGGCCATCGGGAAGGCCCCGAACAGTCCGGCACCGCCCAGGACCAACCAGGTTTCGTTGCCGTCCCATACCGGCGCGACAGTGTTCATCATGACATCACGGTCCTGCTCGCCCTTGACGAAGGGGAAGAGCATGCCGATCCCCAGGTCGAATCCGTCCATCACCACGTACATCATGACGCCGAAGATGATGATCACGGCCCAGATCAGTGGAAGGTCGATACCCATGGTTCAGTTCCCCTCGTTCAGGCTGGCAGAGGTGGCCTCGCGGCCATCATCGGCGGCGGACAAAGGCCGTGCCGGCGTGCGTTTCTGGCCTGGGCCTCCCGGTGTGTGCTCGTCACCCTCGCCGGTCTGCGGCCCTTTGCGCACCAGGCGCATCATGTAGCCAAGGCCGGTGCCAAACAGGGCGAAGTACACCACCACGAACGCCACAAGGGTGAAGCCGAGCTGGGCGTAGCTGTGGTTGGAAACACCGTCCGCCGTGCGCATCAGGCCGTACACCACCCAGGGCTGGCGGCCAATTTCGGTGGTGAACCAGCCGGCCAGCAACGCGACCAGCCCGGATGGGCCCATCCACAGGGCCACATGCAAGAACGGGCGCGAACTGTACAGCGTGCCGCGTTTGCGCAACCACAGGCTCCACAGGCCAACGAAGATCATCAGGAAACCAAGCCCGACCATGATCCGGAACGACCAGAACACAATGGTCGAATTAGGCCGGTCCTCGGGCGGAAACTCCTTCATCGCCGGCACCTGCTTGTCCAGGCTGTGAGTCAGGATAAGGCTGCCGAGCGCCGGGATCTCGATCTTGAACCGGGTAGTCTCGGCCTCCATGTCGGGAATGCCGAACAGGATCAGCGGAGTCGGCTCACCGGGCACGTTCTCCCAGTGGCCTTCGATCGCAGCAATTTTCACCGGCTGGTGCTTGAGAGTATTGAGGCCGTGGAAATCGCCGATCACTGCCTGAATCGGGGCGACGATCAGTGCCATCCACATGGCCATCGACAGCATCTTGCGTACAGCCGGGTTGTCACGCCCGCGCAGCAGGTGCCAGGCCGCCGAGGCACCGACGAAGAACGCGGTGGACACGAACGCGGCAGTGGCCATGTGCATCAGGCGGTAGGGGAAGGAGGGGTTGAACACCACCGCAAACCAGTCCACCGGCACCACCCGACCATCGATGATCTCGTGACCTTGCGGGGTTTGCATCCAGCTGTTGGAGGCGAGAATCCAGAAGGTCGAGACCAGCGTACCGAGCGCTACCATCACCGTGGAGAAGAAGTGCAGACCACGGCCGACGCGGTTCCAGCCAAACAGCATGACGCCCAGGAAACCGGCCTCGAGGAAGAACGCAGTCAGTACTTCGTAGGTGAGTAGCGGGCCGGTGACGGCGCCGGCAAAGTCGGAGAAGCGGCTCCAGTTGGTGCCGAACTGGTAGGCCATGACCAGGCCGGAGACGACGCCCATGCCGAAGTTGACGGCGAAGATCTTCGACCAGAAGTGATAGAGGTCACGGTAGACCTGGTTGTGGGTCCGCAGCCAGAGGCCTTCGAGGACTGCCAGGTAGCTGGCCAGGCCAATGGTGATGGCCGGGAACAGGATGTGGAACGACACGGTAAAGGCAAACTGCATTCGGGCGAGCTCTAAGGCCTCTATTCCGAACATGGTGCTTCCTCTTCAGATAATCCGGCGTCCGGGCTTGTGGCCCCAGTCGCCCACTGCCCCCACTGGGTCGAGTACGGCGTGTTGGAATTGTTCTGTTCGATCGCAGGGATTCCGGCCAGACGGCCAATTCATTGATCTGGAACGATTGACCCAGATCAATGAATGCTAGGAAGCATAGTCCCGAATGGCCTGGTGGGCCGTGTGGTGGATTGCCGCGTGACCTGTTGCCTCACCCTCTTTGATTAGCAGTGGAAAAGTGCCGACCTGAGCAAACAGTAACCGTTTGTTACAAACAGATGATACGCTGCGCACCCCTCTACTGCGCCGAGGCCCCTGGTTTCCGATGTCCGATTCCGCACCGCAGTTGTTGCGTCACCATCGTCCTTTTCTGGCCTTCTGGCTGGCTCGCGTGTTCACCGCCAGCGGCTTCCAGATGCTCACCGTGGCCATCGGCTGGCACCTCTACCAATTGACCGGCAACGTACTGGACCTGGGCCTGGTCGGCCTGGTCGAGTTCGCCCCACGGGTGCTGTTCATGCTGCACACCGGCCATGTCGCCGACCGCTATGACAGGCGCAAGGTCGCCGCCCTGTGCCAGAGCCTTCAGGGGCTGATTGCCCTGGCGCTGGCGGTGGGCAGTGCCACCGACAACGTCACCCGCGAACTGATCTTTGCCCTGGCCTTCCTGCTCGGCGCCAGCCGCTCATTCGAAATGCCGGCAACCCAGGCGCTATTGCCCAATGTGGTACCGGCCGGGCTGTTCCCGCGGGCAGTGGCGGCGTCGGCCTCGGCCACCCAGTCGGCGACCATCGTGGCGCCGGCGGTGGGCGGTTTCCTGTATGCCTTTGGCAGCATGTGGGTGTACGGCCCGACGGTGGCCTTGTACGCCATTGCCTGCGTGCTGACCCTGAGCCTGCAGGCGCGCGGCCAGGTCGCCCAGCGCGGACGCGCCAGCATCGAATCGCTGCTGGCTGGCATCCGCTTCATTCGCAGCCGGCCCGACATCCTTGGCGCCATCTCGCTGGACCTGTTCGCCGTATTGTTGGGCGGAGCCACCGCGTTGCTGCCGGTATTTGCCAAGGACATCCTGCTGACCGGGCCGATGGGCCTTGGCCTGTTGCGCTCGGCGCCAGCGGTGGGGGCGTTGCTGATGTCGCTCTGGCTGGCGCGCTTCC
Source organism: Pseudomonas sp. GD03862 (assembly GCF_029840855.1). Taxonomy (NCBI): domain Bacteria; kingdom Pseudomonadati; phylum Pseudomonadota; class Gammaproteobacteria; order Pseudomonadales; family Pseudomonadaceae; genus Pseudomonas; species Pseudomonas sp. GD03862. Next base: position 7,129 of record NZ_JAOCDI010000052.1, read on the forward strand.
CGTTCCAGCGCAACGTCGGGCGGACGATGTTCACTGCGGTCGGGGTGTTCGGTGTGGCGACCATCGCCTTCGGCCTGTCGACCTCGTTCTGGTTCTCGCTGGCGGTACTGGTGGTACTGGGTGCGGCAGACATGATCAGCATGGTCATTCGCAGTTCGTTCGTGCAGCTGGAGACACCGGATGAAATGCGTGGGCGGGTCAGCGCAGTGAACGGCTTGTTCATCGGTGCCTCGAACCAGCTCGGTGAGTTCGAATCGGGGGTGACCGCGCACTGGTTTGGTACAGTGCCGGCGGTGGTGCTGGGCGGGGTGGGCACTTTGGTGGTGACCGGGGTGTGGATAAAACTGTTCCCTACCCTGGCCAAGCGGGATCGGTTGCATAACGGGTGATGGGTCACCTGTGCCCGCCGCTTCGCGGGCAAGCCCGCGCCTACGGGGGAACTTCCCCGCACAGGGCCAGAAAAACCCATTCCCCAACGGCCATAGGCCCCCGCCATGCATGCTGGTATGATGCGCGGCTTTTTTCCTCCCCACACAAAACCACGGCATCCGGTACGGTCTGTGCTTTGCTGTTGGGGTCGATACATTCATGGCGCCGGGGGCGCCTTGGGGAGCGGGCATGCTGGAAAGGCTGTTTCAACTAAGAGCACACAACACCAACGTGCGCACCGAGATTCTCGCGGGCGTCACCACCTTCCTGGCCATGGCCTACATCCTGTTCGTCAATCCGAGCATCCTCGGCGAGACCGGCATGGACAAGGGCGCGATCTTCGTCGCCACCTGCCTGGCAGCCGCCATCGGCTCCGCCACCATGGGCCTGATTGCCAACTACCCGATCGCCCTGGCACCGGGCATGGGCCTGAACGCGTTCTTCACCTACACCGTAGTGCTGCACATGGGCCACACCTGGCAGGTGGCACTGGGTGCCGTGTTCCTGTCAGCAGTGATGTTCTTCCTGCTGTCGATCTTCCGTATCCGCGAGTGGATCGTGAACAGCATCCCGCTGCCGCTGCGTTCGGCGATTGCCGCCGGCATCGGCCTGTTCCTGGCATTGATCGCCCTGCATAACGCCGGCATCGTCGTCGATAACCCAGCCACTTTGGTGGGCATGGGCGACCTCAAGCAGCCTTCGGTGATTCTCGCCACACTGGGCTTCTTCCTGATCGTCGGCCTTGAGTCGCTGAAAGTTCGCGGCGCGGTGCTGATCGGCATCCTGGCCGTCACCGTCGCATCGATCGCCATGGGCGTCACGCCGTTCGGCGGGATCGTGTCGATGCCACCTTCATTGGCACCCACCTTCCTGCAGCTGGACATCGCCGGTGCCCTCGACGTGGGCCTGATCAGCGTGATCTTCGCGTTCCTGTTCGTCGACCTGTTCGACAACTCCGGTACCCTGATCGCCGTGGCCAAGCGCGCCGGCCTGATGGGCAAGGACGGCCACATGCCGAAGATGGGCCGCGCCCTGATCGCCGACAGCACCGCCGCCATGGCCGGCTCCCTGCTGGGCACCTCGACCACCACCAGCTATATCGAGTCCGCTGCGGGCGTGAGCGCCGGTGGCCGCACCGGCCTGACGGCCATCGTGGTTGCTGTGCTGTTCCTGCTGGCGCTGTTCTTCGCCCCACTGGCCGGTAGCGTGCCCGCCTTCGCCACCGCTCCAGCGCTGCTGTTCGTCGCGGTACTGATGGCCTCGGGCCTGGCGGAAATAAACTGGGACGACGTCACCGAAGCCGCACCGGTGGTGGTAACTGCCTTGGCCATGCCGCTGACTTACTCGATCGCCAATGGCATCGCCTTCGGCTTCATCGCCTGGACCGCCGTCAAACTGATTTCCGGCCGCCGTCGCGACCTGAACCCGGCCCTGGTGATCCTTTCCATCCTGTTCGTCATCAAGCTAGGCTGGTTCAACGCATGAGTGCTGCTTTCGACCCCTCCTCCTACGCCACCCAACTGGATGCCAAAGTGGCCCGGCTGCGCGAGCTGCTGGCACCGTTCGGTGCGCCGGAACCGGCTGTTTTCGACTCGCCGCGCGAGCATTACCGCCTGCGCGCCGAGTTCCGCCTGTGGCGCGAGGATGGCCAGCGCCACTACGCCATGTTCGCCCCGGGCGAGAAGCACAAAGCAATCCTGATCGACGATTTCCCCATTGCCAGCGAACGCATCAACGCGTTGATGCCACGCCTGAAGGCAGCCTGGCAGGCCAGCGAAGAACTGGGCAACCGCCTGTTCCAGGTGGAGTTCCTCACCACCCTGGCTGGCGATGCGATGATCACGATGTGCTATCACCGCCCGCTGGACGAGGCCTGGGAAGTGGAAGCACGGCAACTGGCTGAAGCGCTGGGGGTGAGCGTCATCGGCCGCTCCAAGGGCAAACGCCTGGTTATCGGCCGCGACTACGCAGTGGAAAAACTCGATGTGGCTGGCCGCGTGTTCAGTTACCGCCAGCCGGAGGGTGCGTTCACCCAGCCCAACGGCGCAGTGAACCAGAAGATGCTCAGCTGGGCCTTCGAGGCCATTGGCGAGCGTGAGGATGACCTGCTGGAGCTGTATTGCGGCAACGGTAACTTCACCCTGCCGCTGGCCACGCGCGTACGCCAGGTGCTGGCCACCGAAATCAGCAAGACGTCGGTCAATGCCGCACTGAGCAACCTTGACGAAAACGCTGTGGATAACGTGCGGCTGGTACGTTTGTCGGCAGAGGAGCTGACCCAGGCACTGAATGAGGTGCGGCCGTTCCGTCGCCTGGAAGGCATCGACCTGAAGAGTTATCAGTTCGGTACAGTGTTCGTCGACCCACCGCGTGCGGGGATGGACCCGGATACCTGCGAGCTGACCCGTCGTTTCGAACGCATCCTGTACATCTCGTGCAACCCGGAAACACTGGCAGCGAACATTGCCCAGTTGCAGGACACCCACCGTATCGAGCGCTGTGCATTGTTTGACCAGTTCCCGTATACCCACCATATGGAGAGTGGGGTTCTGCTGGTTCGGCGCTGATCGTTGTATCGCCGGGGCTGCTTTGCAGCCCATTCGCGGGCAAGCCCGCTCCCACATTGATCGGCGTCGGTGTACGCAGATCGTTGTAGGAGCGGGCTTGCCCGCGAATGGGCCGCAGAGCGGCCCCAAGCTTCACCTCAGAAGTCGAAGAAGACGGTCTCCCCTTCCCCCTGAATGCGGATATCAAAGCGGTACGCCGTCTTGCCATCCACTTCGCAACGCTTGGCAATCAAGGTTTCACGCCGCTGCGGCTGCTCGATCAGGTTGAGCACCGGGCACTTGGCATTGGCCTGGGCCTCATCATCGAAATACAGGCGCGTGTGCAGGTGGATGTTGATGCCACGGGCAAACAGGCTGATGTTGATGTGCGGCGCCATCGGCACGCCAGCAGCGTTGTTCACCACACCCGGCTTGACCGTTTGCAGCGTCCACTCACCGGCATCGAAGGTGGTAGCCGTGCGGCCAAAGCTGTTGAAGGCGTTTTCCAGGTTGTAGGCATCCTGGTACTCACCGTTGGCGTCGGCCTGCCACACTTCCAGGAACGAGTCGCGCACCAGGTGGCCGTTTCCGTCATATACGTGGCCGATCAGCAGAATGTGCTCGCCCGGGGCGTCTGGCTTGGCCAGGCAGTTCCAGATTTCCTGGTCGCGGGTCGGGTTGCCGGCGGCTTCCAGGGCCAGGCCGATGTGCACGTAGGGGCCGGCAGTCTGCGAAGGGGTTTCCGGCAGCAGTTCGATTGGCATGGCGGGGTCCTCAGCAGTTTTCGAAGTGGGTCTTGCGCTGGCCGCGCAGCACGATGTCGAAGCGGTAGGCCAGGCAGTCCATCGGGTTGGCGTTGCTCATGTCGAGCTTGGCGATCAACTGCTGCACGGCTTGCGGGTTGGCGATCGACTTGACGATAGGGCACATCGGGATCAGCGGGTCACCTTCGAAGTACAACTGGGTGATCAGCTTGGTGGCGATCGATGGGCCGCTGATGGCGAAGTGGATATGCGCCGGGCGCCAGTCGTTCGGGCCGTTGCGCCATGGGTACGGGCCCGGCTTGATGGTGCGGAAGCTGTAGTAGCCGTCACGGTCGGTCAGGCACCGGCCAACACCACCGAAGTTCGGGTCCAGCGGCGCCAGGTAGCGGTCGTTCTTGTGGCGATAGCGGCCGCCGGCGTTGGCTTGCCACATCTCCACCAGAGTGTTCGGCACAGGCTTGCCGTACTGGTCGACGACACGGCCGGCGACGATGATGCGCTCGCCAATGGGCAGGCCACCGTTATTGAAGTTCAGCAGCAGGTCATGGTCGTGGGCGCCGAAGCCCAGATGGGAAAAGTCCGGACCAGTGGTTTCGCTGATCGACTGCGGAATGCTGACCAGTGCCTGGCGCGGCGAGCGGGCAACGGAGGTCTTGTAGTCAGGCGTAAGGGCTTTAGGGTGCCAGTTGCGATCACGGATCACGAAGCGGCTGTTGTCCTGGGCGGGCATGCCGGTTTCCTCTCTTGGAATTGTGAGAACGCCTGGGCGTGGCAGGCGGACTTGCAGTTTCCGGCAGGTCGCGCGCGATGAATATTGAAATCGACCACCTCATACATAACCAAATGGTTATGGATTAACACCTTTGCCTGACACCTGCCGCTTTCCTGAACTAATCTTTGACTTCTTGTTTCACGCTCGGGAGAGCATTCATGGAATGGCGAAAAGGCCGACGCAGCGACAACGTGGTCGATGCCCGGGGCGAAGGTGGCGGTGGCGGCATGCGCTTCGGCGGCGGCAAGGGGCTGGGGCTCGGGGCGATTCTGCTGATCGTCGGCATCGGCTGGCTCACCGGGCAGGACCCGCTGCAGATTCTTGGCCAGCTTGCCGGGCAGATGGAGCAGCAACAACAGCAGACGGCGCCCAGTGGTGCGGGCGGCAAGGCGCCACCGGCCAACGACCAGCAAGCTGAGTTCGTCGCCTCGGTTCTGGGTGACACCGAAGACACTTGGAAAGCCCTGTTCGCCGAGGCCGGCAAACAATACCGTGACCCCAAACTGGTCCTGTTCAGCGGCCAGGTCAATTCGGCCTGCGGTTTTGCCTCGGCAGCGGTTGGGCCGTTCTATTGCCCGGCGGACCAGCGGGTATACCTGGACATGTCGTTCTTCCGTGAAATGGAAACCCGCTTCGCTGCAGCTGGCGACTTCGCCCAGGCCTACGTGATCGCCCACGAAATCGGTCACCATGTGCAGACACTGCTGGGCGTCTCGGCCAAGGTCGACGCCGCACGACGCGCTGGTCAGCGCATGGAGGGCGACAACGGCCTGTTGGTGCGCCAGGAGTTGCAGGCCGACTGTCTGGCCGGGGTATGGGCCTACCAGGCGCAGAAACGCCTGAACTGGCTGGAGCCAGGCGATGTCGAGGAAGCGCTGAATGCGGCCAATGCAATCGGCGACGACCGCCTGCAGCAGCAAAGCCGCGGGCGCGTAGTGCCAGACTCGTTCACCCACGGTACCTCGGCGCAGCGGGTGCGCTGGTTCAAGGCCGGGTTTGCCGAAGGTGAAGTGAATCGCTGCGACACCTTCAGTGCACGCACTCTCTGATGCCCGGTGCAACAGGGACCGAGTGAGACCGCTTGCTGACATTTTGCTGAAAAAGCGTTTCAGCTTCCCCAATCATGGCCGATAACCCCTGCACGAATCAGCGGGCATCCAGAACAACAACGCCTGGCGATCGAAGATCAAGAGAGCGAAATCAACTTCTGGAGAGCGTGCATGAACAGCTGGTTCGCCAACATCAGCGTCAACCTTAAACTCGGCCTGGGCTTCGGCCTGGTGCTGGTCCTCACTGGCCTGCTGGCCCTCACCGGCTGGACCAGCCTGGGCAGCCTGATCGACCGTAGCAACTGGATGGGCGATATTGGCCAGTTGAACAAGGACCTCACCGATCTGCGCATTGCGCGCCTGCAGTACATGATCGCCAACGGCGACGATACCGCCGCCGCCAACACCCTGGCCAAGCTGGACGCATTCAGCAAGCAGCAGGCCTACCTGGCCTCCACCTTCAAAAGCCCGGAGAACGTCAAGCTGCTGGGTGAGCTGGGCGATACCATCAGTGCCTACAAGCTGTCGCTGAACAAGATGCGCCAGGGCTACGACGCCACCCGCGCAGCGCGCGTTTCCATGGACAGCTCGGCCATCCGCGCCGACCAGGCCATGGATGCGCTCAGCCAGGAGGTGATGGCTCGCCCCGAGGCTGACAGCGTGCGCCTGGCCCAGTACCAGCTGATCAGCAAGGCCCGCCAGCAACTGCTGCAGGTACGCATCGATGTGCGTGGCTACATCGCCGACAACAGCAGCGCCAACGAGCAGGCCGCCTTGCGCCAGCTGGATGCAGCACTGGCCGATACCGACAACCTCAAGCGCCAGCTGCCCAGCGAAGACGCCCGCCTGCAACAGTTCGAAAACGCAGTACTGGCCTATCGTGACGCCGTACGCCAGTTCCGCAACGCGGTTGCCAACATCACCACCTCGCGTGCCGAAATGACCGTGCAGGGTGCCGACATCGTCAAGCGCAGCGACGCGTTGTACCAGATCCAGCTGGAGCGCCGTGACATCGAGAGTACCCAGGCCCGCAGCCTGCAGGCCATCGCCACACTGCTGGCGCTGCTGGTCGGCGTGCTGGCGGCGGTGCTGATCACCCGCCAGATCACGCGCCCGTTGCAAGACACCCTGGTGGCCGTGGAAAAAATCGCCAGTGGCGACCTTACCCAGCACATGCGCGTCACCCGCCGTGACGAACTGGGCGTGCTGCAGCAAGGCATCGCGCGCATGGGCACCACCCTGCGCGAGCTGATCAGCGGCATCCGCGATGGCGTCACCCAGATTGCCAGCGCCGCCGAAGAACTGTCGGCAGTCACCGAACAGACCAGCGCGGGCGCCAACAGCCAGAAAGTCGAGACCGACCAGGTGGCCACCGCCATGCACGAAATGGCCGCTACCGTTCAGGAAGTGGCGCGCAATGCCGAGCAGGCCTCACATGCAGCCACCGGAGCCGATGACGAAGCCCGTGCCGGCGACCGCGTGGTGGGCGAAGCGATTGGCCAGATCGAACGCCTGGCCGAAGACATGCACCGCTCCACCGAGGCCATGAACCTGCTGCAGCAGGAAAGCCAGAAAATTGGCAGCGTGATGGACGTGATCAAGTCGGTGGCCGAACAGACCAACCTGCTGGCGCTCAACGCAGCGATCGAGGCGGCGCGTGCCGGCGAGGCAGGCCGTGGCTTTGCCGTGGTTGCCGACGAAGTGCGTGGCCTGGCCCAACGCACGCAGAAGTCTACCGAAGAGATCGAAGAGCTGATTGCCAGCCTGCAGCACGGTACCCAGCAAGTGGCGAATGCCATGCAGGGCAGCCGTGCCCTGACCGACAGCAGCGTCGAACTGGCGCGAAAGGCCGGGTCATCGCTGGAGAGCATCACCAGTACGGTATCGAGCATCCAGTCGATGAACCAGCAGATTGCTGCGGCGGCAGAGCAGCAGAGTGCGGTGGCTGAAGAGATCAGCCGAAGCATCCTGAATGTGCGTGATGTGTCAGAGCAAACCGCAGCAGCCAGTGACGAGACGGCAGCGTCGAGTGTGGAGCTGGCGCGGCTGGGTGGGCAGTTGCAGACACTGGTCAGCCAGTTCCGCGTCTGACCGTTGGCACCTGGGGCCGCTTTGCGGCCCTTTCGCGACTCAAGGCCGCTCCCATATTGATCCACGTACGCAGGTCATGGGAGCGGCCTTGTGTCGCGATAGGAGGGCAAAGCCCTCCCGGCGTGCTCACAGGTACTACTTGACGATCATCCCCACCCCACGCCCACGTGGGTCGGAAGCGGTCTCAAGCTTCGCCCCATCGACGCGGATCGCCTGGATGTCGCCCATCTCCCAGCCCTGGTCCTCCAGCACATAGCCCATCTTCTTCAGCCCATCAGCTACCGGCCCGGTCAATGGCGCATAGCTGTCGAAGTAGATGGTGTCCTTGGGCAGCAACTGATGGTGCACGCGCTGCGCCGCCACCGCCTTGTCCAGCGGCATGCCGTAGTCGTACAGGTTGTTCATCACCTGGAAGATCGAGGTAAAGATCCGTGAACCACCCGGGGTACCGATAACCAACTCGACCTTGCCATCGCGGGTCATCAGGCTGGGGCTCATCGACGACAGCATGCGCTTGCCCGGTTCGATCGCGTTGGCATCACCGCCGACCACGCCAAAGGCGTTCGCCGCCCCCGGCTTGGCGCTGAAATCATCCATCTCGTCGTTGAGCAGGAAACCGGCGCCCTTCACCACCACACCACTGCCGTAGTCGAGGTTGAGGGTGTAGGTATTGCTGACCGCGTTGCCCTGCTTGTCGACGATCGAGAAATGCGTGGTCTGGTGCGGTTCAAGGCCCGGTTTGACCTTGTCGGTGTCGGAAATGGCCTTCGGGTTGACCTGAGCTGCGCGCTTGGCCAGGTAATCCTTGGCCACCAGCTGGTCCACCGGCACCTTGGTGAAGGCCGGGTCGCCCAGGTAATCGGCGCGGTCGGCGAATACCCGCTTCTCGATCTCGGCCAACAGGTGGATGTACTGCGCCGAGTTATGCGCCACCCCTTTGAAGTCGGCCGCGCGGTCTTCCTTGATGCCCAGCAACTGGGCCAGCGCCACACCGCCCGAGCTCGGCGGTGGTGCGGTATACACCACATTGCCACGCCAGCTCACGGCCATCGGTTCACGCCATACCGCCTTGTAATCCTTCAGGTCTTCTTTGGTAATCAGGCCTTTGTCAGCCTGCATCTGCGCCACCAGCAAATCGGCGGTCTTGCCTTGATAGAACTCGCTCACGCCCTTGTCGGCTATGCGCTCCAGGGTCTGGGCCATTTCCGGCTGCTTGAACAGCTCGCCGACCTTCATGTTGCCAAAGTAATCGTTGAAGTTGGTCGCCGTCTTGAACATGCCTTGGGCATCGTTGCGGTACTGGTACTGCTTTTCCGCCACCTTGAAGCCGTTTTTCGCATAGCCGATGGCCGGGGTCAGCAACTCGCTCCAGGGCAGCTTGCCGAACTTCTGGTGCGCCTCCCACAGGCCCATTACCGTACCGGGTACGCCTGCGGCGCGTGCCCCGACCAGGCTGAGGTTCTCGATGACCTCGCCCTTGTCGTCCAGGTACATGTTGCGCGTGGCGGCCTTGGGCGCGACTTCGCGGTAGTCGAGGAAGTAAGGCTTGCCATCGACGAACAGGGTCATGAAGCCGCCACCGCCGATATTACCGGCCTCTGGGTAAGTCACCGCCAGGGTGAAGGCAGTCGCGACTGCCGCGTCCACCGCGTTGCCGCCCTTTTTCAGAATATCGGCGGCCACCTGTGCACCATATTGATCGGGGGCGGCCACCGCGCCGCCCTCCAGGGTGGCGGCGTAAACCGAGGAACAGCTCAGGATCGCGGCTGCGAGAGCCAGATACTGGAAAGGGACAATACGCATGACACTTCCTTGGTGTTGTTTTTGTTGAGCAGTCAGTAAGGCCGAAGCGCTTCGACTGTGCAATCAACCGGCGGAAGTTTCGCCGCCTGTGGACAGGATTTGTCGCGATCAGGCAACTCAGCAGGCGTACATCGCCAGCTTGCGCTGGATGAAATCCAGGAAGCACTGGATGCGCAGCGCCAACTGGGTGTTGCGGTAATACACCGCGTGGATCGGCTGACGGTAGCCATTGTTGGCCTCGCTCAGCAGCACCTGCAGGCGCCCTGTGCGGATATCTTCGTGGGTCATGAAGTGCGACAGGCTGACGATGCCCTCCCCGGCCAACGCCAGCTGGCGCAGGGTTTCGCCGCTGGAAGCAACCAACGCCGGGCGGATGCTCCAGCGATCGCCCTGAGCGTGGCGTAGCGGCCAGTGATTGAGCGACTCAGGTTGGCTGAAGCCGAGCAGACAGTGGTTGGCCAGGTCCTCGACCTGCCGTGGCGTGCCGTGCTGCTCCAGGTAGGCCGGACTGGCCAGCACCTGCACCGGACTGCAACCCAGGCTGCGCGCGTGCAGGCTGGAGTCGGCCAGCTCTCCGATGCGTATCGCCACATCAGTGCTCTGCTCCAGCAGGTCGATGATCAGGTCGTCGGTGTTGAGCTCCAGTTCGATGCCTGGGTACTGGCGGCGGAACTCGCCGATCCAGGGCAGGATGGCATGCAGCATGAACGGCGCAGCGGCATTGATGCGCAATCGCCCGGTCGGGGTCTGGCGGTTCATCGACAGACGCTCTTCCATCTCGTCCATCTGCTGCAGGATCAGCCGCGCGCGCTCAAGAAAGTAGCGCCCCTCTTCGGTAAGGTCCATGCGCCGGGTGGTGCGGTTGACCAGCGTGGTGCCCAGCTTGCCCTCCAGACGCGACAAGGTGCGGCTGACGGCAGACGGGGTCTGGCCCATCTGCTCGGCAGCAGCGGAAATCGAGCCGCAGTCGATGACGGCGACGAATACCTGGAGTTCTTCGGATCGGGTTTTCACATCAGGGCCTGTGGTTGGTCTGTGCAAGGATTAGATAACCGCTTGTCGAGGCCAAGTCCAGCAGCGCCTGTACGGGCCTCTTCGCGGGCTTGCCCGCTCCCCCAAGTACTGCAAAGTCCTTGAAACCTGCGTAATACCTGTGGGAGCGGGCAAGCCCGCGAAGAGGCCGGTACAGACATAAAATTACTGTGCCTTGCCAAACACCTTGTCCAGATGGGCCTCATAAGCTGCCAACGCCGCCGGCACATCCGGGCGCTTCATCACATCCACAGCCAGGAAGGTCGGCAGGCCGGTCATGCCCAGGAACTGGTTGGCCTTGTGGAACGGGAAGTACACGGCATCCACCCCTTTGCCTTCAAAGAAATCGCTGGGGTCATCGAACGCCTGCTGCGGCGCGTTCCAGGTCAGCGACAACATGTATTGCTTGCCGTGCACCAGACCACCGCTGCCGTATTTCTGCGAGTGGTCCGAACGGGTACGACCGTCATTGGCATACAGGCTGCCGTGACCGGCAGTGAACACCTCGTCGATGTACTTCTTCACGGTCCACGGCGCGCCCATCCACCAGCCGGGCATCTGATAGACCACCACATCGGCCCAGAGGAATTTCTCCACCTCTTCCTGGGCATCGTAGCCGCCGTCGATGAACGTCTGGCGCACATCGAAACCGGCGCGGTCCAGGTGAGCGATGGCCGCTTCGTGCAAGGTCGCGTTGAGGCGGCCTTCGGAGTGAGCGAACTGTTTACCACCATTGAGCAGAAGGATCTTTTTCATGCTGGCCTCCACGGCCGAATCAAAAATTGATGCCGGCAGGTTAGAGGCTCGCGGGGGCGGGATACAGCGATGACGGGGCAAAATACAATTGACCAGAAGTCACGAATTGGCAATGCATTATTGCCGTAGAATTGACTCACCACCCATCACCGAGTAGCGCCCCATGAGTGAGCCGTTCGCCTTTATCCTCAAAGCCAAGACCCGCCCGGAAATGGCTGATGCGTTCGAAAACCTGTTCCGTCCCTACGTCGAGCCAAGCCGCCAGGAACCCGGCTGCATCGAGTACCACATGCTGCGCGACCAGCAGGACCCAAGCCTGTTTGTGTTCTTCGAAGTGTGGGCCGACAAGGCCGCGCTGGACGTGCACTCGGCCCTCCCGCACATGGCTGCCTTCTTCGAAAAACGCATGGATTACCTGGAGCGCGATTTCGATATCCAGAGGGTCGACATGCTCAGCGCTTCGTCCGCTAGCCGTTGATCAGCAGGTGGCCGCCGAGGGCGGCCAGGCCGATGAAAAAGCAACGCTTGAACAGCAGCGCGCTGATCCGCTGACGCAGCCACTGGCCCGCCAGCATGCCGAGCAAGGCCGGCGCCAGCATCAGCAGCGACGCCCCCAGCGCCTGGCCACCCAAGGCATCCTGCCCGGCCAGGCCTAGGGCCAAGGCCAGGGTCGACACCGTGAACGACAGGCCCAGGGCCTGGATCATCTGCTCGCGGCTCAAGCCCAGGCTCTGCAGGTAAGGCACCGCTGGCATCACGAACACCCCGGTCGACGCCGTAACCACACCCGTGACCAGCCCGCAAAGCGGTCCCAGCCAGCGCTCGTGTCCCGGGGCTACCTGCAAGCCCGGGCCGACCAACCCATACAACGCATAGACCAGCAAGGCGCCCCCCAGCGCGTGCGCAGCCCAGGGGCCACTGTTGATTCCCAGCCAGGCGCTGCCCAGCAAGGTGCCGACAAGAATCAATGCCAGCATCGGCCCCAGGCGGACCAACAACCCTCGCAGGTGCCCGCCGCTGGCCAGCTGCCACAGGTTGGTGAGTGTCGAGGGCACGATCAACAACGCGGCAGCCTGCGCCGGTGGCATAGCCAGGCCCAACAGGCCCATGGCAATGGTCGGCAGGCCCAGGCCGATGACCCCCTTCACTGCGCCAGCCAGCAGAAAGGTCAGTACAACCAGCAACGAGAGTGCCGGGCCAATGTTCTGGTAGAAAGCAAGCAAGGTCGTCATGGGCCGATGATGCCGTGCCCCGGCCGACGTGAGAATCTGCCATATACTCAGCCAGCCTCTTGCCCGGACAGAGCCACATGCATTTCGACCTGATCGACCTCAAGCTGTTCCAGCACACCGTGGAGTGCGGCAACATTACCGCCGGCGCCGGCCGCAGCCATCTGTCGCTGCCAGCGGCCAGTGCGCGCATCCGCGCCATGGAAGCATCGCTGGGCATTCCCTTGCTTGAACGTAACCGCCGTGGCGTACAACCAACGCCGGCTGGCCAGGCATTGTTGCAACATGCACGGCTGATAACGCAGCAGGTCGAACGCCTGCAGTTCGACCTGGGCCAATACGCACAAGGGCAGCAAGGCCAGGTGCGCCTGCTGTGCAACACCGCTGCGCTGACCGAATACCTGCCCGAACTGCTGGCCAGCTATCTGGCTGAAAACCCGGGCGTCAGCGTGGATGTGCAAGAGCTGCCGAGTTTGCGCATCGTGCAGGCAATTACCCAAGGCGTGGCCGACCTGGGCATCGTGTCCACAGCCGCCCCCAGCGAGCACCTGCAGACCCGGCCGTTTCGAGACGACCCGCTGGTGCTGGTGACGCCACAGGGCCACCCCCTGGCCAGTGCGCTGGCGCCAAGCTTCGTCGACAGCCTGGCCCATGGCTATGTAGGCCTGGGGGCCGGCAGTGCATTGGGGTTGTACCTGGAAGAGCAAGCGCTGCACGAGGGGCAGCGCATGCAGGTTCGGGTGCGTGCGGAGGGGTTTGATGGGGTGATCCGCATGGTCGCGGGCGGGGCCGGAATCGGGGTGGTGCCGCTGGCAGCGGTGCTGCGTTGGCAAGGCATGCTGCCGTTGCACTGGGCGGCGCTGCAGGAGCCATGGGCCAACCGCCGGTTGCTGGTGTGCGCGCGGGATTTTGCGGCATTACCAGGCTATGCCGCAGAACTGGTAGCCACCTTTACCGGCTGATGCGCAAGGGCGCACACCACTGTCGAGGTAAACCGCCTGCCATAGCGCGGCCAGACACCTGGACGTCGAGCCCAGGCAACTGCGGCTCGGCCGTTGGGCCTATGGTGACCAGTCATTCAGCCAGTCACCAGGAGTTGTGCCATGTCCGATTTCATCACCGTCCTGCGCGAAACCTGCCCGACGCCGGTCGTGGACGCCACCAAGTGGAAGCGCATCGGCGGCGATCCGCACACCGTCAACCTCAATGCCTACCTGTCGGCCGACGGCAGCAAAATCATGGGCACCTGGATCTGCACCCCAGGCAAGTTCGAGGTCAACTACGATAAATGGGAGTTCTGCCACTTCCTCGATGGCTACTGCATCATCACCCCGGAAGGCGAAGAGCCGAAGCACCTGAAAGCGGGTGATGTGTTCGTGATCGAGCCAGGCATGAAAGGTACGTGGGAAGTGGTCGAGACTGTACGTAAGTATTTCGTCTTCGCCTGACTTGCAGGCGCGGGTTTACCTGCTAATGCGGCGGTGAGGCTTCTGTAGCATTCGCGGGTGAACCCGCTCCTACCACGGCCGCGCACTATCTGTAAGCGTGGACAAAAAAAATCGCGGAGCAGACGCCCTTCCCTCTGGTGCGCAGTTACAGAGGGAAGGCCACCTGGCCCGCGATGAAGTCCACCTCTTGCATCAATCCTTTTTGCGATAACCCTCGACGATGGCCGAGAAGTCCTTGCCACCCTCGCCTCGCAGGCTCATGGCCTGGTACAACTGCTGGGCCACGGCACCGAGAATCACCGGTTGGTGTGCCTGGCGTGCCGCTTCGGTGGCCAACCCCAGGTCCTTGAGCATGAGTTCGGCGCCAAAGCCACCGGTGTAGCCACGCGATGCCGGAGCGGTTTCGATGATGCCCGGCCACGGGTTGTAGGTGTCCGAGCTCCAGCAACGCCCGGTCGAACTATTGATGATGCCGGCCAGCACCTTGGTATCGATACCCAGCGCGTTACCCAGGGCCATGGCCTCGGACACGCCGATCATCGAAATGCCTAGCAGCAGGTTGTTGCAGATCTTGGCGATCTGGCCGGTACCGACTTCCCCGCAGTGCACGATGTTGCGGCCCATCTGCTCCAGTACCGGCTTGAGGCTGGCGAACAACTCGGTACTGGCGCCAACCATGAACGTCAGGGTGCCGGCCGCGGCGCCGCCAGTACCACCGGAAACCGGCGCATCCCCCATGTCCACACCTTTTGCCGCTGCGGCCTTGGACACATCACGTGCGGTCTGCGGGTCGATGGTGCTGCAGTCAACGGTCGGCGTGCCAGGACGAATGCCGGCCAGTACGCCGTCCTCGTTCAAGTAAACGCTACGCACATGGGCTGCGGCCGGCAGCATGGTGATCACCAGCTCGCTGTTGGCCGCCGCGTCCTTGGGCGAGGGGCTGATCTGCCCGCCCAGTTCTGCCAGCTCGGCCAGCACGGCCTTGTTCAGGTCGAACAGGTTCAGCTGATGCCCGGCCTTGATCAGGTTGCGGGCCATGGGCGCGCCCATGTTGCCCAGGCCGATGAATGCGATACGCATGACGTACTCCTTAGCGCAGGCTAATGGTGGTGTTCACACCGTCGTTGACGCTGTCGTCATCGAACCAGCGAGCAGTGACAGTCTTGGTCTGAGTGTAGAACTGCACCACTTGCTTGCCGTACGGCCCGAGGTCACCGAGCTTGGAACCCCGCGAACCGGTGAAGCTGAAGAACGGTACGGGTACCGGGATCGGGATGTTGATGCCGACCTGGCCAATATCAATTTCGCTCTGGAACTTGCGTGCTGCCGCGCCGCTCTGGGTGAACAGGCCGGTGCCGTTGCCGAACGGGTTGGCGTTGACCAGGGCGATGGCCTCGTCGAGCGTGTCGACTTCCAGGGTCACCAGCACCGGGCCGAAGATTTCCTGGGTATACACCTGCATGTCGGTCTTCACGCCCGAGAACAGGGTCGGGCCGACGAAGTTGCCTTGCTCATAGCCCGGTACCTTGACGTCACGGCCGTCGAGTTCCAGCTTGGCGCCTTCCTTGATACCGCTTTCGATCAGGCCCAGCACACGCTCCTTGGCACGCTTGGAAACCACCGGGCCAACGTCGGTGCCCGGCTCACAGCCAGCATTGACCTTGAGCTTGCTGGCAGCCTCCTTGATATCCGGCAACCATTCGCGGGCCTTGCCCACCAACACCGCCACCGAGGTGGCCATGCAGCGCTGGCCTGCCGCGCCGAAGGCAGCACCCACCAGCGCATTGATGGTTTGTGTGCGGTTGGCATCAGGCAATACCACCGCGTGGTTCTTGGCGCCCATCATTGACTGCACACGCTTGCCATGCTGGCTGCCAAGGTTGTAAACGTGCGTGCCGACTTCAGTAGAGCCCACGAAGGAAATCGCCTTGATGTCCTGGTGGGTGCAAATGGCATCCACCACCTGCTTGCCGCCGTGCACCACGTTCAGCACGCCGGCCGGTACGCCGGCTTCCAGCGCCAGCTCGACCAGAAGCATGGTCGACAGCGGGTCCTGCTCGGACGGTTTGAGCACGAAGGTGTTGCCGCAGACGATGGCCATGGGGAACATCCACAGCGGGATCATTGCCGGGAAGTTGAACGGGGTGATGCCAGCGCATACGCCGATCGGCTGGCGCAAGGTGTAGGTATCGACACCGCCGGCGACGTTCTCGGCGAATTCGCCCATCTGCAGGGTACCAATGGACGCAGCATGCTCGACCACTTCCAGGCCGCGGAAGATATCGCCTTCAGCGTCGGCCAGGGTCTTGCCCTGCTCGGCGCTGAGCACCTGGGCAATGCGTTTGGTGTGTTCGCGGATCAGCGCCTGCAGCTTGAGCATGATGCGCATGCGGGCGCCGATCGGGGTGTTACGCCAGGTCTGGAATGCGCGTTGCGCGGCGGCCACGGCTGCGTCGACTTCCTCGACGGTGGCGAACGGTACGCGCGCCAGCACCTCTTGGGTGGCCGGGTTGACGATGTCACGCCATTCGGTGGTTTGGGACTCGACCCACTGGCCGTCGATCAGCAGCTTGACCTGCTCGACCTTGGTGCTGTTTGGGGATTGCGGTGCGTTCATCTGCGTTCTCCTTGGAATTGTTGTCGGGACGAGATCGCCAGCGCCGGGCAAACGCGAGGTGGCGTCCTGAGGCTTGTTTCGAGTATAGATGTGCAAACATCCAACAAGAACGCACAAAAAAACCGGATCATCATGCAAAAAGACCTCACATCCCTGAGCGCGCTCAACTGGGACGATTTGAAGTTCTTCCTCGAAGTGGCCCGTACCCGCAAGGCCAGCAGTGCCGCCAAACGGCTGAGCGTGGACTACACCACAGTGTCGCGGCGCATCAGCTCGCTGGAGGGCGCGCTGGGCACCTTGCTGTTCGAAAAGTCACGGACCAACGGCTTTGTGCTGACCGCCGAAGGCCAGCGCCTGCTGGGCTATGCCGAATCGATCGAGAGCACGCTGCACATGGCTTGCGAGCAGGTGTCCGGGTCGGGGGTGGCGTTGTCGGGCCATGTGCGCATGGGCTGCACCGAGGGCTTTGGCAGCTTTTTCATCACGCCGCAGCTAAGCCACTTCGTCGACGCCTACCCGGCTATTTCGGTGGACATCCTGCCGCTGCCGCACTTCATCAGCCTGTCCAAGCGCGAGGCGGACATCGTCATTGCGCTGGAGCGGCCCGAGCATGGGCCTTATGTGTGCTGCAAGCTGTGCGACTACCGCCTGCGGCTGTATGCCACCCAGGGCTACCTGGACAGCCACGCGCCGATCCGCCAGGTGACGGATCTGGCCAAACACCCCTTCATCAGTTACGTGGATGACCTGGCGTTCAGCTCCGAGCTGCTGTACCTGGCCAACCTGATCCCCAACGCCAGCGCACATTTGCGCAGTACCAGCGTGATCGCGCAGTACACGGCAGCGTTGCAGGGGCGTGGGCTGGCGATATTGCCGTGCTTCCTCGCCGCGCAGGACCCGCGATTGGTCACGGTGTTGCCGGAGGAGATCGAGGTGACGAGGCAGTTCTGGATGTATTGCCGGGAGGATTTGCGCAAGTTGAAGCGCATTACCCTGCTGTGGGATTACATCCGCGGGGTGACCGAGGCGAATGCGCCGTTGTTGATGGGGCAAACCCGCGAGATGCGCTTTGCCCAGGACTGATGCGCCTGCGCATTTCCGAAGGCAACACAGCCCCTGTAGGAGCGTGCCCGCGAACACCGGCGAAGCCGGTGCCAGGCACCGCGTTGCCCACGCCTACAGGGGCTATGTGACTGCCCGAGCGGCGACGATCAGTAGGACGCTACCACGATGGACACCCGACGGTTCTCGGTACGCCCGGCGCTGGTGCGGTTGTCCGCCACCGGCTGGCTGCTACCCAGGCCACGGCTCTGAATGTTCTGTGCCTGCATGCCAATCCCCACCAGCGCCTTGGTCACGCTTTGCGCGCGGCGCTCGGACAGCTGCTGGTTATACGCCGCCTTGCCCGACGAGTCGGCATGCCCGTCCACCCGCACGCCCTGGATACCCACGCCCAGCAGCGCCTTGCCGATGCGCTCGACAATCGCCTGGCTCTGGCCGTTGAGGCTGTCCAGATCGCTGCCGAACAGCACTTTGCCAGACAAGTCGTAGGCCCAACCTTCATCGGTCGGGGTGAAACCTTCGCGCTTTAGCACGGCAATCTGTTCTGGGGTAAGGCCCTTTTGGGGTGCGCTCTGGCACCCCGTCAGCGCCAGCAGGGCGAGCAACAAGGCCCAAAGCGGAAAACGTAAAGCGTGCATCACGGGTTCAACTCCTGTTCCTGATTTCATTGGCGGACCGTTCCGTCTGCGCCACTTGCCAATGGCCACGGCATTCGCGCTTGGCCTGGTACATTGCCGCATCGGCGGCATTCAGAAGACTGGCGGGGTCAGCGCCGTCATCCGGGTAATAGGCAATACCGACACTCAGCGAGGTGGAAACACTGCGGCCACTGTCCAGTTGCACCGGCAGCCTCATGCTGGCAACGATCTTCTCGGCAATGTGTTCGGCATCCTTGCGCGTATGCAAAGGCGTCAACAACACGGCAAACTCGTCGCCCCCCAGGCGCGCCACCAGGTCTTGCTCGCGCAACTGGGCGCGCACACGTTCGGCCACGCTGATCAACACCTCGTCACCCACGGCGTGGCCGAGGGTGTCGTTGATCTGCTTGAAGTGGTCGCTGTCGAGGAACAGCACTGCCAGGTGGTCCTGCTGGCGGGCCGCATTTCGCACGCTGCGGCTCAGGCGCCCTTCAAAGAAGGCGCGGTTGGGCAAGCCGGTCAGGCTGTCGTGGCTGGCCTGATGGGCCAGGGTCTGGTTTTCGCTCTGCAGGTGGCTTTGCCACACCTCCAGTTCATCCAGCAGGGCATTGAAGTCGTTACCCAGCTCGTTCAGCTCGGCAATCGGCGCTTCTGGCACGCGCCGGTCGAAGCTGCGCTCGCGGCGGGCGGCATGGGCGACACTGGCCAGGCCACGCAGCGGGCGGGTGATATCGTTGAGCAGGCGCCGCGACAGATACTGGGCAGCCAAGGCGCTGAGGACCGTGCAGAACAAGATACCGGCCAAGCCACTGAGCAGGAACAGCAACAGGCTCCTGCCCTGGCCTGCCAGTTCGATATGCCCGACCTGCTGTTGCTGGTGCACGATCGGCAGAATGACCGGCTCATCCAGCAAGGCGCTGGCAACCTGCACCTCCAGCTGCGCGAGCATGCCGGTATTGTCGCGTTGCCAGTGCGCCAGTTGCTCGCCCTCGTTGTTGAAGACCTTGGCCTCGGCCACTTCTTCGGTACTGGCAATCAACGCCAGCGACTCATTGGCAGCGGCGCTGTCATCGAACACCACCGCCGCCTCTACCGTGTAGTTGATCGAGCGGGCGATCAACTGCAGGTTATGGTTGGCATAGACACGCAGGGCGAGCACGCCCAGCAGGGTGAGGGAGATACCCGCCAGGCCAACGGCAAGCAAGGCGACGCTGAGGTGGCCACGGCCCAGCACCGAGCGCAGGGTCGGGCGCACGGTACGCTTGCGGGTCGGCTTCATGGCTGCTCCGCCCGGCGCCGCGACAATTGCAGCACGCTGGGGTGAATGCGCACGCCAGAGCGTGCCACCGAGTCGAGATTGACTTCAAAGGCCACCTGCTGGTCGCTGACCCGCAGGCAGAACAGGCTGCCGACCGTGCATGGGTCATCCGCCTCGCTGATGCTCAGCACCGGGTGGCCGCCGATACGCTGGAACAGCCGATCGCGCTGGCCCTGGTCAAGCTTGCCAATGTAGAGGGCATCGCAGGCCTGGGCGACCTGGGTGTCTTCTGCCAGCAGGCGCCGCACCTGCAGCGGCCGGCCGGACTCCTGGACATGGCCCTTGATGAGATCGTCGGCGTACTCGGTCGGGCCGACCAGGCACAGGCGTAAAGGAGAAGGTTCGACGGGCCAGCGGGCGTAACTGAAGATACCCAGTACTACCTGGGTGACTGCCTTGGCGCGTTGCTGTGCCTGGGCGGCGGTTGTGCCGGGGTCTGCCCGGGCAGCGCCTGCAGAAAGGAGCAGGACGGCCAGCAATAGCGAAAGCGCACAGCTTGTCACTCGCCTTGCGGCCACGTTCATGTGGGAAATCCCTTGAAGCCCCTTCCGATATCGGCGCAACGATAGCACATGGCCGCTTTATTGTATGAGCATGCGGCCACGTGTAATGGGTTTCATGGCCCTAGACCTGCTCGAGCATCAACCCGGAAATACGCCGTACTTTGCGCGCCACCGCTTCTTCGAAAATGCCTTGGCGTGGCTCGACCAGACTGAAGCAATGCTTGGCCCGGGTGATGCCGGTGTACACCAGTTCCTTGGTCAGCACCGGGTTGAGCGCCTCCGGCAGCACCAGAGCAGTGTGGCTGAACTCCGAGCCCTGGGACTTGTGCACGGTCATGGCGAATACCGTCTCCACTTCGTTGAGCCGGCTCGGCAGAACGAATCGCACACCACCACTGCCGTCGTTGCGCGGGAAGGCCACGCGCAGCAGCGGCTGGCCATGCTCATCCGGCAGGCGCAGGGCAATACCGATGTCACCGTTCATCAGGCCAAGGCCGTAGTCGTTGCGGGTCACCAGCACCGGGCGCCCTTCGTACCAGGGCTGCTGGCTGTCGATCAGACCGGCATTGTGCAGCACTCGCGCCACCCGCTCGTTGAGGCCTTCGACACCCCAGGCGCCCCGGCGCACCGCGCACAGCAACTGGAAATCCTCGAAACTGCGCAACACCTTGCCCGCCCATTGCTCCCAGGCGGGGTCGTCAAAGGCGGTATCAAGTGCCGGCCGGTAACGGCCAAGGGTGCGCAGGTAGCTGCGGTAGCCTTGCGGTCCATCGGTACCGCGGTTCAGGCCGTCGAGTAACAGGCGGTCGAACGCACGATCCTGTTCGTGCTTGAGCGAAAGGCTGTGCACGTCGGCAGGCGGCGCGGCCAGCAGGTTGCGCGCCGCGTGAGCGTCCTGACGATTGACCAGTCTGGCCAGCTGGCCAATTCCGCTGCCTTCACCGAAACGCCGTGAAAAACGCAGCATCACCACCTGCTGGGCCAGCGGGTGACGCTGCTCATCGCCGGCCTTGAGGCCACTGCCGGCCAGCGACTCGCCACTGACCTGCTGAAGCCACGCTGCAGTCGCCGGCGAGTAAAAGCCCTCCTCAGCATCCCGGCACAGGTCACCCAGCACCGCGCCGGCCTCGACCGAGGCCAACTGGTCCTTGTCGCCCAGCAGCACCAGACGCGCCCGCGGCGGCAAGGCATCGAGCAGGTTGGCCATCATTTCCAGGTCGATCATCGACGCTTCGTCGACCACCAGCACGTCCAACGGCAACGGGTTGCCAGCATGATGGCGGAAGTGCCGCGAGCCCGGGCGGCTACCGAGCAGGCGATGCACGGTGCTGACTTCAGTGGGGATTTGCCCGCGTACTTCGGCGCTGACTTGCAGGCGCTCGACTTGCTGGCCAATGGATTCGGTCAGGCGCGCAGCGGCCTTGCCGGTCGGTGCAGCCAGGCGGATGCGCAGTGGCCTGCCCTGCTCCACTGCCGGCGCCTGCAGCAACGCCAGCAGGCGCACCACGGTGGTCGTCTTGCCGGTGCCGGGGCCGCCAGTGATGATGCTGAAACCGGCCCGGGTGGCCAAGGCGCAGGCGAGCTTCTGCCAGTCCACCTGGCCAGCTGGCGCGCCGCCCTCGAACAGTTGCGCCAGACGCTCTGGCAGGTCCGCAGGCGGTGCTTCGGCCTGACTCAGGCGCTGGCGCAGGGCCTGGTCGATGCGCCGCTCGTAACTCCAGTAACGGCGCAGGTAAAGGCGCTCGCCACTGCGTACCAGTGGCCGCGATTGCTGGCCAGGCGTATCACCTGCGGCCACCAGCGGGCTGGCGCTGATGCGCTGAAGCCAGGCATTCAAGTCAAGGTTGGCCAGCAGTTGCGATGGCAGTAGCAAAGGGCCGATAAGGGCGTCACCTTCCGGCGGCAACGACAGGGCGAAATCAGGCTCGGCCAAGGTTTGTTGCAGGTCGAGGCAGACATGTCCGTGCCCCAGTTGGTGGCTGGCCAGCGCCGCTGCCAGCAATAGCAAGGGATCACTGCCGGGGGCGCGCTCTTCCAGGAACGACACGAACGCGCGGTCCAGGGCTCGTAGCCAGCCCCGCTCAACCCAGCGGTCGAGTAATTGCAGCAGGTCAGCGCTGTTGTGCTGCGGTGCCAGTGCCAGCAGGTGCTCGGCGTGCAACGGGGTGGGCAACAGGTCGACAAGGCTTCGGCTCATGGCGCAACTCCGGCAAACAGGTCCTGCTGTACCGGCGCGTGCTCGCCACGGAACAGCGCATCGAGGCTTTCGATCAGCTCACGCGGTGGCTTGGCGTGGTACACGCCGTGGCCGCTGCTGCTGGCACCGCGCAGGAAGATGAACAGGGCGCCGCCAACATGGCGGTCATAATCGTAGTCCGCCAGCCGCGCGCGCAACTGGCGATGCAGGGCCAGCAGGTACAGCACATACTGCAGGTCGTAGCGGTGCTCAAGAATCGCCTTTTCCATGGCCATGGCATCGTAGGCCTGGATGTCCGCACCCAGCCAGTTGGACTTGTAGTCGGTCACGTAGTAACGCCCGTCCAGCTCGAACGCCAGGTCGATGAACCCTTTGAACATGCCGTTTAGCACGGTCGGCTGCGCAGCTGGGCGCGCCAGACCGGGGTGGGTGTGGCGTGCCACCAGGCGATCGAGTTGTTCTGCGTCGACCCGGTGGCTGGCGAACCAGAACTCCATTTCGATCTGGTAATGACGCAGCTGGCCCAGCGTTACGCTCTGGTCGCTGCCCGGCAGCGGCAACGCCTCGCTCAGCAAACGCTGCATCCAGTGGCTCAGGGTGGGGATCCAGCCTGCCCAGTCACGGCGGTTGCAGCGCTGGCCAACGGTGCGCTCGATCAGTTGAGGGTTAGCGCTGACCTCGCTGAAGCCCTCACGGCCTGCCCACTCCAGCAAACCATGGAGGAAGGTGCCGGGGTTAGGCCCCCGCGGGAAGCGATGGATATCGCCGCTGTCGGCCGGGACCTCGCGCAACACCTGGGCATCGGGCACCTCGTCATCCAGCAGTTGCTGTGCCTGCGAGCTGTCGGCGCCGAGGGTCTGATCGCCGACACGAAGGGCACTGTAGGAAGCGATCCACCAGTGCTCGGCAGCCGCATGGCGTGGCCTGCGTGCTGGCAGCAGCTCACGTTCGGCGTGTGGCATGCGATACATCTGCTCATCCGCCTGCGGCAGGCCTGGGCAAGTGATGTGCGGGCAACTTGCCGCCAAAGCCTGCAACCAGTCCGTCAGCTGCGCCGAGCCAGCCAAGGCAAGGCCGCCCCCCAGCAGGTAGCCAAACGCCGAGCGGTGCAGCTGCGAGCTCTTCAGATTACCGCGCTTGAGGTCGGCGACACCCAGCCAGCAAGCATGCTGGGCGCGGGTCAGGGCCACGTAGAGCAGGCGCAGGTCTTCGGCCAGGCGCTCGTCGTCAGCGCGCTCGATCTGCTCCTGGTCGGGTGTAAGGGTGACGTGGGCGTTACCTTCGCTGTCATGCCACGCCAGCGGCAGACGGCTACCATCCACCGGTTTGCTGGTGCAGATGAATGGCAGGTAGACCAAGGGATATTCCAGGCCCTTGGATTTGTGGATGGTCACCACCTTGACCAACTGTTCGTCGCTCTCCAAGCGCAGGATCTGCTCTTCACCGGCCTGCCCGGAACTAGCCAGATGCTCGGCCAGATGGCGGATAAGCGCCTGTTCGCCGTCCAGCTCGCCATCAGCCTGCTGCAGCAGCTCGGCCAGGTGCAGCAGGTTGGTCAGCACCCGCTCGCCATCACTGCGGCGGATCAGCGTGCGCGGTAGCTGGAAGTCATGCAGCAGGTGGCGCAACATCGGCAACACCCCTTGGCGCTGCCAGGTGTCGCGGTAAAGGCGAAAGCGCATCACCCAGCTCTCCCAGACCCGCTCGTCCTGGTTAAGCCGGTCCAGCGCAGCCAGCGACAGGCCCAGTGTAAGGCTGGCCAAAGCAGCCTTGAGCAGGCGCTCTGAGTCAGGCTCGGCGCAGGCCTTGAGCCAGGCCAGCAGGTCGTGGGCTTCCTGGGCGGCAAACACCGAGTCCTTGTCGGACAGGTAGACGCTGCGCACCTCGCGTGCGGCCAGTTCGGCGCGGACCATCTGCGCCTCATGGCCATCGCGCACCAGGATGGCGATGTCCGAGGGCAAGCAGGCACGCAATTCGCCTTCGGCATTCTGGAAGCCCGCCGTGCCCTGCTGGCCGCCATTGAGCAAGGCCACAATATGGCTGGCGCAACTGGCGGCCATTTGCTGGCGGTAGACGCTGCTGGAGACTGGCTCTTCACTTTCCAGCTGCCAGCATTGCAGGGCTGCACTGACTTCACCGTCAATCAGCAGCTGTTCGCCACGCCCCTTGGCGCGCACTTCGATGAATGGCAGCGGGTTGTCATCGGCCTCGCGGAACAGGAATGCACCCCGCCCCGCTTCACGCGCCTCGGCCTGCAGGAACACCTGATTGACCGCCGCCACCATGGCTTTGCTGGAGCGGTAGTTGGTGTCCAGGCTGTGCAGGCGGCCGCTGGTAGCGCGTCGCGCGGCAAGGTAGGTGTAGATGTCGGCACCCCGGAAGGCGTAGATCGCCTGCTTGGGGTCGCCGATCATGAACAGGCCGGTTTCTGCGCGATTTTCGCTGATCTGGTAGATGCGCTCGAAAATGCCGTACTGAACCGGGTCGGTGTCCTGGAATTCGTCGATCAGCGCTACCGGGAACTGCTCACGAATCAGGCTGGCCAGGCGCTCGCCGGCCTCGCTGGCGAGCGCGTGCTGCAAGCGCACGAGCATGTCGTCGAAGCCCATTTCTGCACGCCGGCGCTTCTCCACTTCGAAACGCGCCGATACCCAACTGGCGGCGTGCTCGAGCAGCGGGGCATCCGGGCTGTCCAGTGCCTGCAGTTGCTGCTGCAAGTGCTGCATGGCGTTGAGGGCTGGGTGCTCGGGAGGTTCTCCCTTCCAGGCCTCGGCCATGCCCGCCGGGGTCAGCCGGGTAAAGCCGGTGCCCAAGTCGAGCTCTACCAGTTGCTCATCGCTGGCCCAAGCGCAGAGCTTGTCGAACCAGGGCTCGAAGTAACGGGCTTGCATCTTGCGGCCGTCGACCTGTTTGGCGGCCAGCGCATCGCGGCAGATTTGCCGCAGTTCCTCGGCCCACTGTGCCCACGGCGCCTTGATCCGGGCCAACTGTGCACCCCGTTGCTGCAGCGATGCCTGGATCAATGCGGCGGGCTCTGGCCCATTCTGCTGGGCGCGCACACGGCCGAACAGTGGGCGAATGCGCGGCAGCAAGGCGTCGGGGCTCCCCCAGTTGCCGCGCACCCAGGCCAGTGCGTCCCCTTGCATCCCATAGCAGAAGCGCCGCCAGTAATCGCGCATGACCTGGCCCAACAACTCGCTGTGGTCGGTTTCCAGGGTCTGGGTGAACAGGCTGCCGCTGTCGAAGGCATGCTCGCGCAGCATGCGCTGGCACCAGCCATGGATGGTCGATACCGCAGCCTCGTCCATCCACTGCACGGCGATTTCCAACCGGCCGGCGCAACGCGGCCAGTTCTCTTGTGGGTAATCGTTACGCAGTTGGTGCAACAGTGGATCGGCGCCTTCCAGTTCGCCACGGAAGAACCTTGCGGCTTCAGCCAGGCGGGCGCGGATACGCTCGCGCAGCTCTTTGGTGGCGGCGTCGGTGAAGGTCACCACGAGGATCTGCGGTGGCAGCAGCTCGCGCTCGAAGCCCTGTTCGCCACCGTGACCGAGGATCAGGCGCAGGTACAGCGCCGAAATGGTGAAGGTCTTGCCCGTGCCGGCGCTGGCCTCGATCAGCTGGCTACCGTGCAGGGGGAAACTCAGTGCCAAAGGACGGTCCTGGGTCATGCGCCTTTCTCCGGGTTGCCCAAGGTCTGCCAAGGGGCGGTGAACAACGGGCGATACAAGGTTTCGCACCAGCCTTCAAACGTTTCGTCAGCGGTGAGTGCTGCAAAGTCCCGGAACTGGCGGGCCAAGGCAATGCTTTCACTCCGTTCGCCAAAGCTGGTGCGTTCGTCGCCTTCGTAGGCGCGAGCTGCTGCGGCCATGGCTTTATCAGCATCGTCCTGGGCCAACCAGGCGAACGCGGTCTTGGCCGCGACTGGCAACGGCGCGTTCATTGCCGCCTGACGGGCCACCAACAGGTCGCCCAGCAGTTGCGCGGCCTGCGCTTGCGGCAGCGGTGCAAGCAACAGGGTCAGGTCACTGGCTACCAATGCACTGTTATAGGGGTAGCCCGCCGCACAGGCCGCCAGGTGCGTAACCCAGGGCGCGATAAGGCGGTGCCACTTGAGGTTGTTGCGCCCGGCACTGATGGTGCTGGGTACTGTGGTGATGCTGAGAAGGCTCTGATCTTCCGCCTGGAACACCCGGCCCAGCCAGCCCTCAAGTCGGTGCTGACCGTGCTCGAAATGCACTGGCAAAGCGCCCTCGACCAGCTGTGGCCAGCGTTGCAGCAATTGCTGGTGACGTTGCAGCAGGTCCGGCAGCGGTTCGATCAACTCGTTTTGCAGCAGTTCGCCGAAACCGGCTAGCGGCAGCAAACCGCAGGCCTGCAGGCGTCGGGCCTGGGCGCGCAAGGCTTGTTCGGCATTGTCCGGTTCGGCCAAGGCGGCGCCAAGCAGGCTTTCACTGGCGCCGTAGCGTTGCAGGGTATCGAGGACGAAGGGCTCTTCGTCCGGGGTCGGCGCTTCCAGCGCCTCAAAGTACACCTTCAAGCGCTGGCTGAAGAAGTGCCGTACCGGGTGGCGCAAGAAGTCATTCAGCTGGTGCAGACTCAGGGCTTCAGCGTCCTGATAAGGCGGCAAGCCCGGCTCGCTCTGCGCGTCTGTCTCACCCTGCTGGTGCAGCACCTGCCATTCATGGGCATAGCTGAACAGTGGGCTGCCCTTCTGGAAGTACCGAGGGCTGAACGGCTGCAGCGGGTGCTCCTGGGTCAGTGCGTGCAACAGTTGCTCGCCCGGTCTCGCGGGCTGGCCCTGCTGCGCGTCGGCCAAATGCCAGCCCGCAGCGATGTGATCGCGCAACTGGCCGATCAGCACCGAGGCCGGGCGTTCGCTATTGTCGCGGATACTGCGCCCGACCCAGCTGACATACAGTTGGTCACGTGCTGACAGTAGCGCTTCAAGTAACAGGTAACGGTCGTCTTCGCGGCGTGAGCGGTCGCCGGGGCGATAGTCGCTGGCCATCAGGTCGAAGTCCAGCGGTGGCTGCGCACGCGGGTAATCGCCATCGTTCATGCCCAGCAGGCAGACCACCCTGAAGGGGATCGCGCGCATGGGCATGAGTGTGCAGAAGTTGACCGAGCCGGCGAGGAAACGTTGCGACAGCTTGCCCTGATCGAGGCCCGACAGCCAGGCTTCACGCACCACGGTCAGCGGTAGCGGGTCGTGCAGGCCGACGGTCTCGCACACCTCAAGCCAGCTATCGCGCAGATCCTGCAACTGCATCAACAGGAATTCATCACCCTCGTCCTCGGCGAGGAAGAACACGTGCAGCAAGGCATGCAGTCGTTCGCCCCACTGGCTGACGGTGGCAGGCTCGGACAGGGCCTGGCAGGCGACTTCGAGCGCATCGAGCAACGCGACCAGCGGGCCGATCAGTGCCGCGTCCAGGCCACCGATTTCATCGTAGGGTTCAATGCCATCACAGGCCTCACCCACCCCCACGGCATAACCCAACAGCATGCGGCGCAGGCCGAAACGCCAACTGTTCTGTTCGAGCCCGGCGGGCAAGCCCAGGCTCGCCCGCTGCTCGGCGTCAAGGCCCCAACGGATGCCAGCGCCCTCGATCCAGCGGTGCAGCGTGGGCAGGTCGTTTTCGCGGATGCCGAAGCGGGCGCGGACTGCCGGCACGTCCAGCAGGTCGAGCACTTCGCTGACCGCGAAGCGGCTGTCAGGCAGTTTGAGCAGGTGCTCAAGCGCGATCAGCAAAGGCTCGCGACCACGCTGGCCCTGGTCTGTCAGGGTGAACGGGATGTAGCGTGGATCGTTACGCTGCAACTGGCCGAAGACGGCGCGGATATGCGGCGCGTAAGTGTCGATGTCCGGCAGCATGACGATCACGTCGCGCGGGCGCAAAGTCGGGTCGGCGCTGAAGCGGGCCAACAGCTGGTCGTGGAGGATCTCCACTTCACGTTGCGGGCTGTGCGCGATATGGAAGCGGATCGAGCGGTCTTTTGTGGTGTCGACTGCCGGCCACCGTTCGCGGCTCTCGGCGAGCGGGCGCAATTCCAGGATGTCGTCCTGCAGTTCGTTGAGCAGCGTGGTGGGCGAACCGTCGCTGAACAGGTCGATGCGGCCGTCGCTGAACACGCCCTGGTAGCTGCCCGGGTCATCATAGCTGTCGAGCAGGTTGATGTAGTCGCGGCCTTGTTTACCCCAGGCTGCGAGCAACGGGTGGGCATGCTGGTGCAGCGTCTGGTCGTCCAGTTGCAGGGGCATGCCTTGCTTGCGTTGCTGGCGTTTGTACTGGTGGCGCAGCAGGTCCTTGTCGGCAACGATATCGGCCCAGTGGTGGCGGCATGGGTTGTGTACGCACAGCAATACCTGACTGAAACGCGACAGGCCTGCCAGTGCTTCCAGGGCCTGGGCCGGCAGCGAAGAGATACCGAACACGATCACCCTCGGTGGCAGCCCTGCAGGCACCTGCTCCAGGCTGTTGATGCGCTCGATGAAACGTTGGTGTACCCCGGCGCGGCTTTGCGCCATGCCTTGCTCGCCAACATCCTCCAGCAATGCTCGCCACAACTCGGCTTGCCAGCGGTTGCCTGGCGGCAGAACTTTGCGCTCGCCGCGGGCCGTGTTGATGACGTGCTCACCAGTGGCCCAGTCCTTGAGCCAATCGGCGCGGTAGACCTGGTACTGGTCGAACAGGTCGGCCAAGCGCTCGGCGAGCTGGTAGCGCTTGCGCAAGTCACTGTCATCGGTGAGGAAGCGCCGCAGTGGCTCGAAATGCGGGCGCTCGATGAGTGCTGGCAAAAGGCGCATCAGGCGCCAGGTCAGGGGTGCCTTGTCGAGCAGAGACACTTCGGGGATTTCGCTACGGCCAAGCACGCTGCGGTAGAGCTGCCACATAAAGCTACCGGGCAGTTGTACATCGATTGCAGCAGCGATGCCGCAGCCGCCCAGGTCATCTTCCAGCGGATCTTCAGCCAGGGCCAGCTTGAGCCATTGGGCGATGCCATTGCTTTGCACCAGGGCAATTTCGTTTTCCAGAGGCGCCAGCGGGTAGCGACGCATCCAGCTCACTACCAGGCTACGCAAGTCGTCGAGGCGGTTGCCGTGGACGATCATGAAGCCAGGGTGGAGATGGGCGGTGTTGAGCATCGGAAGGTCTCTGGAGGCGCTGATGGCTGAGAGGGGAACGATATCACGCGTACAGGAAACGGCCGAATGCCATCAGGCCGCGAGAGCGGGCGTCCCCGCTCCCGCAGTGATTCGCGCAGGTCGAGT
>NZ_JAOCDI010000053.1:0-36407 GCF_029840855.1 Pseudomonas sp. GD03862
CCCGTAGGCCCCCTCTTGCTTGCAACCGAGAACCGGCCATTGCCTGAATCAGGCGTCTGGCGCGGCCTTGGCTTGCGGTTCGCTGTTTTCGTAGATCATCAGCGGCTGCGAGGTGCCCTCGATGACGCTCTCGTCGATAACCACCTTGCTGACATCCTTTTTCGAAGGGATCTCATACATGGTATCGAGCAGCACGCCTTCGAGGATCGAACGCAGGCCACGAGCGCCAGTCTTGCGCTCCAGGGCCTTGCGTGCAACGGCCTTGAGCGCATCGCTGCGGAACTCGAGGTCGACGCTTTCCATCTCGAACAGCTTGGCATACTGCTTGGTCAGGGCATTCTTCGGCTCGGTGAGGATCTGCATCAACGCAGCCTCATCCAACTCGTCGAGGGTAGCCAGTACCGGCAGACGGCCGACGAACTCCGGAATCAGGCCAAACTTGACCAGATCGTCCGGCTCGACCTCACGCAGGGACTCACCAACCTTCTTGCCCTCTTCCTTGCTGCGCACTTCGGCACCAAAACCGATGCCACCTTTGGTGGAGCGGTTCTGGATGACCTTTTCCAGGCCCGAGAACGCACCACCACAGATGAACAGGATGTTGCGGGTATCAACCTGCAGGAATTCCTGTTGCGGGTGCTTGCGGCCGCCCTGCGGCGGAACCGAGGCCACGGTGCCCTCGATCAGTTTCAGCAGCGCCTGCTGCACGCCCTCACCGGACACATCGCGGGTAATGGACGGGTTGTCCGACTTGCGCGAGATCTTGTCGATTTCGTCGATGTAGACAATGCCCATCTGGGCCTTTTCCACGTCGTAGTCGCACTTCTGCAACAGCTTCTGGATGATGTTCTCGACGTCCTCACCCACATAACCGGCTTCGGTCAGGGTGGTGGCGTCAGCAATGGTGAACGGTACGTTCAACAGGCGTGCCAGGGTTTCGGCGAGCAGGGTCTTGCCCGAGCCGGTCGGCCCGATGAGCAGGATGTTGCTCTTGCCCAGTTCGACTTCGTCACCCTTCTTGTCACGCTGGTTCAGGCGCTTGTAGTGGTTGTACACCGCTACGGCCAGCACCTTCTTTGCGCGTTCCTGACCAATGACGTACTGGTCAAGGATGCCGCTGATTTCTTTCGGCGAAGGCAATTTGTGCGCGCTGCTCTCGGCCTGGGCTTCCTGCACCTCCTCTCGGATGATGTCGTTGCACAGGTCGACGCACTCGTCGCAGATAAATACCGAGGGCCCGGCAATCAGTTTGCGCACTTCGTGCTGGCTTTTGCCGCAGAAGGAGCAATAAAGCAATTTGCCGCTGTCCTCGCCGTTACGGGTGTCAGTCATTCGATCGATCCAATCCGGTAGGCTTGCAACACAAGATGAAGGCAATTGCGGGCTTTTTCAAGTCCGCAGGTAGGCGCTTTCGACGCCCACCTGCTCTGACCCCCCGGTTCAGGAGGCCAGTTGCCGCTTGTCGTAGACCGAGTCGATCAGGCCGTACTCGGCTGCGCGCGAGGCGCTCATGAAGTTGTCACGCTCGGTGTCACGCTTGATGGTCTCGAGGTCCTGGCCGGTGTGATAGGCCAGCAGCTCGTTCAGACGGGCCTTGATATTGAGGATTTCCTGGGCGTGGATCTCGATATCGGTGGCCTGACCCTGGAAGCCGCCCAGCGGCTGGTGGATCATCACGCGCGAGTTAGGCAGGCAATGACGCTTGCCCTTGGCACCTGCCGCCAGCAGGAAGGCGCCCATGCTGCAGGCCTGGCCGATGCAGATGGTCGAAACGTCCGGCTTGATGAACTGCATGGTGTCGTAGATCGACATGCCGGCGGTGACGGAACCGCCCGGCGAGTTGATGTACAGATGGATATCCTTGTCCGGGTTTTCCGCCTCAAGGAACAGCAGTTGCGCAACGACGAGGTTGGCCATGTAGTCCTCTACCGGGCCAACCAGGAAGATCACACGCTCCTTCAACAGGCGCGAGTAGATGTCGTAAGCGCGTTCGCCACGGGCGGACTGCTCGATAACCATCGGGACCAGGCCGCCTGCGGCCTGGATGTCAGAGCTCTGCTGAATATAAGAATTGCGGGACATGTCCTGCGCTCACTCCCAAATAGTCATGGCTTGAATACGCACAAGCCAGCTCGAAGGCTGGCTTGTGGAGGTTTCCTACGAGAGAAGCCCGTTACTCAGCAGCGGCAGGAGCCTCGGCTGGTTTAACGGCTTCTTCGTACGAGACCGACTTGTCGGTCACAGTCGCTTTCTGCAGAACAGTATCTACAACTTGTTCTTCCAGCACAACCGAACGCACTTCGTTCAGTTGCTGGTCGTTCTTGTAGTACCAGGCGATGACCTGCTCAGGCTCCTGGTAAGCCGACGCCATTTCTTCGATCATCTCGCGAACCTTGGCGTCGTCCGGCTTCAGCTCGAACTGCTTGACCACTTCGGCCACGATCAGGCCCAGCACGACGCGGCGCTTGGCTTGCTCTTCGAACAGCTCGACTGGCAGCTGCTCAGGCTTGATGTTGCCACCAAACTGCTGAACAGCCTGCACGCGCAGACGGTTGACTTCGTTTTCCAGCAGGGCTTTTGGCACTTCGATCGGGTTGGCGGCCAGCAGACCGTCCATGACCTGGTTCTTGACCTTGGTCTTGATCGCCTGACGCAGCTCACGCTCCATGTTCTTGCGAACTTCGGCGCGGAAGCCTTCCAGCGTCGATTCCTTGATGCCGAACTGGGCGAAGAACTCTTCGTTCAGTTCTGGCAGTACAGGTGCCGAAACGCTGTTGACGGTGATGGTGAACTCAGCGGCTTTGCCAGCCAGGTCCAGGTTCTGGTAGTCCTCTGGGAAGGTCACGTTGACAACGCGCTCTTCGCCAGCCTTGGCGCCCACCAGACCTTCTTCGAAGCCTGGGATCATGCGGCCGGAACCCAGCACCAGCAGGGTGCCCTTGGCCGAACCACCGGCAAACGCTTCACCGTCGACCTTGCCGACGAAGTCGATGTTGACCTGGTCGTCGTTCTGCGCAGCGCGCTCGACGGCCTCAAAGCGGGTGTTCTGCTTGCGCAGCACTTCCAGCATGTTGTCCAGGTCACTGTCAGCCACTTCGGCGCTCAGGCGCTCGACCTTGATCGACTCGAGGCCCGCAACAGTGAACTCAGGGAACACTTCGAAGATGGCGACGAACTCCAGATCCTTGCCCTTTTCGAAGGACTTGGGCTCTACAGCCGGGGCGCCAGCCGGGTTCAGCTTCTGCTCGACGATGGCTTCGTAGAAGGAGGCCTGGACCAGGTCACCGAAAGCCTCTTGACGGGCGTCCGCCTCGAAACGCTGACGGATCACGGTCATCGGTACTTTACCAGGACGGAAGCCCGCAATCTTGGCGCGCTTGGCAGTCTGCTGCAGACGCTTGTTGACTTCGTTCTCGACGCGCTCGGCCGGAACGGCGATGGTCATGCGGCGCTCGAGAGCGGAAGTGTTTTCAACAGAAACTTGCATGGATATTCCTCGTTGCACAGACGTTAGCCGGCGTTAGCCCGACTCCAGAATCAAGGGCAAACATTCTAGTGAGTCACGCAGCAGAAGTCACCCCACACGGGACGACTGAAAACAACGCCGGTCGATTAACTTTCAAGGCCCGCACGGCACAGCGCCAGGCCTGCTTCCAACAGGGGCTGCGCGGCGCCGGGGGCGGCCTGCAGCCGAAATACTTTGTCAAACAACTACCCGCAACGCATTCGCTTCCTTTATTCAGGATCAATGTCGTTGAACTGGCAGTACTCCTCCCATTCCAGCCCCAGCGCCTCGGCCACTTCACGGTGCGTTTCCAGGCGCATGGCCTGCAGCTGCTCCGGGGACTCGGCAATCAATTGCAGCGCCAGCTCCCAAGGCTCAATACCCTGCTCCTCGGCGGCATCCTCGAACGCCCACTCGATTTGCTGGGCCTGCTCACGCGCATCCAGCTCGCGGATCTCCTCGATCAACTGCGGATTGGCTTCGGCAAAGCGCTGCAGCGCCAAGGCCTGACGGGCTTCTTTTGCAATCATCGTGGTGTCCTTTGCCGGCCAAACGGGCCGGTGTTTCAACCGGCTGAAATCTAACAGCTTTTATTGGGGTGCCACCAGTGGATTACAAGGGGCAGGAAGTGTTTTGGCTGGGGCGCGGCTCATCACCGCTACGCAGACCCAAAACAAAAAGGCGCCCGATCTCACGATCAAGGCGCCTTTCAGGAATATGGGGTGGACGATGGGAATCGAACCCACGACAACTGGAATCACAATCCAGCGCTCTACCAACTGAGCTACGCCCACCATATTGCGGTCTTGCTGTACAACCTTACAGAAGCATGGTGCGGACGAAGAGACTCGAACTCTTACAGCTTGCGCCGCTGGAACCTAAATCCAGTGTGTCTACCAATTTCACCACGTCCGCGTAACGCTTAAAACAAAGGCGCCAGATGCTATCGAGGCGCCCTTGAAAAATATGGGGTGGACGATGGGAATCGAACCCACGACAACTGGAATCACAATCCAGCGCTCTACCAACTGAGCTACGCCCACCATATTGCATTACAGCCTACTTGCTTGCCAAAGCTGCCTAATGGCGCACCCGGCAGGACTCGAACCTGCGACCATCCGCTTAGAAGGCGGATGCTCTATCCAGCTGAGCTACGGGCGCTTAAGCTTGAAGCCTAACCGAACGAGACGCTAACAAGGAACTGTTAAACCACTCATTCTGCCCGACTTAGCCAACCAGTGCTAGGCTGTGCCCGACAAGTGCGGCGAATCTTATAGTCGACCCCGAAAGTCGTCAACACCTTTTTCGAAAAAATTTAAATTATTTAAGGGGTTAGGGGATTTGCCCGACCACCCGCCTTTGCCCTTGGCCCATGTCGTGCGAGAATGCACGTTCTTTATTGTTCCTTCTCGATGGTTAATCACGCGTCTATGACTGCACACCTAATCGATGGCAAGGCTATCGCCGCCAGCCTGCGCCAGCAGATCGCTCAACGTGTCGTGGAGCGTCGCCAGCAAGGCCTGCGTACGCCGGGCCTGGCAGTGATCCTGGTCGGCACCGACCCCGCCTCCCAAGTCTATGTCTCGCACAAGCGCAAGGACTGCGAAGAGGTCGGCTTCATTTCGCAGGCTTTCGACCTGCCCAGCGAGACCACGCAACAAGCCCTGACCGAGCTGATCGACCGTCTCAATGACGACCCGGCCGTCGACGGCATCCTGCTGCAACTGCCGCTGCCGGCACACCTGGACGCCTCGTTGCTGCTCGAGCGCATTCGCCCGGACAAGGATGTGGACGGCTTCCATCCGTACAACATCGGCCGCCTGGCCCAGCGTATTCCACTGCTGCGCCCGTGCACACCGAAAGGCATCATGACCCTGCTGGAAAGCACCGGCCAGGACCTGTACGGCATGAACGCGGTGATCGTCGGCGCGTCCAACATCGTTGGCCGCCCGATGGCCATGGAACTGCTGCTGGCCGGCTGCACCGTGACCGTCTGCCACCGCTTCACCAAGGACCTGGCCGGCCACGTCGGGCGTGCCGACCTGGTGGTCGTGGCTGCCGGCAAGCCGGGCCTGGTCAAGGGTGAGTGGGTCAAGGAAGGCGCCATCGTCATCGACGTGGGCATCAACCGCCAGGAAGACGGCAAGCTGGTCGGCGACGTGGTCTACGAGACTGCCCTGCCCCGCGCCGGCTGGATCACACCGGTGCCGGGCGGCGTCGGGCCGATGACCCGGGCGTGCCTGCTGGAGAACACGCTGTATGCGGCAGAAGAGCTGCACAAGTAATACCGCGTGATGCAAAAACGGCACCTTTGCAGGTGCCGTTTTTTTTGCCCGTGACTAATGGCCTCTTCGCGAGCGAGCGGTTGGCGGTCGGTGAAACCACCCCGGCGTTCAGCCGATCACTTCCTGGCCGCCTCCCAGGACTTCAGCAGTTCGTTGTAGCTGACGGTCTCGCCCATGGGCTTTTCGTTGGCCAGCTTGGCTTTCGGCGCACCCGGCTGGTCGAACCAGTACTGGGCATCCTTCTCCGGATTCAGCTTGGGTGCACACGTCGCCTGGGCGTTGGAGCGTTGCAGACGCTCCATCATGCGGTCCTGATCGCGGGCCAGCCCATCCAGGGCCTCCTGCGGGGTCTTTTCGCCACTGGCGACTTCGGCGATATGGCTCCACCACAGCTGTGCCAGCCGCGGGTAGTCCGGCACGTTGGTGCCGGTCGGCGTCCACTGCACCCGCGCGGGGCTGCGATAGAACTCCACCAGCCCACCGAGCTTGGGCGCCAACTCGGTCATGGCCTGGGAGTTGATGTCCGACTCCCGAATAGGCGTCAGGCCGACGATGGTCTTTTTCAGCGATACGGTCTTTGAGGTGACGAACTGGGCGTACAGCCACGCCGCCAAGCGTTGCTTCTCGGGGGTGGACTTGAAGAAGGTCCACGAGCCAGTGTCCTGGTAGCCGAGTTTCATACCCTCTTCCCAGTAAGGCCCCTTCGGTGAAGGCGCCATGCGCCACTTCGGCGTGCCGTCGGCATTCACGACCGGCAAGCCGGGCTTTGTCATGTCGGCGGTGAATGCGGTGTACCAGAATATCTGCTGGGCAATGTTGCCTTGCGCCGGCACAGGGCCGGCTTCGGAGAATGTCATGCCCTGCGCTTCCTTGGGCGCGTAAGCACGCATCCAGTCCACGTACTTCTGCGTGGCATAGACGGCGGCCGGCCCATTGGTATCGCCGCCGCGGGTCACGCTGGAACCCACCGGATGGCAGTCCTCCACGCGAATGCCCCATTCATCGACCGGCAAACCATTGGGCAGGCCCTTGTCGCCGCCGCCGGCCATCGAGAACCAGGCATCGGTGAAGCGCCAGCCCAGTGACGGGTCTTTCTTTCCGTAGTCCATGTGCCCGTAGACGCGCTTGCCGTCGATCTCCTTGACGTCTTCGGTGAAGAACTTGGCAATGTCCTCGTACGCCGACCAGTTCACTGGCACCCCCAGTTCATAGCCGTACTTCTCTTTGAACCTGGCCTTCAACTCCGGCCGTTCGAACCAGTCGGCGCGGAACCAGTACAGGTTGGCGAACTGCTGGTCGGGCAGTTGGTAGACCTTGCCATCGGGCGCGGTGGTGAAGGAAATACCGATGAAGTCCTTCAGGTCGAGGGTCGGCGAAGTATAGGCTTTGCCCTCGTTGGCCATCAGGTCGGTGATCGATTCCACTTTGCCGTAGCGAAAGTGCGTACCGATCAGGTCGGAGTCGTTGACCCAGCCGTCATAGATGTTCTTGTCCGACTGCATCTGCGTCTGCAGTTTTTCCACCACGTCGCCTTCCTGCAGCAGGTCGTGGGTCAGCTGGATGCCGGTGATTTCACTGAAAGCCTTGGCCAGCACCTTGGATTCGTATTCATGGGTGGTGATGGTTTCCGACACAACGTTGATCTTCATCCCGCGAAACGGCTCGGCTGCCTTGATGAACCACTGCAATTCGGCCAACTGCTGTTCGGGGGTAAGGGTCGAAGGCTTGAACTCACTGCCGATCCATTTCTTTGCCGCCTCTTCGTACTGGTCGGCCCAGGCTGTGCCTTGCACGCTGGCCAGTACCAGCAACGCGGCCAGGGTCAAATGTCGCCTGTTGTGTTTGTTGTCGAACATTGTGATCTCCCGTTTCAGTTATCCCACAGGGCCGCTCGCTCAGCCCCAGCGCAACACCACCGCCAGCCACGCCAGCGACAGCAGCGAGGCCACCCACAATGGCCAGTCGCTGACACCGACCACCAGCAGGTGCAGGTAGGCGCTGGCCAGCAGGCCGATGAACAAACGGTCACCTCGGCTGGTGACCAGCGGCAAAAAGCCCCGTCGCTCTACGCAGGGGCGACGCAGTTCAAGCAGGGTCATGCCCAGCAGCAACAGGCCCACAGCGACGAAGAACAGCGCTGTCGGCAGGGTCCAGGCCATCCACTCCATGCGTTGCCCTCCTCACACCCGGCCCAGGGCGAAGCCCTTGGCCACATGATTGCGCACGAACCAGATCACCAGCATGCCCGGCAAGATGGTCAGCACCCCCGCCGCCGCCAGCACACCCCAGTCGATGCCCGATGCCGACACCGTGCGGGTCATCACCGCGGCAATCGGCTTGGCATTCACCGAGGTCAGGGTGCGCGCCAGCAGCAGTTCGACCCAGGAGAACATGAAACAGAAAAACGCCGTGACGCCGATGCCGGAGCCAATCAGCGGAATGAAGATCTTCACGAAGAAGCGCGGAAAACTGTAGCCGTCGATGTAGGCGGTTTCGTCGATTTCCCTTGGCACACCCGACATGAAGCCCTCCAGGATCCACACCGCCAGCGGTACGTTGAACAGGCAATGGGCCAGCGCCACGGCAATGTGGGTATCGAACAGCCCGATCGACGAGTACAACTGGAAGAACGGCAGCAGGAACACCGCCGGTGGCGCCATGCGGTTGGTCAGCAGCCAGAAGAACAGGTGGCGGTCGCCGAGAAAGCGGTAGCGCGAGAAGGCATAGGCCGCGGGCAACGCCACGAGCAGTGAAATCAGCGTGTTCAGGCACACGTAGTACAGCGAGTTGATGTAGCCGCTGTACCAGCTGGCGTCGGTGAAGATCACTCGGTAGTTGTCGAGCGTGAACGCCTGCGGCCACAGGGTCAGGCCGCCAAGGATCTCGGCGTTGCTCTTGAACGACATGTTCAGCAACCAGTAGATCGGCACCAGCAGGAAGAAGAAGTACAGCAGCAGGGCCATTGATTTGCGTGTGCTCATGGCCTAGTCCTTGTCGGCATGGGTCATGGCTGTGTAGAACAGCCACGACACCAGCAGGATGATCAGGAAGTACACCAGTGAAAACGCTGCCGCCGGCCCCAGGTCGAACTGCCCTACAGCCATACGCGTGAGGGTCTGGCTGAGGAACGTGGTCGCGTTGCCTGGCCCGCCGCCGGTCAGCACGAACGGCTCGGTGTAGATCATGAAACTGTCCATGAAGCGCAGCATCAACGCGATCACCAGCACGTTCTTGAGCTTGGGCAGCTGGATATGGCGAAACACCGCCCAGCCCGAGGCCCGATCGATGCGCGCGGCCTGGTAGTACACGTCGGGGATCGCACGCAGCCCCGAATAGCACAGCAAAGCCACCAACGAAGTCCAGTGCCACACATCCATCACCAGCACGGTGAGCCAGGCGTCGAACGGGTCACCGGCGTAGTTGTAGCTGACCCCGAGCTTGGCCAGGGAAGCGCCGAGCAGGCCGATATCGGCACGGCCGAAAATCTGCCAGATAGTGCCGACCACGTTCCACGGGATCAGCAACGGGATAGCCATGACGATCAGGCACACCGAGGCCATGCGTCCTTTGGTTGGCATGGCCAGGGCGATGCCTATACCCAACGGAATTTCGATCAGCAGGACGCAGGCCGAGTAAATGAACTGGCGCAGCAATGCGTCGTGCAGCGCCGGGTCGCGCAGCACCTGGCGGTACCAGTCGGCACCGACGAAGTAGCGGCTGGACTGGTCGAAGATGTCCTGCACCGAGTAGTTGACCACCGTCATCATCGGCACCACCGCGCTGAACGCGACCAGCAGGAACACCGGCAGCACCAGCCACCAGGCCTTGTTGTTCGACACCTTGTTGTTCATGGCCCGGTCTCCAGCAGCACATCGTCGACATACAGCATCAGCCACTGCGCCGGCAGGCTGACCCAGGCCTGGTCCACAGGCAACGGGCGGTCCTCGCCCAGCCTCGCCTTGAGCGCGACACCGCCCAGTTCGAGGGTGACGATGCGATAGGTACCCAGGTCTTCGACGTCCAGCACCCGCGCCGGGTAGGCCCCCTCGAACGGGCTGTCCCATAGCTGCACGAACTCCGGGCGAATGCCCACCTGCAGCCGCCCGCCCGCCAGTGAGGCCAGGCGCTCGCACAGGCCATCGGGCAGCACCAGCTGGACATCGCCGAACACCACTGCGCCCGCCTCGGCACGCACGTCGATCAAGTTCATGCCCGGGCTACCGATGAAATAACCAACGAACGTATGCCGCGGTCGCTCGAACAGCTCGCGCGGTGTGCCGAACTGGACGATGCGTCCGCCGTGCATCACCGCGATCTTGTCGGCGAAGGTGGAGGCCTCCAACTGGTCGTGGGTGACGTAGATCATGGTGATATTGAACTGCTCATGAATCTGCTTCAGCTTGCGCCGCAGCTTCCACTTCAGATGCGGGTCGATCACCGTCAGCGGCTCGTCGAACAGGATCGCCGACACGTCATCGCGCACCAGGCCACGCCCCATGGAGACTTTCTGCTTTTCATCGGCGGTGAGGTTGCGTGCCTTCTTGCGCAACACGGCAGTCAGTTCGAGCACTTCGGCAATTTCTTCCACCCGGGCACGCACCCGGGCTTCATCGAGCCCCTGGTTGCGCAAGGGGAAGGCCAGGTTGTCGAACACCGTCATGGTGTCGTACACCACCGGGAACTGAAACACCTGGGCGATATTGCGCGCCTGCGGGGACAGCTGGTTGACCGGCTTGCCGTCGAACAGCACCTCGCCATGAGACGGCGTCAGCAGCCCGGAAATGATATTGAGCAAGGTTGACTTGCCACAGCCCGACGGCCCGAGCAACGCATAGGCACCGCCCTGCTCCCACACATGTTCGAGTGCGTGCAGGGCATAGTCTGCCTCGCTGGCGGGCTGGCGGCTGTAACTGTGCGCCAGCTGGCGCAGGCGGATTTCGGCCATCACCCTCTCCTTGCCTGGCGCAACCCCGGGGCCTGCACCAACACCCCGGCGCTGTCGAAAACGAACAGCTTGTGCGTGGGGATGAACACGCGTATCGGCGTGTCCACCTGGTACTCGTGCACCCCGGGAAGGTGCAGCACCATGCGCCAGTATTCGTTGCGCACATGCAGAAATGTTTCTGACCCACTGATCTCGGCCAACTCCACCAGTACCGCCAGCTCCAGGTCATCGTCGTGGGCTGGCACCAGCGCGATATGGCTGGGGCGCACGCCGAAGCGGTAGTCACCCTCGGCCAGCGGCTCCAGGTCGGCATTGCGGGCAAAGTGCACGGTCTGGGCCAGGCTTACCTCGTTACCCGTGATACGGCCAGACACCAGGTTGATCGGCGGCTCGGAAAACAGCTCGGCAGCCAGCACGCTGCTGGGTCGCTGATAGACCGCGGCGGTGGGCCCGCTCTGCACGATACGGCCTTCGTGCACAAGGGTGGTGGTGCCGCCCAGCGCCAGCGCCTCGTTGGGCTCGGTGGTGGCGTACACAGCAATGCAATGGCGCGCCGCGAACAGCTCGCGCAGCTCCTGGCGCAGGCCTTCACGCAACTTGTAGTCGAGGTTGACCAATGGCTCGTCGAAGAGGATCAACGAGGCATCCTTGACCAGTGCCCTGGCCATCGCCGTGCGTTGCTGCTGGCCACCGGAGAGTTCCAGTGGCAGGCGTTGCAGGTAGGTTTCGATGCGCAGCATCTCGGCAGTTTCCTGCACCCGCCGCCGGATCTGGTCCTCGGCCATGCGCGCCTGGCGCAGCGGCGAGGCGATGTTTTCGTACACGCTCAAGGTCGGGTAATTGATGAATTGCTGATACACCATCGACACATTGCGCTGGCGTACCGGCACACCGGTGACGTCCTGGCCATCCATCAGCACCCGCCCACGGTCCGGGCGGTCCAGCCCAGCCATCAGGCGCATCAGGCTGGTCTTGCCGGCCAGGGTGCGACCCAGCAGCACATTGAACGAGCCGGGCTCGAAACGCAGTGACGCATCGACGATCCACGGCTGGTTGTCGACGCTACGGCTGACCTGCTCCAGCACCAGGGACATGGCGTGGCCTTTTTGTGATTGTTGTCTGCCGGGTACAGCCAGTTCCGTGCCAGTCCTTGCCCGATGCTCTGGTTCGGGGCCTGGGTGGCAGCGCTGGCAAATCGCGGGCTCGCACGTGAACACAATCACTGCACAACTGGACACTGGCCAGTTTGACAATGAACAGCCGTGAACAACACTGAACGGCGGTCGACCCATGACAACAATCACACAGGACAGGCCCATGGCCGCATCCACTTCGACCCACACCCAACTGATCCAGGCGTCCTGGGACCGCTGCCGCGCCCACGGCCTGCAGCCGCAGCATGCGCCAGACTTTGACTGCCTGTCCCGCGCCGAGCTCAGTGCCCTGCTGGAGCGGCGCCAAAACCTGCTGCGCCTGACCCGCGAGGAAGTGCTACCGCACTATGCGCACCTCTTGGGTAACGCCAGCTACCTGGTGATGCTGGCCGATGCCAGTGGCTGCCTGCTCGACAGCTGGGGCTCGCGGCGTTTCATCGAACCGCGCCAGCACCATGGTTTCAGCGCCGGCGCCCATTGGCACGAACGTGGCGTCGGCACCAACGCCCTGGGCACCACACTGATTTGCGCCGAAGCGGTTCACGTCGGCCAGGACGAACACTTCCTGCGCCAGAACCGCTACATGTCCAGCGCCGCCGCCCCCCTGTTCGACGCCGCACGGCAGCTGGTCGGGGCGCTCGACGTAGCCAGCGACGGCTACCTGCCGGCCAGCCAGACGCTTGGGCTGGTGCGCATGATGGGCCAGAGCCTGGAGAACCGCCTGATCCTCGCCGAACATGCTGACCAGCATGCACAACTGATCTTCAACAGCGCCTCCGACAACCTCGACAGCCCTTGGGCCGGCTTGCTGGTGTTCGATGAACGCGGGCAGGTGTTGGCCGCCAATCACCGGGCCGATAGCCTGCTCGGCGTAAACCCGCTGGAGCAAAACATCGAGCAACTGTTCCAGTTACCCCTGCAACAGCTGCTCAGCCATCCCCGACAACAGCCCTTCGCTCTGCAGGCCACCGGGCGCAACCGCTTTCACTGCCAGTGGCACCCCCCACGCGAAACCACTCGCCGCCCCGAAGCCGGCAGTGCCGAGCCGCGCCTGGAAAAAGCCTTGATACAAGCCGGCCTGCTATTGGAAAAGGACATCCCGGTGTTGGTCGAGGGCGAAACAGGCGTAGGCAAAGAAGTGTTCGTCAACACCCTGCACCGGGCCAGCAGCCGCGCCAGGCAGCCGCTGGTCGCCGTAAACTGTGCGGCGATCCCGGCCGAACTGGTGGAGTCGGAACTGTTCGGCTATGACAAAGGCGCGTTCACCGGTGCCCACCACAAGGGCAACCCGGGGCTGATCCGCAAGGCCGACCACGGCATCCTGTTTCTGGATGAGATTGGCGACATGCCACTGCCCACCCAGGCCCGCCTGCTGCGCGTACTGCAGTCGCGCAGCATCCAGCCGCTGGGCAGTGGCGAACCGGTGCCGGTGGATATCCGCGTGGTGTCGGCGAGCAATCGCAACCTGGCCGAAGAAGTGCGCGCCGGGCGCTTTCGCCAGGACCTGTACTACCGCATCGCCGGCCTGACGCTGGTGCTGCCTCCCCTGCGCGAACGCGCTGACCGGCGCCAGCTGATTGACCAGGTGCATGCCCGCTACCGCGAGCCCGGGCAACCTGCGCGGCTGCCGCCGGCCATTATCGACCTGTTCGATCAACACCCCTGGCCGGGCAACCTGCGCGAACTGGTGAGCGTGCTACAGGTCGCGTTGGCCCTGGCGGCCAACGGGTCGGTCGGCGTCGAGCACCTTCCAGCGGGCTTTCTGGCCGAGTCGAAAACACCGGTGCCGATAGCGACTGAAGAGACGGACCTGCAGAGCCTGGTCGAGCAAGCCAATGGCAACCTGTCGGCGGTGGCCCGCCAACTGGGTATCAGCCGCACCACACTGTACAAGCGGCTGCGTGAGCGATGAATCGATTGGCCCTGAAGCGCGCCGCACAGCAGGTTTTCGAAGCCACCCCTGATCGACAAGCAGGTGGCGCCCCCCGTGCAGGTCAAGACCACGGCCCACTGATGACCTTCAAGGGTCACGCCACTGCACTGGCTGCCGGTAGGCCTGTGCCCAGGCTTGCACGTCACTGGCGGGCATCGGCCGGGCGATGCAGTAACCCTGCGCCAGCTCGCAGCCCAGGCCCATCAGTACCCGGCCGTGCTCGACACTCTCCAGCCCCTCGGCAATCACCTCGCGGCCAAACGCCCGGGCCAGGCCGATCACTGCCTCCGTCAGCGCCAGGTCGTCCTGGTCATGAAGGATGTCACGCACGAACGACTGGTCGATCTTGATCGTCTGAGTCGGCAAGCGTTTCAGGTAACTCAAGGACGAATAACCGGTGCCGAAATCGTCCAGCGAGAAACGCACACCCAGCGCACGGCAGGCATCCAGGCAGCGGCTGACATGCTGCAGGTTGTCGATGGCCA
Organism: Pseudomonas sp. GD03862; assembly: GCF_029840855.1. Lineage (NCBI taxonomy): Bacteria > Pseudomonadati > Pseudomonadota > Gammaproteobacteria > Pseudomonadales > Pseudomonadaceae > Pseudomonas > Pseudomonas sp. GD03862. The sequence goes on from NZ_JAOCDI010000053.1 coordinate 14,308, forward strand.
CCGACTCGACGATTTCCAGGTCCAGCAGCGCCGGGTCCACCGCCGGGTACGCTGCCAGCAGCTGCTGCAGGCGCTCGGCAAAGTCATTGCGCTGCAAATGCCGCGCGGCGATATTCACGCTCAGCGACCAGGGCTGCCCTTGGCGCTGCCAGGCCTGCAACTGGCTCAACGCCTGCCCGATCACCCACTCGCCGATTTCGACGATCAGGTCGGTCTGCTCTACCCAGGGCAGGAAATCGCCAGGCGGCACCACACCACGGCCTGGCCGCTGCCAGCGCAATAAACCCTCGAAGCCCAGTACCTTGCCACTGCGCAGGTTGACCTTGGGCTGGTAGTAAAGGCACAGCTCACCATTGCGCAGCGCCCGGCGCACGCGCGCTACGGTCTGGTGGGTGGCCTTGAGTTCCTGTTCCTGCGACACGTCGAACAGGTGGTAACGGTTGCGCCCGCGCTGCTTCGCCACATACATGGCCTGGTCGGCATGACGCACCAACGTGTCGGCATCTTCGTCATCCTGCGGGTACAGGGTCACGCCGATACTGGCGCTGAGCGACAGCGTATGCTCACGCACCACACAAGGCGCCGCCAATGCACGCAATACCCGCTGCAGGGCTGCATGCAGCTGGTGCTCATCATCGACATCGCGCAAGGTCAGCACGAATTCGTCGCCCGACAGCCGGGCCACGGCATCACCACCGCGCAGGATACTCTTCAAGCGCTGCGCCACTTCCACCAGCAGCAGGTCACCCACGGCATGCCCGTAGCCGTCGTTGACCGCCTTGAAACCATCCAGGTCGAGCATGCACACCGCCAGCGAGATGCCTTCGCGGCGCGAGTAGGCCAGGGCCTGGTTCAGCAGGTCGGACAGGTAGGCACGGTTGGGCAGGCCGGTGAGCACATCGTGGCCCACCCGCCACTGCAAGGTATGCAGCAGCTGGCGCTTCTCGGTGACGTCAAAGCGGATCGACACATACTTGCGCACCTGGCCTGTCAGCGGATCGACCAGTGGCACCATGGTGCTGTCGACCCAGTACAACGAACCGTCCTTGGACCGGTTACAGATTTCGCCCTTCCACACCCGCCCGGCGACCAACGCCCGCCACATGCCGACAAAGAACGTCGGTTCATGCAGCCCGGAATTGAGGATGCGGTGGTTGGCCCCCAGCAGTTCTTCACGGCTGTAGCCCGAGATGCTGCAGAACTGCTGATTGACGTAGGTGATGTTCCCACGCAGGTCGGTTTCCGAAAAGATCGCGGCCGCGTCCACGGCCGCGCGATAGTTATCATCCATAAAGCATCCTGCCTTAGCGGTTGAAGCGCTCCACCAGGGCGCGCAATCCGGCGCACACGTGTTCCAGTTCGGTACCGCGCGAGGCGGCGGCGTTGGCGCTATGGGCGCTGTGCTGGGCAATACCGGCTACGCCGTTGATCTGCCGCGAAACGTCTTCTGCCACCGCCGACTGCTGCTGCGAGGCGGTGGCCATCTGCTGGCTCATATCGCTGATGCGCTGTACCGCGTCACGAATGCCATGCAGCGCCTGCCGGGCTTCCTGCACCTGGGCAACGCCCTGCTCGGCACCGTCGATGCCTCGGCTGGCGATCGCCACGGCTTCCTCGGCGCCACTGCGCAGGGCATCGATGATGGCCTGGATGTGCAGGGTGGACTGGCGGGTCTTGTCGGCCAGTGCCCGCACCTCGTCGGCGACCACGGCAAAGCCCCGGCCCTGCTCGCCCGCACGGGCAGCCTCGATGGCGGCGTTGAGGGCCAGCAGGTTGGTTTGCTCGGCAATGCCGCGGATCATCCCGGCGGCCTCGGCGATGGCGCCGGTCTGACCCGCCAGGTGGCTGACCGCCTGGTTGATCTGCGTCACGGTGCTGGCCAGGTTACGAATGGCCGCACCGCTGGCATCGGCCACCTGGCTACCTTGCTCGGCCAGCAGGTGCGCCGTGTGTGCCTCGGCGGCGGTCAACTGCACGTGGTTGGCCACTTCGCCAATGGAGGCGGCCATCTGGTTCATTGCAGTGGCGCTCAGGTCGGTTTCGGCACGCTGCTCCAGCAATGCCGCCTCGGTGCTGCGCGACAACTGCCCGGCATCGCGAGCGGCCACGGCCATTTGCCCGGCCAGATCGCTTAGCCGGGTCAAGGCGGTTTTCAGGCGTGCCTCTTCGCTGATCAGCATCAGTTGCAACTGCCCGGCAGCACCCGACAGGTCGCTGTAGGTCAAGGCTGCAATCGGGTCGGCGAAGGCACCGTCGGCACCCTGCACAATCTGCTGCAGCTGCCGCCCGAGGGCATTGCGCACCCACAGGCCGCAGGCCACGAACAGCCCCAGGGTCAGCCCCTGCCCCACCAGGCCAGGCCACAGCTGGTTGGCCCCCACCGCCAGCAGCCCACCGGCCAGTGGCAAGGCCAAGGCCTGCGCCAGCAAGCTCAGCCGGCGCGGCACCGACAATGCCGCCTGGCCGTTGCGCAGCCGCGCATACAGGGCTTCGGCACGGGCTACTTGCTCGCGCGTAGGGCATACGCGCACCGACTCGTAACCCACTACCCGCCCACCTTCGAGGATGGGCGTGACGTAGGCATTGACCCAGTAGTAGTCGCCGTTACGGCAGCGGTTCTTGACGATACCCATCCAGCTCCTGCCGGCTTTCAGGTAGCGCCACATCAACTCGTACACCGCCGGCGGCATATCCGGGTGGCGCACCAGGTTGTGCGGGCTGCCGATCAGTTCGGCCTCGCTGTAGCCACTGATGGCGGCAAACTCTGGGTTGCAGTAGGTGATCAGGCTGGCGGTATCGGTAGCAGAAATCAGCCGCTGATAGGGGGGAAAACGTTGCTCGACCGGGGTTACCGGCAAGTTGAGGCGCACGATGAGACTCCATTCAATGACAAGCCGGCACCCAGTTCATCGACGGCCATCGGAACCGATTCATGAGGATCCGTTCCAATGGGCAAAAGCGCTTCCTGCCGTTACGGCACGAGGCCGAACGGTACAAGGAAGGTGACGATGACTGACCGGTCAAGCCATGAATTCTACGAAATTCATCACATAAATAAAACAAAGGTGATCGATCATGGCGTTGCGCCACATTGATAGATATCGTTAAGTTCTTGATTCTAAATGGGAATTAAGCGATGACGAGATCAGCTTTGGGTATCGCCCTGCGCCGCTACCGCAAGCTGGCGGGCCTGACCCAGGCACAACTGGCCGAACGGACCGGCTTCGACCCCAAGACCATCAGCCGTTTCGAAACCAGCACCTACACCCCCAGCATCGATGCAATCATGGCGTTTGCCCAGGTGCTGGGCGTCAAGCCCAAGGACTTCTTCGCTGAACCGGACGACGAAGAGGAGCAGCGCGCCTACCTGTTCGGTGTCATCCACAACGCCCCGCCCAAAGATCTTGGCAAGCTGATTGCAGCGGTGGACCAGGCACTGGCCAAGCCCTGAGCTATTTCACGCGCCCCCTTTCACGGCACGCACCGAACTAGAGCATGGCAGGCCGGATTGCCCCACAACTGGTCAGACCGGTAAGGCCAAAAAACCTTGCAATCAGGGATTTTTCGCGCTTTTATGGCCTCGCGCTGAACAAACCGGTAAGACCACAATAATTAAGTCCTGCGCTCTTTCGCCCCGTGCGGCTACCGAAGCAAGGACACCGATCAGAGACTCCTCCCATGCTCAAATGGTGCTCGCGTTCGATTTTCCTGCAAGTCGTACTCGGCCTTGCCCTCGGCATCGCCTGCGGTCTGAGCTTCCCCGACCTCTCCCTGCAACTCAAACCCCTCGGCGACGGCTTCATCAAGCTGATCAAGATGCTCATCGGCCTGATCGTGTTCTGCGTGGTGGTCAGCGGCATTTCGGGTGCGGGTGACCTGAAAAAGGTCGGGCGCATCGGCCTGAAGTCGGTGATCTACTTCGAAGTGCTGACTACCCTGGCGCTGGTGATCGGCCTGGTGTTCGCCTTCACCAGTGGCATTGGCAGCGGTGCCAACATTCACCTCGATCAACTGTCCGCCGCCGATGCCAACGGCTTGGCCGAGCGCGGCCAGCACATCCATGGCGCCACGGCATTCTTCATGGACCTGATCCCCACCTCGGTGATCGGTGCCTTCGCCGACAACAACATTCTTCAGGTGCTGCTGTTCTCGGTGCTGTTCGGCAGCGCCCTGAACCTGGTGGGTGACTCGGCCGCCGGCATTTCGCGACTGATCAACGAACTGAGCCATGTGATCTTCCGCATCATGGGCATGATCGTGCGCCTGGCGCCGATCGGCGTGTTCGGTGCCATCGCCTTCACCACCAGCAAGTACGGCCTGGCGTCGCTGCAGCACCTGGGCGGGCTGGTGGCGCTGTTCTACCTCACCTGTGCCGGCTTCGTGCTGATCGTGCTGGGCACCGTCATGCGCCTGTCGGGCCTGAAACTGCTGCCGTTGATCAAGTACCTGCGCGAAGAGCTGACCATCGTCCTGGGCACCGCCTCTTCCGACGCCGTGCTGCCACAGATCATGCGCAAGCTTGAGCACCTGGGCATCGGCAGTTCCACGGTCGGCCTGGTGATCCCTACCGGCTACTCGTTCAACCTCGATGGTTTTTCCATCTACCTCACCCTGGCAATCGTGTTCATCGCCAACGCCACCGGCACGCCACTGGAAATGACCGACCTGCTGACCATCCTGCTGGTGTCGTTGGTGACTTCCAAGGGGGCTCACGGCATCCCAGGCTCGGCACTGGTGATTCTTGCCGCCACCCTGACTGCGGTACCGGCGATTCCCGTGGTAGGCCTGGTACTGGTGCTGGCGGTGGACTGGTTCATGGGTATCGGCCGGGCGTTGACCAACCTGATCGGCAACTGCGTGGCCACCGTGGCCATTGCCCGTTGGGAGAAGGACATTGACCTGGAACGTGCGCAGAACGTGCTCGACGGCAAGCCTGGCTTTGCCCCCACGCCACGCAAGCAACCCAACGCCCATCAACAGGAATTCTGAGCGAACGTGGCCGGCATGACGCCGGCCCTTCCAGGAGCGAACCGTGATCAGCTCATCAACCGTCGTCAACTCAGTGGTGGAAAAACTCCGCCAGGCCCTGGCCCGCGGCCAATGGCGCACCGGCGACATGCTGCCAGGCCAGCGCGAACTGGCCGAACAACTGGGCATCAGCCGCCCCAGCCTGCGCGAAGCGGTAACCGTGCTGGAAACACTGGGCCTGGTGCGCTCGTTACCCGGCAAGGGCGTGTTGGTGCTCGATGCCGATGCCCAGCCGTCGGGCGTGGAAACCAGTGCTGCGGCCAGCCTGGCCGACGTGCTGGAACTGCGCTACACACTCGAACCGTTCATCGTCGGCCTGGTGGCGCAGTCGGCCAACAGCCAGGACATCGGCCAGTTGCGCCTGACCCTGATGGACATGCGCGAAGCGCTGGAGGCCGATGACAGCGAGGCCGGGGTCAAAGCCTACATTGCCTTCCATGAAGCGCTGTTCGCCCTGACCACCAACCCGATTTTCCAGAGCGTGGTGCAGCAGACCGGCAATGCCCTGAAGCAAAGCGCCGACATGCTGCGCAACTCGCCCGAGCACCTGGCCGCGCGGCTGAAGGAAAACGAAGCGGTGGTGCGCGCCATTCGCGAACGCAGCAGCGCCCAGGCCAGTGCCCAGATGCGTCAGCACATCGTGGCCGAAGGGCTGCGCATGGGCATCGCGCTGAATATCCCGGACGAACATCCGCATCCATGACCTCAGGAGAGTGCCCATGAACGCCGTCCCCCACTTGCCTACCCTGCTCGCGGCCGGCGAAACCCGCCTGTCGGCCGAGCAGATTTATCCGCGGCTGTTCGACGCCATTCTCGAACAGCGCCTGCCGCCGGGCAGTCTGTTGCCCGAACAGGCGCTGGGCCATGCCTTTGGTGTCAGCCGCACGGTGATCCGCCGTGTGCTCGGGCGCCTGTCCGACCAGCAGGTGGTAGTCCAGCGCCCCAGCCACACCGCGCATCTGGCTGCGCCTGACCCGGACCAGGCACGTCAGGTGCTCAGTGCCCGGCGTCTGGCCGAAACCACGCTGATCACCCTGGCCGCGCAACGCGCCCGGCCGGCGCAGGTACGCCAGTTACGGCAACTGGTAGAGCGCGAGCGCCAGCACCATGAGCGTGGCGAACGCTGCGCGGCGATCCGCCTGGGCGGCGAGTTCCATCTGAAACTGGCGCAGGTGGCGGCCAATGCGCCACTGGCGCGATTTCTCAATGGACTGGTGCCGATGACCTCGCTGATCATCGCTCGCTACGAATCGCCTTGCTGCGATCACTGCGCGTGGGAAGAGCATGCGGCAATCATCGATGCCGTGGAGCAAGGTGATGCCGAAGCGGCCCTGGAGTTGATGCACAGGCACCTTGACCGTCTGGAAGAAAAGCTGGACCTGGAATAACCCGTCCAGACTGACGCGATCGCTCCCTCGTAGCACGCGCTCAAGCAACCATTTGCATCTGTGCTGACGCGGGTGATGGGCTGCAAAGCAGCCCCAACAACCCCACCCTATACTTCGAGAACCCCCCCAGCCTCTACCAGGGAGGCGGTCGCGTGAGTTCTCGAGTCCTCCTGTTGCTCTGCCTTCTGCTGGCCCTCGGCGGTTGTGCGAGCAAGCGCCCCCCTGCCCCGCCGCCGCCCACAATACTCACCCCCGCGGCCTGGCAACGCATCGACCAGGAACTGATCGATGCCTCGGTCGGTGCCGCCGGCTCGGCCAACGACTATGCCCGGCGCTCCATGCGGGTGTGGAAGGAGCAGGTGCAACAACGCACCGAGCGCGACTTCATCCCCTGGTTCACGGGTTACTGGACCCAGCAGTGGCTGACCCTCAAGGTGGCCTGGTACAAGCTCGACAGTGGCGAGGGTCGGGAACCGGCAGAAAAACGCCTGGCCCTGTACCTGCAGGAGCAGTATCGCGCGCGGGTGATCGAGCCGGTGGCCGAGCAGATCAACCCCGAGGGCATCCGCGACCGCGCCTGCGAACTGTACCTGCAACTGCTCGGCCAGCAACTGCCGGCGATCATCAGCCGGTACAACGCGCCGCCCGAGCAGTTCAGCCAGCGCCTCAACCGTATCCCCGCCATCGCCCTGGGGCCACCGGATGCGCGCAATGCCAGCCTGTATCAGCTGCTGCGGGCCAAGTCACTGGACCAGCAGCCGGCCTGGCAAGCCATGCGCCAGCACTTGCATCAGCAGGCCAGCAAAGGCCCTGGCCGGACCGATGTCGGGCTCAACTCGGTGGCCACCCAGGCCAGCGAAAAGCTTGGCGCCACCCTGGCCCCACGCGGTATCGCCAGTGCCGTGGCATCGGCAGTGGGCAAGGTGGCAGGGGCGATGATTTCGATTGCTGCAGCCGGTTACGGGGTGATGACCCATGACCGTGACCACCCGCAGATGGTCGAACAACTGCGGGTGATCCTGAACGTGGCGTTGAACCAGGAATGGCAGGAGTTGATGGAGAACCGCCAGAGCGGGGCCATGGCGGGGGTTTATTACCTGTCGGGGCAGGTTGAGGACAGCTTGCTGGCCAGTGCGCCGCGGCCGGTGGAGCAGCAGGTCGAGCAGCAGCATGCGCCTTTGATCATTCGCCTGCCACCTTAGTGGCGGCCTGTGCCGGCGTTTTCGCCGCGCAAGGCCGTATCAAGCGGTGGCCATGGCAGAACGTGGCAGGCCAAACACACGATCAAACGACCAGTTGTAGGCAAAGGTGTAGCACGGCACCAGGATGATGAAGGCCATATCCACCAGCAGCGCCTCCAGCAATGTCATGTCCAGCCACCAGGCAATCAGCGGAATCAGGTACACCACCAGGGTCAACTGGAAGCCGATGGCATGCACCACCCGCCGCGCCACGCTGCGTCCCCGCTTGGCCTGACGGCTCTCCCAGTACTCGAACAGGGTGTTGTAGATCAGGTTCCAGAGCATGGCGATGGTGGTGATCATCACCGCCAGCGGCCCGGTATGCGACGCCTGCGTATCTGACAGGTAGGCCAGCCCGAGGGTCGACATGCACAGCCCGATCAGTTCATAGAAAGTCACGTAGACCAACTTGCGTTTCAATCCCTGCACCCGGGGTTACCTCCAAAGACAAAAAGCGATGGGGGCGATCATGCTTCAACGCACTTGACAGCAAAAGTCAGCAGCTGTCAGATCAACTGACAGGAGGCTGCCATGAACTTTTCCAGCGACAACATCCAGCTGTTTCTGGCCGTGCTCGACCACGGTTCGTTTTCTGCCGCAGCGCGCGCCCTCAAGCGGGTGCCTTCAGCCGTGAGCATGGCCATTGGCAACCTTGAAGCAGAACTTGGCTACAGCCTGTTCGAACGTGGCCCGCGTGAAGTTCGCCCAACCGCACAGGCCTTGGCCCTGGAGCCACACGCCAGGCTGATTGCCGAACAACTGGGGCTGCTGCAGGTTCATGCCCTGGAGCTGTCCCAAGGGCTGGAGAGCAGCCTGACCCTGGCAGTGGTACCCGACATCGATCACCGCCCGCTGCTGGCGGCCATCGCCAACCTAGGTAAGCGCCACCCGTTGCTGGACATTGCCCTGCTCAGCGCCCCGCAGGAAGAAGCCCTGCACTTGCTGGACAGCGGCCGTGCCGACCTCTGCGTAGCCTTTGCCGGCCTGCAGGTCGATGCCCGCCGCGGCTTCCAGCACATCGGCATGGAGACTCTGGTAGCCACCCTGTCGCCGGCCCACCCGGCCTTGCGTGAGGGGCGTATCCACGACCTCGAGGATCTGACCCAGGTGCGTCAGATTCTGGTGCGCAGCCGCGACCTGCCACTGGCGGACCCTCGCCCACTGATCGGTGCAACACACTGGTCCACCGACAGTTTCGATCTGGCTTTGCAAATGGTTGAAGCTGGCTTGGGCTGGGGCGATCTGCCGTTGTCGCGGGTCGCCCCGCTGCTGGCCAGCGGGCGTCTGGTACGCCTGGCATTCCGCAATACACGCAACGAGTTGCAACTGCCCGTGCATATCCTGTGGCGCAAACAACAGCCGCTGCAGCAGGCTGCACGCCTGCTGATCGAGCAGCTGGCTGACCCGTGACTGCCGTCCGTCGAAACGTCTGTAAGAATTTTCTCTAAGCACTTCAATCTTTTACCCCTCAAGCCGATATCTCGGTCGATAGGCCCCGCATCGCGTCATGAGCGCGCTGCGCCCTCCCCTCATTGGCTCAAGGTCTCGAAACATGAACCTGAAATTTCGCCACAAGATCCTGCTCAGCGCCTGCGGCGTCGTGGTATTGGCATTTGCCCTGTTCACGCTCTACAACGACTACCTGCAACGCAATACCATCCGCCAGAATATCGAAGCCTCGGTGCAGCAGTCCGGTGCACTGACCGCCAGCAGTGTGCAGAACTGGATGAGCGGGCGCATTCTGGTGCTGGAGAACCTGGCCCAGGACATCGGCCAGCAAGGCGCCGGCGACACCTTGGCAGGGCTGATCGAGCAGCCGTCCTACACGCGTAATTTCCTGTTCACCTACCTGGGCCAGGCCAACGGCGAATTTACCCAGCGCCCGGATGCCCAGATGCCCGCCGGTTACGACCCGCGCCAGCGCCCTTGGTATGGCGCCGCCGCCAACGCCGGGCAGACCGTGCTGACCGCCCCGTACCAGGGGGCAGTCGGTGGCCTGATGGTGACCATCGCCACGCCGGTGAAGAGCAAGCGCAATGGCGAACTGATCGGTGTGGTCGGCGGTGACGTTACCCTCGACACCCTCGTCGAGATCATCAACTCGGTCGACTTCGGCGGCATCGGTCACGCCTTCCTGGCCGACGCCAATGGCCAGGTGATCGTCAGCCCCAATAAAGACCAGGTGATGAAGAACCTCAAGGACATCTACCCAGGCAGCAACCTGCGGGTTGCCGCCGGCATGCAGGATGTCACCCTCAACGGCCAGGATCGCATCATCTCGTTCGCCCCGGTGGCCGGCCTGCCTTCGGCGCAGTGGTACATCGGGCTGTCGATCGACAGGGACAAGGCCTATGCCGCGCTCAGCCAGTTCCGCACCTCGGCGATCATTGCCATGCTGATTGCCGTGGCCGCCATCGCCGGCCTGCTCGGCCTGCTGATTCCGGTGCTGATGAGCCCGCTGACCACCATGGGCCGCGCCATGCGCGACATCGCCGAGGGTGAAGGTGACCTTACCCGCCGCCTGGCCGTGCAGAACAAGGACGAGTTCGGCGAACTGGCTACCTCGTTCAACCGCTTTGTCGAGCGTATCCATGCCTCGATCAGCGAAGTGTCCTCGGCCACCCGCCTGGTGCATGACCTTTCGGAGAAAGTGGTCAGCGCGTCCAATGCGTCGATCATCGGGTCTGAAGAACAGAGCATGCGCACCAACAGCGTCGCTGCGGCCATCAACGAACTGGGCGCCGCCACCCAGGAAATCGCCCGCAACGCCGCGGATGCTTCACAACATGCCAGCGGTGCCAGCGAACAGGCGCACGGTGGCCGTGAAGTGGTTGAAGAAGCCATCAGCGCCATGACTGCCCTGTCGCAACGGATCAGCGAGTCGTGCGCGCAGATCGAAACGCTCAACGCCAGCACCGACGAAATCGGCAAGATCCTCGACGTGATCAAGGGCATTTCTCAGCAGACCAACCTGCTGGCACTGAACGCCGCCATCGAAGCGGCCCGTGCCGGTGAAGCCGGCCGTGGCTTTGCCGTGGTGGCCGACGAGGTGCGCAACCTGGCGCACCGTACCCAGGAGTCGGCGGAAGAAATCCACCGCATGATCACCAGCCTGCAGGTGGGCTCGCGCGAAGCGGTGCACACCATGAACACCAGCCAGGTTTCCAGCGAGCAGACCGTGCAGGTGGCCAACCAGGCCGGCGAACGCCTGGCCAGCGTGACCCAGCGCATTGGCGAAATCGATGGCATGAACCAGTCGGTGGCGACAGCGACCGAAGAACAGACCGCCGTGGTCGAGAGCCTCAACCTGGACATCACCCAGATCAACGCCCTGAACCAGCAGGGGGTGGAGAACCTCAACGAGACACTGCGTCATTGCGACCAGCTGGCCCAGCAGGCTGGGCGTTTGAAGCAGTTGGTGGGCAGCTTCCGGATTTAAACGCCGGGTTCAGGCGGCAACGGCCTATGCCTGTTGTCGCCTGTACCAGCCCCTTATGCAGCCACCGCCTTCGCAGCCCTGCCCCGCCGTAGCCAGGCCAGCAATACCGCCGTCATCAGCACAAAGCCCAGGTAACCGAAGAACGGGTACACCTCACCCACCAGGCTGATGAACCCCACCAGGCTACAGCCGAGCGCCACCACCCCGGTCACCACCGAGCCCCAGCGGAACTTCGTCGTGCCCGCCGGCAACAGCCGCGAGAGGAAGGAAAACAGCGTGCCCACCGCGGTGTTGACGATCATGCCGAAGATGATCAGGCACATCACCAGCCCCAGCAGTGGTGACACTTCGTTGGCAATCGACAGCATCGGCATCGGCTGGTCGGCCACACTGTCCAGGCGCGACAGCAGCCCGGCACTCATCACCAGCATCAGGCCGCCTAGCGCCGCGCCACCGAGCAGGCCTCCCCACACCGCGGCTTTCTCACCCTTGGCCGAACCGCCCAGAATAGCCAGGATCGGCGCACCCGCGACGATGTTATACGACACATACAAGAACGCCCCCAGCAGCCAATGGCGGGTGCCGGCCTGTTGCTGGCTGGCCACCTGATCGAGCGCAGCAAAGCTCTGCTCGCGGGTGATCACGGCATACAGCGCTATCGCCGAAGCCACCAGGATCAGCAAGGGTGTGATGGCACCAATTGCAAGCATCATCTTGCGCACGTCCAGGCACACGATACCGACCACCACCAGCGTCACCAGCACGCTGCCGGTCAGGGCCGGGATGCCGAACTGCTGCTCCAGCAATGCACCACCGCCGGCCAGCATGACCACGGTGACGGCGAACATGAAAAAGGTGATCAACCAGTCGACGAACATGCCCAGGTGACGGCCGCAGATGGCCAGGATCACATCCTTGTGCGAGGTGGCCTGCTGGCGATTGCCCAGCCCCGCCAACGCCATGCCGAGGAAGGTGAACAAGGCGGCGCTGACCAACGCGCCAGCCAACCCCCACACGCCGAAATCGACAAAGAACAACAACAGTTCCCGCCCTGAAGCGAACCCCGCCCCCACGATCACGCCGACAAATGCGCCGGCGATCTTCAGCTGCTCTTGCATGTGAACCTCTGGATTTATTGTTGTTTTGTCATCGCCGTCGCATACCGGTCGTAGGGGCGGCTTTGCAGCCCATCGCGACACAAGGCCGCCTCTACACGGGCTCTTTGCCCGGTCAGGCGTCGCCGACGAACGCCTGCACTTCGATCTCCACATCCACGCCCAGGGCCAACGCCGAAGCCACGGTGGAACGCACCGGTAGCGCCGCGCCGAAGAACGCCTTGTACACCTCGTTGAAGCCGGCGAAATGGCGCATGTCCGACAGCCAGACCGTGACCTTCACCACCTGGTCGAAACGCGCGCCACAGGCCGCCAGGCTTTCGGCGATACGCTCGCAGGCAGCACGGGTCTGGGTCTGGATATCACCGCGCACCACTTCGCCGCCGGCGCTCATCGGCACCTGCCCGGAGAGGAACAGAAAGCCACCGGCCTTTACCGCGCGGGAAAACGGGAACGGCAAGCTGCTGGGGAAACGCTGAATGTCATTGCTCATGGGATGCTCCTTTCAGGGTTGCTGGAAACGGGCCGGGGACAGGCGCTCGGGCGCCACGCCCTGGCTGACAAGGCTGGCACACAACGGCTGGCCCAGTAGCAGGTCGGCGGCCAGGCGCGAGGCGCCCGCTGCCGACTGGATGCCATAGCCCCCCTGGGCCGCCAGCCAGAAAAACGCGGGGGCATGCGCATCGAAACCGATCACCAGGTCGCCGTCGGCAACGAACGAACGCAACCCGGCCCAGGTGTGGCTCGGGCGGCGGATCGCCAGGGTGGTCATGGCTTCAATGTTGTAAATACCCAAGGCCACGTCGAACTCCTCGGGCGCGGCATCCTGTGGCTCAACCGGGTCGGCATTGGCTGGCGACCCCAACAGTTGGCCGGCATCAGGCTTGAAGTAGAAGCTTTCATCGACGCCAATCACCGCAGGCCAGCGAGTAAAGTCCTGCTCTGCCGGACCTGGGAAGGTGAAGGCGCTACGACGGCACGGTTGCAAACCGATGCCCGCCACCCCGCACCGCTCGGCCACACGGTCCGCCCAGGCACCTGCAGCATTGACCAGACATCGGGCCTGCAGGCGGCTGCCATCAGCCAACTCCACCTGCCACACGTCGTCCAGGTACCAGGCCTGGATCAGCTCGGCGTTGCAGCGCAGTTCACCGCCGGCAGTGCGATAACCACGCAAGAAGCCTTGGTGCAAGGCATGTACGTCAAGGTCCATCGCACCAGGCTCAAGCACGGCGCCGGCCAGGGTTTCGCCACGCAGGCTGGGTATCAGTGCCAAGGCCGCGTCCCGGTCCAACAGGCTGACTTCTGTGCCATTGGCCAGGTTCTGCGCGTAAGTTTGCTCAAGCAGTTCCCGCTGCTCCAGGCTGGCCACATACAGACAGCCTCGCGGCTCCAGCAGCGGGTGCTCGCAGAAGCCCTGCGGTGGCGCTTCGTAGAAGGCCCGGCTGGCGCGGGTCAGTGCCTGGATCTGTGGGGTGCCGTAAGCCTCCATGAACATGGCCGCCGAACGCCCGGTGGAATGGTAGCCAGGCTGCGATTCACTCTCGAGCAACAGCACACGCTGCCGGCCGGCCAGGCGATAGCCCAGCGAGGCGCCGGCGATGCCAGCACCGATGATCAGGGTGTCGTAGGTCGGGGTCATGCACGCTCCTGCCAGACAATTATCATTTATGAGAATTCTAATATATGAGAATTTAGAAATGCGCAAGGGTCCAAGGTAAGATGCCCGACCACCGCCGCATGCCGAGATCCCTGAATGCCCGCAGCTCTACCCCAGCTTGACCGTGCCGTCGTCGGCCAGCGCCTGCGCCAGGTGCGCAAGGCGCGCCAGATGACCCTCAAGCAACTGTCCGAAGCCAGTGGCGTGCCGCTGTCCACGTTGTCGAAGATGGAACTGGCACAGGTGTCGGTCAGCTATGAAAAACTGGCCGCTGCTGCGCGGGCTCTGAATGTCGATATTGCCCAGCTGTTCCGCGCCAGCGGCACGGTCAGCGCCCCGGTGCCGGTGACCGTGGTGGTCGACTCACTGCCCGCAGCGGCGGGTTATTCGACCGGCACCTACGACTATTATCCGATTGCCGGGGATTTCCCCGCACGACGCATGACACCGGCCTATGCCCGCATCATTGCCCGGGAACGCGGCCAGTTCGACGATTTTATCCGCCACCCCGGGCAAGAGTTCGCGCTGGTGCTGAGCGGGCGCGTGCGCATCGAGTTCGAGACCGGAGAAGCGGTCAGCATCGGGCCGCAGGAGACTGCGTATTTCGACAGCCAGGTGGGGCACATCTACCTGTCGGAAAGCGATGACGGTGGTGATGCCCATGTCATGGTAGTGATGACCGATCGTTGATCCGCTGCGCCTGCCAAAGCAAGCCTGGTTATAACCTAATAACGAACAAGTCTATTTGGCTATAAAAAAATCTATATGCTGACTGGCATCCGATAACGGGCAAAGTTGGGCAGTCGAGTAGCGTATGGATGTAGGTTCTTTCGGTTTCACCATTGCTGGCCTGGTCGTGGGCTTCATCGTCGGTATGACCGGCGTCGGTGGCGGCTCGCTGATGACCCCGATCCTTTTGTGGTTTGGCATCCACCCGGCGACCGCTGTCGGCACCGACCTGCTGTATGCAGCGATCACCAAGGCCAGTGGCGTCTGGGTGCATGCGCGCAACAAGAACATCGACTGGAAGATCACCGGCCTGCTCAGCCTGGGCAGCGTGCCCGCAGCGGCGCTGACCCTGTGGTTCCTCAGCACCCTGCACACCGATACCTCGGCGCTCAACGCCATCATCAAGCAAGGCCTGGCGGTGGTGCTGATCCTGACCGCCCTGGCCATCCTGTTCAAATCGCGCCTGCAGGCCTTCGCCAGCCGCCATGCCGGTGATCACTACCACCTCAGCGACCGCAGCCTGAACATCCTCACAGTGCTGACCGGCGTGGTGCTTGGAATAATGGTCACCCTCACCTCCATCGGTGCTGGCGCCCTAGGTACGGTGGCGCTGTTCCTGCTGTACCCGTTCCTGGTCACCCGTCGCCTGGTCGGTACCGAAATTGCCCACGCCGTGCCACTGACCTTGGTAGCGGGCCTGGGCCACGCGGGCATGGGCAACATGGATTGGTCGCTGCTGGGCTACCTGCTGCTGGGCTCGCTGCCAGGCATCTACCTGGGTAGCCACCTCACCGGGCGGATCTCCGACCGCGTGCTGCGCCCTTGCCTGGCAGCCATGCTGCTGATGATCGGTTACAAGCTGGCGTTCTGAGCCTTAGCCCAGGCGCAACCGCCACTGCCCGGTAAAGCTCAGTTGCAGACGTGACAGCGGCAGCACGTCGATTCGCTGCCCGGCACTCATCGGGCACCCAAGCACCTGTACCAGCATGGCGCGTATGACCATCGGGTGGGTCACCGCCAGCCAGTCACCCGGCTTGTCGAAGGCCGCCAGCCAGGCGGCCAGGCGCTGGCATAGCGCAGCGAACGACTCACCACCATGCACGGCACTGGCCGGATCCTGCAGCCATTCGGCCAACGCCTGCGGTTGCTCGGCTTGTAGCTGCTTCAACGACACACCTTGCCAGCGCCCAAGGTCGCAATCGGCCAAACCTGGCTCGATCTGTACTGCCCCCGTTAACCACGCTGCCGTCTCGCAAGCCCGCCGCTCTGGCGCACTCAGCAGTTGCACGCCTGAACGGTCGGCGTCTGACTGACGGGCTAGCGGCAGGATGCCGTCATCCGTATGGTGCAGGCGCCCGTTCTTCTGGGCCTTGGTCAGGGCATGGCAGATCAGGGTCAGGCGGATGGCTTTCACCAGGCATTTCTCGCAGCGGGCTGGGGTGCATGGTTTAGCACGCTGCGAGACGTTTGGCTGCAACAATGTCGTCGGCCATGCGCGACCCGATTGAACCGCGATTGGGCCGCAGGGCGGCCCTTGGGATCAGAAGTTGATATTCAGCGCAGCAAACACCGCCCTGCCCGGCTGGTTATACGTGTTTGCCCCCGAGCTGCTGGCGTTACCGCCGCGCAGGATCTGCTTGTCGAAGACGTTGTTCACGCCTACCCGCACGTCGTAGTTGGCATTGAACTTGTACCCGGCACTCACGTCCACCAGGCCATAGGCCTCGACGTCCTGCTGGGCGGTCTTGTCGTAGTCCTGCTGGGTGCGGTAGTCGTAGGTCGGCGATTTCTGCTTGCCGAAGTATGTACCCGCCAGCTGGAATGACAGTTGCTCGGTGGCGCGCCAGTCGAGGCTGGTGTTGACGGTGTATTCCGGGATCACCGACAGCGGCTCGCCCGTTTCGCGATTATCGTTATCGAGCATCCAGGTCAGGTTGGTGTTCCAGTCCAGGGTCGGGGCCAACTCGATGAAGAAGTTGCCTTCGACACCTTCCACCCGCGCCTTGCCAGCGTTGTCCCACTGCGTCACGCGGCTGCCGGTACCTATGGTGTAAAGCACATCGGTATCACCGATGATCTTGTTCTTGTAGTCGTTGCGGAAGTAGGTGGCACTGGTGCGCCAGGTACCACGGTCGTACAGCAGGCCGATTTCCTTGTTGACGCTGATCTCGGGCTTGAGGTCGGCGTTGCCCTGCAGGTAACAGCCACCATTGTTGGTCTGTTGCACGCTGCAGCCATTACCGCGGCTGTACAGCAGGTAGTTGGGGTTGGACTGGTACAGGTTCGGAACCTTGTAGGCACGGGCGATGCCGCCTTTTACCGACAGCGCTTCGGTGAGCTTGTGCGACAGGTTCAGGCTGGGGCTGAAGTTGTCACCGAAGGTTTCGTGGTGGTCGAAACGCAGGCCCGGCGTAAGGGTGGTGTCGCCAACGATGATGTTGTCTTCGACAAACAGCGCATAGCTGCGTGCGGTCATCTTCGAGCTGCTGCGATCGAAGCCGACAAGGCCGTCATTGTTGGTGGGGTCGGAGCTTTGCGGGCGCAACGAACCTTGGTCGTTTAGGGTTTCGTACAGGTACTCGCCGCCCAAGGTAAGCACATGTTCTGTGCTGCCCATGGCGAACGGCAGGTTCACCTCACTGCTCAGGCGTGTGTTGCGCAAACGTGACATGGCCCCACCTTCGTTGCTTGGGGCACCTTCGGTGCGGCCAGCCAAGCCCTCGTTAAGCCGCCAGTTGCGTACGTATTCGTAGGCCAGCGTGGTCTTGCTGGTACCCCAGGTGAAATCACCGAGGTGGGTCAGGTCATAAGTACTGCGCTGCATCACGTTGGTTTCGTGGCCGTAGAGGCTGGAGACGAAGTCGACATCTCCGCCGCCGTTGCTGTTCATGGTGTCGCCGGCAAAAATGTTGCCCTGACGGCTGTAGCCGGCACTGGCTTCGAGGCGGTGCTCGTCGTTCAGTTTCCAGCTCAGCAGGCCGTTGATGTCCTTGTTGCGAACGCCTTCCCGCCCCGCTACCAGGGCGCTGGTGGCATGCCCGGCGTTGATGTCCAGATCGTCGGCGTCAGTCTTGGCCAGGCCGCCGTACAGGCGGAAACCCAGGTTATCGGTCAGGCCGCCACCGAGGTTGAAGTTGGCTCGGCGGCTGGCGCCCTCTGCGCTGTCTTCCGGCAGCTGCGTGTACAGGCTGACGCTGCCTTTCAGCTCGTCGGAAGGGCGCTTGGTGATGATGTTGACCACCCCGCCCATGGCGCCGGAGCCATAGCGTGCGGCGGCCGGGCCACGCAAGATCTCGATGCGCTCGACCGCTTCGGCCGGCACCCAGTTGGTTTCACCCCGAGTATCACGGTCACCGTTCCAGCCATAGCGTACGGCGTTGCGCGCGCTGGATGGCTTGCCGTCGATGAGGATCAAGGTGTTTTCCGGGCCCATGCCGCGCAGGTCGATCTGCCGGTTGTTTCCGCGTGCCCCACTGGCACTGTTGCCGGTCAGGTTAACCCCAGGCTCGCGGCGGATGATGTCGGACAGGTCATTGGCTGGCGGGTGGCGCTTGATGTCTTCGGCCGTGATGATCGACGTGCCCAGGGCCTGTCGCGCCTCGCGCTCGGCAGTGATCAGGGTGTCCTGGATCACCAGAGCGTTGTCGGCGACGGGCACTTCCAGTACCTCACCCGCACGCCGCTCCTCGGACTCTGCTGCGGTCGCCAGCATGGACGGCGATGCCAGCGCAACGAACGCCAGGGCCAGGCTGTTGGGTGAAGTTCTGCACTGCATGGGTACATCTCCTGCGATTCATGAGCGAAAAGGCACATCCCTGTCGGAAACCGGGAGCCCTCGCCCACCGGCCCCACACTCAGTTTGGCGGCCAACAGGGGTGGTAAATATAGAGAATCGTAAATGCGAGTAAATCTTATTTACGAAGTTTACATGTTTGTAACTGAACTTTGCTGAACCGTGATCTTTGGCACAGCGAAGCTTGTGAGCCACGCCGGACTGCCCCCTAAATTTGATAAGCCTTCGCGGTCGCGTGTAGGAGCGGGTTTACCCGCGAAACGGGCGAAGACACTCTCTGACGGAATAACCACCCCTGCATTTATGGAAAGTTTCGTCATCTCCACAGGCTGTTGCTGCTATCCACCTATCCAGTTTGCATCCTGTGTGCAGGCATCTACAGTTTCGACGTACAACGCTGCGGAGAGACCAGATGCGTGGCGATGACAACAGCTGCGCGAACACTGCCAAAAGCCCGCCGAAGATGCCCCGCAGTATCTGGGCGCTGGGCTTCGTGTCGATGTTGATGGACATTTCCTCGGAGATGATCCACGCCCTACTGCCCCTGTACATGGTCAGTGTGCTCGGCGCTTCGGTGATAGCGGTGGGGCTTATCGAAGGAATCGCCGAGTCGACCGCATCGTTCACCAAGGTGTTCTCTGGTGCTCTCAGCGACCGACTGGGTAAACGCAAGCTGCTGACAGTCCTCGGCTACGGCCTCAGTGCGCTGATGAAGCCGGTATTTCCCATGGCTCCCGGACTTGAGTGGCTGACTGCGGCACGCTTCGTCGACCGCGTCGGCAAAGGTATTCGGGGGGCACCACGCGATGCGCTGGTGGCCGATGTTACGCCGGTCGAGCTGCGCGGCGCGGCGTTCGGCCTGCGTCAGGCGCTCGATACCATAGGCGCTATCCTCGGGCCATTGCTGGCGATCGTATTGATGTGGTTGACAGCGAGCCATTTCCAGACCGTGTTCTGGGTAGCTATTATCCCGGCGTTCGTGGCGGTGTATATCCTAATTGCCTTCGTTCACGAACCTGCGGCCCCAGCGATGGGGCGTCCGGTGCGCTCACCGTTGGCACTGCACGAGCTGCGGCGCCTCGGGCCGGTCTATTGGCGCCTGATCGGTCTGGCCACGTTGTTCACCCTCGCCCGTTTCAGCGAGGCGTTCTTGCTGCTGCGGGCTCAGAACATAGGCCTGACACCGCTATGGGCGCCGGCGGTACTGGTATTGATGGCGATGGCCTACTCACTGTCGGCCTACCCTGCCGGCGTGTTGTCGGACCGAGTGGGGCGCCGTGGCGTGCTGATGGCCGGGCTAGGCCTGCTGATCACTGCCGACCTGCTGCTGGCCCTGTTGCCAGGATGGGTCGGGCTTGCCTTTGGGGTAACGGCCTGGGGCCTGCACCTGGGCTTCAGCCAGGGCATTTTCTCTGCCATGATCGCCGACAGCGCCCCCGCCAACTTGCGCGGTACCGCCTTCGGCCTGTTCAACCTGCTGACCGGTGCGGCGCTGCTGATAGCCAGCGTGGTAGCCGGATTGCTGTGGGAGCGTGCAGGGTTCCAGGCCACCTTCCTGGTGGGTGCGGGTTTTGCCGTCACCACCCTTGCAGGACTGACGCTGCTGCGCTGAACCTGGCTAGCCTGGCGGTTCACGGCTGCGGCGTACGCAGGTTGAACAGTTCCATCGAGATGCTGGATGGCGATCTCCCCCTCAAGCCGAACTAGGCCAGCGCAGCCTCCTGCTCCAGCAACGACCAACCGCCATGTCCATCCACCTCAAGCCGGTGAGTATGGAACGCTGCCAGTGTGCTGCGGTGGCCGACACTGACCAGCAATGCACTCGGCATCTCCGAACGCAACAACGCATACAGGGCATGCTCGAGCCCTTCATCCATCGCCGAGGTGGACTCGTCGAGGAACACCACCTGTGGCCTGTTGAACAGTACCCGGGCAAACGCCAGGCGCTGCTGCTCGCCCACCGAGAGGATGTGTGACCAGTCACAGCTTACGTCCAGACGCTCGGCGAGGTGGGCCAGGTTGACCTGGCGCAATGCCTGCTGCATGAGCAGTTCATCCTTGGGGTTGCTGGCTGCCGGGTAGGCAATGACGGTACGCAAGTCACCCAGCGGCAGGTACGGCCGTTGCGACAGGAACAGTGCCTGATGGCCCGTTGGCCGCCTGACCTTGCCTTCGGCATACGGCCAAAGGCCCGCCAGGGCACGCAGCAGCGTGGTTTTACCACTGCCCGATGGCCCTTTGATCAACAACGCCTGGCCGGCATGCAGGCTCAGGTCCAGGTCGGCGATAAGGGCATGTCCGTCCGGGCGCAGCACCTGCAATCCCGCGATCTGCAGCGCATGCGCCTGGTCTTCGGTGGTGACGCGCGGCAACGCACTTGCCTGCTGGTTGGCATCGAGAAAGCCGGTGAGACGGTCAAGGGTCGCGCGGTACTGCGCGAACGCATCGTACGACTCACGGAAGAACGACAGAGAATCCTGCACCTGCCCAAAGGCCTGGGAAGTTTGCATAACGTCGCCCAGCTTGATCGCCCCACTGAAGAAGCGCGGCGCCTGAAGAATGAACGGAAACACAACAGCAACCTGACTGACACCCAAGTTGAAGCCACTGAACTTCAGGTTCCGGTACACCAATGCCCAGACATTCACGATCAAGGCAGCAAAACGGCCGAGCAACGTGCCCCGCTCGACTTGCGCACCTTGGTAGAAGGCAATGTTCTCGGCGTTCTCACGCAGGCGCATCAACGCGTAACGGAAGTTGGCGGTGAGTTTCTCGTTGAGGAAGTTAAGCCGGATCAGTGGGCGCCCGAGGCGGAAGGCGACCCAGGTGGCGACGATGACATACAGGTAAACGGCAAATACCATCGCCCGAGGGATCTCCACGCCGGCCACCGTCAACGGTGCTGACAGCCCCCAGAGGATGCCGGTGAACGCCACCAGTGAAACCAGCGCACTGACTGCGCCCAAGGCAAGGCTGACTGAGTTGGTGACGAAAGCGTTAACGTCGAGTTCGATACGCTGGTCAGGGTTGTCCACTGGCTCGGCAAGGAACTGGCCACGGTAATAGGCATCGCCCTGCATCCAGTCGTGGGTCAGGCGCTCGGTCAGCCAGACCCGCCACTTGATACTGAATGCCTGGCTGACATAGAAGGTGAACAGCGAGCGCAGCACATGGATGGTGGCCAGTACCGCGAAGACGCCGAGCAGGTACCAGAACGCCGCCTGGTCAAGGCCCTGCAAGGCGCTGTAGAAGCCGTTGTACCAAAACGAAAACAGCACGTTCAGGCGAACCGAAAACAGCGTCAGGACCAGCAGCAGGGCAAACACCAGCAACGGCCGCCAACTGCGCCTGAAACTGAAATAGGGCCCGGCAAGCTGCCAGAACTGGCTGCCCCAGCGTGTAAAACGCACGGCCAGAGTTGCGGCTGCAGTGAAGCTGACAAGGGTGATGAACGAGGCGATTGCCAGCCAGCTTAGGCTCTCTTGCAGGGCCTGATGCCAGTTCATTTCCATGGTAAGTATCCGTGCTGAGTATTTCCGCGAGCGTAGCATTACGCTGTCATTCGTCAGGTATAAATGACGCACATTTCATGATTTGTAGGAGCGGGTTTACCCGCGAATGGGCCGCGCCTGCGGGCCAATTTCCACCCGCCGTTCACCGTTGCCGCCGCCACCGTATTCGCGGGTAAACCCGCTCCTACACAGATT
>NZ_JAOCDI010000054.1:0-35697 GCF_029840855.1 Pseudomonas sp. GD03862
CTGGCCTGTTGGTCGTCGCCGGGTGTGCCTTGGGCTGGGCTGCTGGCCGAGCTGCTGTTGCCTTCGGTTTCGCTGCCGGGCGTGTCTTGGGCATCGTTGCCGGGCGGTTGTTCCTCGGCCTTGGCTTCACGTTGCTGCAGCAGTTGCTGCACCAGCGCCTGGTTGTCCAGCGCGGCCTGCAGGTCGGGCTGACGCTCCAGGGCTTGCTCGTAGGCATCCAGGGCGGCTTCCAGCTCGCCACTGAGGGCCAGGGCATTGCCTCGATTGTAGTGGGCTGCTGCAGTGTCGCCTTGGGAAAATGCCTCGGCGGCACCGGCATAGTCGCCGGCCTGGTACAGGGCCATGCCGCGCCATTGCGGGTTCTGGAAGTGACGCGCAGCGCTGGCCGGGCGGTTTTGCTCCAGCAGCATCTGGCCTTGCTGGTCGGGACGCAGCCACAGGTCGTTGAGCTCGAAAGCCTGGCCAGGCTGCGGCAAGGCCAGCAGCAGCGGCAGGCAGAACAGCCAGCCGCGCCGGCCGGCGCAGGCGGCCAGCAGCAACAACGGAATCAGCAGCCAGTAACCTTGGTCGGCCCAGCTGTCCAGTTGCAGGGTCTGGCCGTCATTGCGCCCGCTCCGCGGGTTGTCGAACAGGCCCAGGCCACGCAGGTCGAGGTCGTCGATGCGGGCGTGCCGGTAGCGCCCGCCCGTGCCGCTGATAAAACCCTTCAGGCTGGCGCTGTCCAGGCGAGGCAAGAGGATGCCGCCCTGGTCGTCTTTAAGGTATTCGCCATTGGCCTGGCGCACCGGGGCGCCTTCGCGGCTGCCGATGCCCAGCATCAGCAGGCTTGGGCCCTGGCGGCCGAGGGCCTGGCTGATGCCCTGGCGCTCGGCGGCGCTGAGCGCCGAGCCTACCAGCAGCAGGCGGCCTTGGCCGAGGCCGCTCTGGGCCAGGAGCGCCAGGCCTTTTTGCACGGCCAGGTCGGCACGCTGGCCGGGTTTTGGCATGATCGACGGGTCGATGGCCTCGAGCAAATTGCGGGTGGTGGCCAGGTCGTCGGACAGCGGCACCAGGGTGTGCGCGGAGCCGGCATACACCACCAGCGCCGTCTGGCTGTCGCGGCGGTGTTCAAGCAGGTCGAGGATCTTGCGCCGGGCCTGTTCCAGGCGGTTGGGCGGGCTGTCCTCGGCGAGCATTTGCGGGGTCAGTTCGAGCAGGATCACCAGGGGGTCGGCCGGGCGCTGACGGCTTTCTTCCAGCCGCTGCCAGCTGGGCCCGAGCAGCGCCAGGATCACCAGTAACCAGGCAAGGCCCAGCGCCACCCACGGCAGTTTGCTGGTGCTGCCGCTGCCGCCACCCAGCAGCACACCGTGGAAGGCAGGCGGCAGAATCATCTGCCAGCGCCCGGCGCGCTTGCGCCGGTGCCACAGCTTGTACAGCAGCCAGCCGAGCACGGGAACCGCCAGCAGCCAGAGCGGGCGCAGCCATTGGGGCCACAAGTCGATCATCGCCGCCTCCTTAAACGCAGGCGCTTCAAGCGCTGGCGCCATTCCGGGTGCGGCTGCAGGAAGCGCGGCTTGCGCAGCAGGCGCTGCAACAGGTTGTCGGGCCACTGCACGGCCACCACCAGCAGTACGCTGAGCAGCAGCGCCAGCGCCAGGGGCCAGGCGTACAGGGCCTGGGCTGTGCGTGCCTGGGTCGGTTGCTGGGCCACTGGTTCCAGTTGGTCGAGGGTATCGCCGATAGCGTCCAGTTCGGCGCCGTCATGGGCGCGGAAATAGGCGCCGTGGGTGATGTCGGCAATTTCCTTGAGCGCGGCTTCGTCCAGGTCCAGGCTCGGGTTGAGGCCGAGCAGGCCTGGGGTGCCACTGGCTTCGGGGTTGGCGCCGATACCGATGGTGTAGATGCGCACGCCTTCCTGGGCCGCCAGGCGGGCGGCTGTCAGCGGGTGAATCTGCCCGCCGTTGTTGGCGCCGTCCGTGATCAGCACCAGCACCCGGCTTTGTGCCGGGCGTTCGCGCAGGCGTTTGACTGCCAGGCCAATGGCGTCGCCGATGGCGGTGTTCTTGCCTGCGATGCCGATCTGCGCCTCGATGAGGAAGGTGCGCACGGTGCGCCGGTCAAAGGTGAGCGGCGCCTGCAGGTAGGCCTGGCTGCCGAACAGGATCAGGCCCACGCGGTCGCCTTCACGGTCTTGCAGGAAGTCGCCCATCAGCGCCTTGACCAGGTCGAGGCGGCTGATGTCCTCGTTCTGCCACTGCATGTCGGGGAAGTCCATCGACCCGGACACGTCCACCGCCACCAGCAGGTCGCGGCCGCTGGCGGCGATCGGCACGGGTTCGCCCAGCCATTGCGGGCGAGCGGCGGCGCACAGCAGCAACAGCCAGATGACGACGAACGGTGCCTGCTGGCGCCAGGTGGGCAGGTTGAGCCGCGCGCGGCGCCCGGCCAGGCCTTCCAGCTCGTTGAGGAAACCCACCTTGAGCACGGGCTCACCACTGTCGGCTGCGGGCAGCAGCAGGCGCGCCAGCCATGGCAGCGGCAACAGGGCGAAGACCCACGGCCAGGCCAGTTCAAACATGCTTGCGGATCCAGATTTCGACGGCTTGGCTGAGCCCGGCGATGGCCTTGTCGTCGAGCTTGCACTCGGGTTTATAGGCGCCTTCTACCAGTACCATCCAGCGGGTCAGGCCGGCGGCCGGGCAGCGGTTATCCAGAAAGGCCAGCCACTCGCGGCCGTTGAGGGTGTGGCTGTTGGCGCCTGGGTAGTGATTGCGACACAGGCGCTTGAGCAGGGCGTTGATCTGTTGCAGCCAGGCGCCGGCCGGGGCGCCGTCATACGGGCGTGGCAGGCGGGCCAGCTCGGCCAAGGCCTCCAGGCGCACCGGGTCCAGGGGTTGTTCGGCGCGCACGATGCGGCGTTTGCCCGGGCGCCAGCGGCGCAGCCGCCACAGGCCCCAGCCCAGGAGTGGCAGGACGGCCAGCAGCAGCCACCAACCCGGTGCGGGTGGCCACAGGCTGACCGGTGCCGGGGCGATCAGTGGGTGCAACTGGTCGAGCGGGTTCATGACGCGCTCCGTGGCCGCTGGGCGTTCAGGTACTCGCGCAGTTGTTCGACCATTTCACTTTGCGTGCTCAGAGGCATCAGCACCACCCTCAGCTTTTGCGCCATCAGCTCCCAGCGCTCGATGCGGGCTTCGGCCTGCTGGCGGTAGGCCTGGCGCAGGTTGGCGTCGAGGGTATCGAGCTCCAGCTGGGCACTGCGCTGGGCGAAGCGCAGCAGGCCGGCGGCGGGCAACGCGTGGTCGAGCGGGTCGGATACCGGCAGCAACAGCAGGTCGCAATGCCGTGAGAGCATGGCCAGGTGCTGTTCCACCTGGGCGCTGAGCGAGCGTTCATCGCAGATCACGATGGCCAGGCTGCCGGGGCGCAGCACTTCGCGGGCGCGGCGCAGGGCCAGGCCGAGGCTGTCGGCCCCGGGTATGGCTTCGGTGTGCAGTGACTGGTTGACCTTTGCCAAGCGGTTGAGCAGTTGCAGCAGGCTCTGTTTGCTGCGTCGGGGCTTGATTTCGTGGTGTTCGTTGTCGCCGAACACCAGGCCGCCGATGCGGTCGTTGTGGCCCAGCGCTGCCCAGCCGAACAGCGCCGCAGCCTGGGCCGCCAGCACGGACTTGAACATCAGCCCTGAGCCGAAGAAAAGCCGTTGGCTTTGCTCGACGAGGATGAAGATCGGCCGCTCGCGTTCTTCGTGGAACAGCTTGGTGTGCGGCTCCTGGGTACGCGCAGTGACACGCCAGTCGATGTTGCGCACATCATCGCCGGCCTGGTAAACGCGCACCTGGTCGAAGTCCACGCCGCGCCCGCGCAGCCTGGAATGGTGCAGGCCCACCAGTGGGCTGCGCTGGCCGGGCTTGGAAAACAGCTGGATTTCGCGCACGCGGTGGCGCATGTCGATCAGCTCGGCAAGGCCAATGCGGATGCCGTGTTCGGCCAGCTGCGCAGTGGGCATGGGTTCAGGCAACGGCGACGACGTCGAGGATGCGCTGGACCACGCGGTCCTGGTCGATCCCTGCCGCCTCGGCCTCGAAGGAGAGAATGATGCGGTGGCGCAGAACGTCGAACAGCACGGCCTGGATGTCTTCGGGGCTGACGAAGTCGCGCCCGGCCAGCCAGGCATGGGCACGCGCGCAGCGGTCCAGCGAGATGGAGCCACGCGGGCTGGCGCCGTAGGCTATCCAGTCGGCCAGCTCGGTGTCGAACTTGGCCGGGGTGCGGGTGGCCATGACCAGCTGCACCAGGTATTCCTCCACTGCGTCGGCCATGTACAGGCCAAGGATTTCCTTGCGCGCGGCGAAGATGGCCTGCTGGCTGACCCGGCGCTCAGGCTTGGTCTCGCCGCCCAGGGCTTCACCCCGAGCCTGCGCCAGGATACGCCGCTCTACGGCGGCGTCGGGGAAGCCGATTTTTACATGCATCAGGAAGCGGTCGAGCTGGGCTTCGGGCAGCGGGTAGGTGCCTTCCTGCTCGATCGGGTTCTGCGTGGCCATGACCAGAAACAGCGGCGACAGGTCATAGGTGCTGCGGCCCACGCTGACCTGGCGCTCGGCCATGGCTTCGAGCAGCGCCGACTGCACCTTGGCCGGTGCGCGGTTGATTTCGTCGGCCAGCACCAGGTTATGGAAGATAGGCCCCTGCTGGAACACGAAGCTGCCGGTTTCCGGGCGGTAAATCTCCGTGCCGGTGATGTCGGCCGGGAGCAGGTCGGGGGTGAACTGGATGCGATGGAACTGCGCTTCGATGCCTTCTGCGAGTTCTTTGATGGCTTTGGTCTTGGCCAGGCCCGGTGCCCCTTCGACCAGCATGTGGCCGTCGGCCAGCAGCACGATCAACAGCCGTTCGACCAGTTTTTCCTGGCCTAGGATCTGGGTAGAAAGAAAAGTGCGCAGCGCGATCAGCGCTTCACGGTGTTCCATCGGCGACGGTTCCTGGTAGGGGGCCTGAGGCGGCGCGAGGCAGCAGCCTTGGCAAGGGGGGATACTTTAATCTATCCGGGGGGGCGACCACCAATGGCGGCGGGTAAATTTATCGTTGCAGACGGGCCTGCGGGCAAAGAAATGTCCCACGCATGGCTGGCCTTTGCCTGATGGTCCGTGACGGCGTGCTGGCGCCTGCTTGTGCTTTTCGGACAAGCAGGAGGCACGATGATGAAAATGAGCAGCGCCAGCACGGCAAACCTTACGCCGGTCACCCTGCGTTTTGGCGTGTTCTTCGATGGCACCGGAAACAACCTGCACAATGCCACGGCGGAGGGTGAGCAGGGTGACAAGGGCGGCAGCTATGGCAACGCCTTGAGCAATGTGGCCCTGTTGCATGCGTTGTATCCGGCTGATGCGGTCTATGCCGACGGGCCGCAGGCGTTCTTGAAGCGCTATGTGGAAGGCGTGGGCACGCTGGCGGGTGAAGCCGACCATGTCTACGCCTCGGCCACCGGGCATGGGCGCACAGGGGCCGAGGCCCGGGTTGCCGAGGCGTTGCAGGGAATGGCCGAGCAACTGCAGGCATGGCGCCAGGCGCATCCGCAGGCGACGCTGGAAGGGGTCGAGTTCGATCTTTTCGGTTTCAGCCGCGGCGCGGCAGCGGTGCGGCATCTGGCCAACCTGCTGCACGAGGGCGCGGGCGGGCTGTTGTCGTTGGCGTGCAAAACCTCGATCAACTTTATCGGCCTGTTCGACACCGTGGCGGCGATCATCGCGCCCTTACAGGGTGACTTCGACCCTGCAGACGGCCGCCACGGTGGCCTGCGCCTGGGCCTGGGTGCGGATATTGCCCGGCACGTGGTGCAGCTGGTGGCCGAGGACGAGCGGCGGCATAACTTCCCCCTGGTGCGCAGTGGCCACGACATCGTGCTGCCGGGCGTGCACTCGAATATTGGGGGTGGTTACCCGGAGACCCTTCTGGAGCAGGTGCTGCTGTGCAAGCCGCAGTCCCAGTGCGTGCCTGCCGGCACGCGTGTCGAGCAGTGCCGCGTACATGCCAAGGTGAGTGCCTTGCTGGCTTCGACGTTTGCCGATATGGGCGAACCCAGGCCGCAAGTGATGACCTGGGAGGAGCCGATTGCGGGCGGGCGGCGGGACGAGGCGCAAAAGCAGGTCTATGCGGCGGTGTACCGGGAGCGGCACGTGGCGGGGCACTTGTCCCGGGTGTACTTGAGCGTGATGCGGGCGTTGGCGGTGCGCGCTGGCGTGCCGTTTGCCCCGTTGGGGGCGCAGGCAGAGCATCGGCTGCCGGATGAGTTGTCGGGCATCAGCCGCAAATTGCATGCGTTCGCCTTGGGGGAAACTGGCCAGGTGGGGTTGAGCGAGGAAGAACAGCGGTTGCTGCGCGACAGATACGTGCATGCGTCAGCGAACTGGAACGCCCTGAAGGGCTTGCGCAACAGTGTGCTTGATGTGCTGTTCGTCAATCGGCCGGGGGCAGGCGGGCGCGTGGTGCATGCCAACCCGGCGCAATGAATGACTGATCCTGGCCTGGCAATGCTGCACCGGGCCTACAGGGCGCGCGCCAGCTGTTCAGTCGCGCGCCTTCTGGCTGAATACATCTCCTGTGCCAGGGTCAGCAGCACCGTCAGCAGCATGAACACCACCGATGCGATGAAAATCCCGTTGGGCAGGCGCTGATCGAGCATCCAGCCGAATGCCACCGGCCCGATGGCACCGCCGACGTTGAACCCGGTCGACACCAGGCCGAAGGTTTTGCCCTCGGCCCCGGGTGGCGCCGCCGCCTTGACCAGCATGTCCCGTGATGGGGCGATGACCCCGGTGAGCAAGCCGATGGCACCCAGTACGACCACCAATGCCCAGCCCTGCAGCAGCCCCAGCGCCACCAGTGCAGTCAGCGCAGCCGCCAGCGCGAAGGCCAGTGCCGCCACCAGGCCATGGCGCCGGGTACGGTCGGCCAAAGCGCCCCCGCACAGCACGCCGGCTGCGCTGCTCAGCAGGAAAGCGGTGAGCGCGGCGTTGGCCCAGGCCAGTGTCAGGCCTTGGCCCTGGACCAGGGCGGCTACGGAGAACTTCTCGATGGCACTGGTGCTCAGGTTGAGCAGGATGAACAGCACCGTCAGCACGCCGATCATGGGTGTGAACAAGCGTACCCGGCCTGTTGCTGCGGCCGGGCCTGCGCCTTGTGGGTTGGCAGGCCTGGCGACCCGGTACACGCCGCTGCCGGGTATCGATATCAGCAGCAACGCGGCTACCCCGAATACCGCGCCCGCCGCCAGGGCTGCCCGCGTGCCGAACGCTGCGGCGATGCCGAGAAATACGGCTGGGGTAACGGCCGAACCGAGGAAACCGGCAAAGGTATGAATAGAGAACGACCGCCCCAGGCGTGCGGGCTCGATGCCGTTGGCCAGCAGCGCATAGTCGGCCGGGTGGTACACACCATTGGCCAGGCCAGCCATGGCCATCGCCACCAGCAATACCGCATACCCGGGGCTGGCCGCCAGCAGCACGAAGCTGAGGCTGCCCAGCAACAGCCCGGCCTTGAGCACTTTACGTGCACCATAGTGGTCGACGGCATAACCCAGCGGGGCCTGTACCAGCGCGGAGACGATGTTGAACACCGCCAGGGCTACGCCCAGCTCTACGAAGCCCACGCCCAGCAGGCTGGGCAGCACGGGCAGTAGCGCCGGGATCAGCATGATGTGCACGTGGCTGACGAAGTGCACGGCAGCAATTTGGGTCAGCAGCTTGGGGCCAGCGTGGGGCATGTCGATACCTGTTGAACAGCGTGCGCCCCTGGCGCACGGCAAGGTGGTGGAAAGCTCGCTTAGCGGGAGGCGCCGCGCAAACCGGGCAGGCGACCGTTCAGGACAACATGGGCCAGCAGACCAATGACCAGGCCCCAGAAAGCCCCGCCAATGCCCAACAGGCTGATGTTGGCCGCCGCCGCCAGGAAGGTGATCAGTGCTGACTCGCGTGAACGGGCATCGGCCAGGGCGCTGGCCAGGCTGGCGCCGATGGTGCCCAGCAGGGCAAGGCCCGCCAGGGTGGTGATAAAGGTGCCCGGCAGGGCCATGAAGACACTCGCCAGCGTGACCCCGAACACCCCGACGAGGATGTAGCAGACACCGGCAGCGATACCCGCCACCCAACGCTTGTCCGGGTTTTCATGGGCTTCCTTGCCGGTGCAGATGGCCGCGGTGATGGCCGCGATGTTGAACGCGTGTGAACCGAAGGGCGCCATCAGCAACGAGCCCATGCCGGTGACGGCGACAATAGGGTTGGCGCTGGTCTTGAAACCATCGTTGCGCAGCACCAGCATGCCGGGCATGTACTGGCCGGTGAGGGTGATCAGGAACAATGGCAGGGCCACGCTGAGGGCCGCGTTGAGGGAGAAGGTGGGCGCGGTGAAAACCGGTGAGGCAAATTCCAGCCGCAACGTGGTCAGGCCCACTTGCCCCTGCAGCAACAGGTACCCCAGGCCCAGCAGCAGTATCGCGACCACGGCGTAACGGGCGGTGAAGCGTTTGAAGGTCACATACGCTGCAATCAGCAACCCGGCTAGGGTGGGGTCGACCGACAGGCTGGCAAAGGCACCGATGCCGAACTGCAGCAGGATGCCGGCCAGCAGGCCGGCGGCAATGCCGCCGGGCACGACGCGCACCAGCCGCTCGAAGCACCCGCTCAGCCCCAGCACCACGAAGCCGGCGGCCGACAGCAGGTAGGCACCTATGGCCTCGCTGTAGGGCACGCTGGCCAGGGCGGTGACCAGGAACGCGGCGGCTGGCGTGGACCAGGCTGTGATGACCGGCTCGCGGCTGTACCAGGACAATGCCAGGCCGCTGAGGCCGACGCCGATCGACACCGCCCAGACCCACGATGATGTCAGCTCCGGGCTCAGCCCGGCCACTTTGGCCGCCTGGAACACCAGGATGAACGTGCCGCCGTAGTTGACGATCACCGAAACGAGTCCGGCAATCACCGGGTGAAGGATGTCTGTCAGCCTGAGCGGGGTTGCAGAGCTTTGAGCAGGCGCGTCCATGGTTGCCTCTGGTAATGGTCAGATGAGGAGCAGTTTTGTGCGGCGAAGGGGTAATCCGACTGCAGCGTCATTGGCCCGTTCGCAGCCCAAGGCTGTTCCTGAAGAAAAAGGCTGCCCGACAGCGACAGGCTGCCGGGCAGGTTTGGGCATCAGTTGGTCAGCGCCACCAGCAGGTTTTTCAGGTGGTTGCTGCCTTGCGCATCCAGCGGCTGCAGGGGCAGGCGTGGGGCGCCGACATCCTGGCCGAGCATTTTCAGGCCGGCCTTGATGGTGGTCGGCAGGCCACGGCGGGTGATGTACTCCAGCAGCTCGTACTGGCGGTAGAACAACGCACGGGCTTCGGCCAGATCGCCTTGTTGTACGGCGTCCCACAGCGCCAGGTTGAGTGCCGGGATCAGGTTGGGCGCGGCGGTACACCAGCCCGTGGCGCCGGCCACCAAGGCTTCCAGGGTCAGCGGGTTGCAACCGTTGTAGAACGCCACCTGCCCATCTGTAGCCGTGAACAGGCGGTGCATGCGCTGGATGTCACCGGTGCTTTCCTTGACCATGGTCACATTGGGCACTTCGCCGAGGATACGCAGGATCAGCTCCACCGACAGGTCGGTGCCGCTGGTGCCCGGGTTGTTGTAGAGCATGATCGGAATGTCGATGGCGGCGCCGACCGCCTTGTAGTGGGCGACCACTTCGGCTTCGGTGAGCTTCCAGTAAGAGATGGGCAGCACCATCACTGCCGTAGCACCGCAGGCCTGTGCCAGGCGGGCACGCTGCACGGTGCGGGCGGTGGTCAGGTCGGAGACGCTGACCACGCTGGGTACGCGCCCGGCAATGCGTGCCTGGCTGAAGCGCACCACGGTTTCCCATTCGCTATCGGACAGGTAAGCCCCTTCGCCGGTGCTGCCCAGCGGCGCGATGGCGTGCACGCCGTCTGCGATCAGGCTATCGATGGACGTGCCCAAGGCATCCAGGTCGAGTGTGCCGTCTGCCGTGAAGGGAGTGATGGTGTAGCCGATAACGCCGCGAATTACAGGTGTAGACATGACCAGGCACCTTTGCCGTTGTTGAGGAAAGAGTACAGCTTCGATCAGCCCAGGCAGTCGCCATGGGCACGCAAGGCACGGCGCGCGTAGTAGCTGAAGGCAGCACCGTGACGTTTGGGGGTGGAAATCCAGTCGTGGGCCTCTTTGCCCAGTGCTTCGGGGATGGGGCGGATGTCACCGGCGCCCATGGCCAGCAGTTGCATCTTTGCTGCGCGCTCGAACAGCAGGGCGAGCACGCAGGCTTCCTCGATCGAACGCCCAGCGATCAGCAGGCCATGATGGGAAAGCAGGATTGCGCGCTTGTCGCCAATCGCGTTCGCGATGATTTCGCCTTCTTCGTTGCCCACCGGTACACCGGGCCATTCCTTGAGGAATGCACAGTCGTCGAACAGGGGGCACAGGTCCATGTGCGAGATGGCCAGCGGAACTTCCAGCATCGACAAGGCGGCGCTGTGCAGCGGGTGGGTGTGGATGATGCAGTTGACGTCGGGGCGGGCGCGGTACAGCCAGCTGTGGAAGCGGTTGGCCGGGTTGGCCATGCCATGGCCTTGCAGCACCGTCAGGTCTTCGTCCACCACCAGCAGGTTGGAAGCGGCGATTTCGTCGAAGCCAAGCCCCAGTTGTTGGGTGTAGTAGGTGCCAGGTTCCTGCGCACGCGCAGTGATCTGCCCGGCCAAGCCAGAGTCGTGGCCGCCGTCGAACAGGATACGGCAGGTGAGGGCGAGCTTTTGTCGCACGGTGTAGGTGTTGTCGGTCAGCGCCGTCAGCATCTGTTGCTGGGCGAGTTTGACAAGCTGGTCCTTGGGGGTGTGCATGGTGGTCGTCATGGGCGGTACCTGCAGGGGGTTGAGACTAGGGATGGCTGATCGGCGTGGAGGCGACGCCAGGACACGGCGTTGATCATAATGACACAAGGTGTCATATGCAAGCGATGTGTCATCCTTGCCTCAGGGCGTCAACCCATCAGTGCCAGCGCAATCTGTTATGGCGTGCATACGCAACTGGTATTACTTGCCCCGGCTTCACGCTGTTTAGCATCGATCGGGTCTTAACCGTCGACGAGAACAACAACGTGAACCTTGGAACCCTATCCAGTCGAAGTGCCAGATACTGGCCTGAACGTCTGGCGGTGATCGACCGCCACACCCGGCTGACCTTCGCTCAGCTCGAACAGCGGGCCAACCAGCTGGCCTCGGCCTTGCTGGCACAGGGCATCGCCACGGGCGAGCATGTCGCCATCCTGGCGCCCAACCGCGCCGAACTGGTGGAAGCAGAGGTGGCTTTCTACAAGGCCGGCCTGGTCAAGGTACCGGTCAATGCGCGCCTGGCACCGGATGAAGTGATTCAGGTGCTCAACGACGCCTGCAGTGTCGCGCTGATCGCCGATGCGCAACTCGCCCAGGCGTTGCTGGCCCGCAGGCAGGAGGTACCTGCGTTACGCTTGATCGTGACCTTGGGTGAGCGGGGCGGTGACATCACCTATGCCGCACTGCTGGCCCAAGGCAGTAGCCAGCCAATCAGCTGCGACCTGCCTGACGATGCCCTTGCCGTTTTGCATTACACCTCTGGCAGCTCTGGTGTGCTCAAGGCTGCGATGCTCAGCGTGGGCAACCGCAAGGCGCTTATCCGCAAGAGCCTCGCCAGCCCGACCCGTCGCGCCGCCCCGGGCGACGTGATGGCTCACGTCGGCCCTATCACCCATGCAAGCGGCATGCAGCTGATGCCACTGCTGGCGGTCGGTGCCTGCAACCTGCTGCTGGAGCGCTACGACGACCAGCTGTTGCTCGAGACCATCCAGCGCGAAGGCGTAACCCGCTTGTTCCTGGTGCCTGCCATGATCAATCGCCTGGTCAACTTCCCCGATGTCGAGCGCTACGACCTGAGCAGCTTGCGCCTGGTGATGTACGGTGCCGCGCCGATGGCACCAGCGCTGGTGAAGCGGGCCATCGAGGTATTCGGGCCGATCCTGGCCCAGGGTTACGGTGCTGGCGAGACCTGCTCGCTGGTAACCGTCCTGACCGAACAGGACCATTTGTGCGAGGGCGGCGACTACCGGCGCCTGGCTTCGTGCGGGCGTTGCTACTTCGAGACCGACCTGCGCGTGGTGAACGACCATTTCCAGGACGTCCAGCCGGGAGAGGTGGGCGAAATCGTAGTCAAGGGCCCGGACATCATGCAGGGCTACTGGCGCGCCCCCCACCTCACCGCCGAGGTGATGCGCGACGGCTACTACCTGACTGGCGACCTGGCCACGGTGGATGAGCAGGGGTATGTGTTCATCGTCGACCGCAAGAAAGAAATGATCATTTCCGGTGGCTTCAACATTTACCCCAGCGAGGTCGAGCAGGTGCTCTACAGCATGCCGCAGGTGTTCGAGGCGGCGGTGGTGGGGGTGCCCGACGAGCAGTGGGGCGAAGCGGTGCGGGCGGTGATCGTGCTCAAGCCGGGCATGGCCCTGCAGGAGCAGGACGTCATCGAACATTGCGCCCAGGCCCTGGCCGGTTTCAAGAAACCACGTGCCGTGGACTTCGTCAGCGAGCTGCCGAAAAACCCCAACGGCAAGGTGGTGCGCCGGTTGATCCGTGACGCCTACTGGCAAAACAGCGAACGCCGTATCTGACACGAGGAACGACCATGTATCAGCCAAGCGAAAAGGCCCAGCAGATCATCGAGGCCATCAGTGGCTTCGTTCGCAACGAAATCCTGCCCCTGGAACAGCAAGCCGGCCTCAGTTGGGCAGAGCCGCACCCGCGGGCGGTGCTGCAGCAGGTATGGCAGCGTTCGTGCGAGCAGGGCTTCTACAACATCATGCTGCCCGAGGCGATAGGTGGCGCCGGGTTGAGCGTGTCAGACCTGTGTGCGGTCAAGGAAGCCACGGTGCTCACCGGCTCGATGCTGGCGCCGCATATTCTCGGCGAGCTTTCCGGGCCGCCCCGTATCGGCCATCTGTTCAAGGTGGCGAGCCCGACCCAGATCGAGGCGTTCCTGCAGCCGGTGTGCCGTGCCGAAAAGGCCGTGTGCTTCGCCCTGACTGAAAGCGAAGCCGGCTCTGATGCAACGGCGATCAAGACCTCCGCACGGCGGGAAGGTGAACACTATGTGCTCAATGGCGCCAAGCGCTACATTTCAGGGGCGCCCTATGCCGACATCGCCGTGCTGCTCGCGGTGACGGATCCCGGGCGCGGTGCCCAGGGGATTTCGGCGTTCTTCGTCGACCTGAGCGCACCGGGGGTAAGGGTTGAAAGCGATTATTCGGTCATGTCCGGCGGTGGTGCGCATGGCGACATCATTCTTGAGGACGTACGGGTGCCGGCGGCCAACCGCATTGGTGAGCAAGGGCAGGGCTTCAAGTTGGCGATGGGGCGCATCACCCTCAACCGCCTGCTGCATTGCCCCACCTTGCTGGGGCTGGCCGGCCTGGCCCTGAACCTCTCGATCGACTATGCCCGCACGCGCAAGCAGTTCGGCCAGCCTATCGCCATGTTCCAGTCGATCAACCACATGATCGCCGACATGGCCACCGAGCTGCATGCTGCACGCAGCATGGTCTACGCCACGGCAGCGGTGAATGACGCCGGCGGCAATATCCGCACCCAGGCCCCGATGTGCAAGCTGTTCGTTTCGGAGACGGCCTTCCGCATCGCCGATCGCGCCGTGCAGATACACGGCGGTGCCGGGCTGCTGCGTGGCAACCCGGTGGAGTGGATATTCCGTGCGACACGTATGATGCGCATTCTCACCGGAACCAGCGAGATCCAGCGCAACACCATCGCCAAGGGCGTGCTCATGCCTGAGCAATGACGCGGTATGCCCGGCCCG
Source organism: Pseudomonas sp. GD03862 (assembly GCF_029840855.1). NCBI lineage: Bacteria > Pseudomonadati > Pseudomonadota > Gammaproteobacteria > Pseudomonadales > Pseudomonadaceae > Pseudomonas > Pseudomonas sp. GD03862. The sequence continues at coordinate 13,875 of NZ_JAOCDI010000054.1, forward strand.
TAGCGGCCGGGTTCTCCAGACAAGAACAATAACGAGAGATCATCATGACTCATACTGACACCCCCGCACGTGCAGGCACGGCCTGGATGATTGCGGTACTGCTGGCGCTGTTGATGCTGGTGAACTTCCTGGACAAGGTGGTCATCGGCCTGGTGGCGGTGCCGATGTCCAGGGAACTGGGCTTGTCCCCTGCCGAGTTCGGCCTGGTAGGGGGCGCACTGCACTGGTTCTTCGCCATCTCGGCGGTGATAGGTGGCTTCATGGCCAATCGCCGGCCAACCCGTACCCTGCTGCTGGGGATGGGCGCGTTCTGGGCGCTTATCCAGTTGCCCATGTTGTTCGTCAGCTCGCTGTGGGCGATCGTCGCCTGCCGGGTGCTGCTGGGTATTGGCGAGGGACCGGCCTCACCGGTGGCTACACATGCCTTGTACAAGTGGTTCCCCAACGACCGTCGCAACCTTCCCGTGGCGCTGTTGCATACCGGCAGTGCGCTGGGGCTGCTGGTAGCCGGTGCCATGATTCCATGGATCAGTGTGCACTACGGCTGGCGCATGAACTTCATTGTGCTGGCGGTGATCGGCGCGGTGTGGTGCTTGCTGTGGTGGCGGCTGGGCAGCGAGGGCAACCTCGACCGCATTCGCCCGGGCCAGCTTGAAGAAGGGCAGGCCCCTGTTCCCTATCGTCGACTGCTCGGTGACCGCACGGTACTGGGCAACTACTTGTGCCACTTCGCCGCCAACTGGTCCCTGGCATTGACCCTGACCTGGGTACCGAGCTACCTGGAAACCGGGCTGGGTATCGACCCGATCATGACCGGCCAGGTGTTTGTTCTGTTCGTGGTGGTTACCACGCCGTTGAGCCTGTTCATGGCCTGGCTGTCACAGCGAATGATGCGTGCCGGGGTTGCCACGCGCTGGTCGCGCGGTGCGTTCGTTTCCGTGTGCCTGATCGCCAGCGGGCTGCTGTCGGCGGCATTGTTTCTGCCGGGTCTGAACAACGTCGAGCGGATCGTCAGCCTCACGTTCAGCGGCGGGCTGGCGCTGGTGATGTACTCCGTGGGGCCTGCCATGCTGGCGGAGTTCACGCCCAGCGGGCAGCGCGGCGGCATTCTGGCGATCGGCAACGGTATCGCCTCGTTGGCCGGGCTGTCGGCACCGGTGGTCACCGGTTTGCTGGTGCAGGGCGCCGGGGCCGGGCACACGGCAGGGTTTGGCCAGGGATTTCTGGTGTGCGGCGCGGTGCTGGTGATTGCCGGGCTGATCGGGCTGGCCTGGATGGACCCGCAGAAAACCCGGCAACGTCTGGTGCAGGTGGGCACGGCTGCGCCTGCCCAAGCGTGATGTGCACAGCGCTCAGAGGCTCTGCTCCGCCAGGGCCTCGCGCTCGATCAAGGTACCTTTCCAGCGCTCGCTGCGCACCGCATCCACCAGCAGTGCGCGCACCAGGTCGCGCATGCAGGCGGCGGCGAACGACAGCGGCTTGTGCTGCGAGTGGGCCAAGGCGATGGTGCGGGTGATGCGCGGTTCCACTATCAGCCGCGCGCTGGCAGGCGCGGCCAAATCCAGCAGCGGTGGCCAGTTGCTGATGGTGGCCGCCAGGCCAGCACGGACCAGGCTGGTGATACCGGGGGCAGACTGCTGTTCGTAGCTTGAGTCCAGTGTCACACCGGTTTCCATGGCAGCCTGCTCGATGCGCCTGCGCAAGTGCAGGCTACGGGGTGGCATTACCAGGCGGCTCGCTGCGGCCTCAGCCAAGGTGATGGGCGACTCGTCAGGCCCGTGCCCAGGCAGGCCGACCCAGTACAGGTCTTCGGAAAACACGGGCTCGGCGACCACATGGACAAGCTCTTCGGCGTTGGGCACCACGCCGAAATCCACCTTGCCCAGCTCGATCGCCTGGCCACCTTCGCGGCTCAGGCCATCCCATACGGTGAGCTTGATCCCCGGGAAGCGTGCCTGGGCCTGGGTAATGATGGCCGGCAACAACAGTGCCGAGGCAGTGGCGGGAATCGAGATGGCCACGTGCCCCTTGGGGTTGCCGCGGCTGGATTTCAGCTCGTCTTTCACCGAATCGAGCTGCTGCACGACCGATCGTGCCACTTCGTACAACTGCCGCCCGGCATCAGTCAGTTCGATACCGTCATGCTGGCGCGCCAGCAGTTGCATTTCCAGTTCGCTCTCCAGCAGGCCTATCTGTCGGCTCAAGGCCGGTTGGGCGATGAACGCCTGGCGTGCGGCATTGGAAAAACTGCCGGCTTCGACAATGGCGATCAAATAACGCAGCTGTTTCAAAGTCATCGTGATTCTCAGGCTATGCCGAAGTGATATGGCAACCATCGGGAGACGCTATTTGTTTCAGCCCCGGTGGCCTACTTAGTATCGGTAAGCAGCAAAACGAGGATAACAGAAACGTTCGAATAATTACCCAAGCCCTTGCCTGCAGGCCTTTGCGCCGTACTTAAGCATTAACTCGCAATTCACTCTCTAATAAACACAATAAGAGGTTAAGAGTGATGGCATCTCGTATTTCCGGTCGCTCGGGACCGTGGTCGGTACTTGCCTCATCAGTACTTTTTTCTGCATCTGCCGGTGCCGCTCAGTTTCACTGGGGTGAACTTGAGGGGCAATTCGACTCGGCGCTTTCCTTTGGTACCAGCATTGCGACTGCCAACCCTGACCCGGCCCTGCACAACAGCGCCAACAGCGATGACGGCCGCCTGAACTTTGCCTCCGGCGATGTGTTTTCAGCGGTGTTCAAAGGCACCCATGACCTGGAGCTCAAGCACGACAACCTGGGGGTGTTCCTGCGCGGAACCTACTGGTACGACACGGCCCTGCGTGATCACGATCAGCGCTTCAAGCAGGTCGAGGACAACAACCGCAAGCGCTCAGCCAAGACCGCAGGTAGCCAGCTGCTCGATGCCTTCGGTTACTACCTGTACGACATCGACGGCCAACCGGGTTCGCTCAGGCTGGGCAAGCAGGTGGTCAACTGGGGTGAGAGCACCTTCATCCAGGGCGGACTGAACGTCATCAACCCCTTCAACCTGGCGGCCTTGCGCCGCCCCGGCTCGGAAGTGAAGGACGCGCTGGTGCCGGTGAACCTGTTCTACTTCACCCAGAACCTCACCGAAGCGCTGTCGGTCGACGGTTTCTATCAGCTGGACTGGGAACAGACCCAGCTCGACAACTGTGGCACGTTCTTTTCGAACAACGACTTTTTGCCCGATGGGTGCGATGGCCTCGACGTGGGCGCCAAATTGCTCGGCAACCCCACAGCCGTGGCGGGGCTTGCGCCGTTCGGTGTGAACCTCACCAGCGAAGGCGTGCGCATACCTCGCGGCAGCGACCAGGATGCCCGCAACAGCGGGCAGTGGGGCGTTTCGCTGCGCTGGTACGTGGCGGCGCTGGACACCGAGTTTGGTGCTTACGCGGCGAACTACCACAGCCGCACGCCTTACCTGGGTACGGTCAGCAGCCCGTATTTCGACAACCGCCGTTTCGCCCCGCAGTTGTGCGCCAACCTCGCTATCGGGCTTGCAGACTGTGCCGCTTTCCTGGGCTCCAGCGCAGGCCAGTCGCTGGTCGGCGCGCTACGCCTGGGCACCTCGCAGTACCGGGTGCAATACCCCGAGGACATTCGCCTCTACGGCCTTTCGTTCTCCACCACCCTGCGCACCGGCACGGCGCTGCAGGGGGAGCTGAGCTACCGGCCGAACATGCCCATGCAGCTCAACGGTACCGACATCATCCAGTCGCTGTTGAACGTCGATGGCCGCTCGCCCTTGCTGGGTGACGGCCTGCGGCCAGACAGCGCCAGTACGTTGTTCGACGGCTACCGCCGTAAAGAGATGACCCAGTTGCAGGTAACCGCTGTTCACGCTTTCAGCCAGGTGATGGGGGCCAACCAGTTGCTGTTGATAGGCGAGGCGGGCGCCACCTACGTCGGCGGTCTGGAGGGCGCCTATGGCCCCCGTTACGGGCGCTCGGGTACGTTCAACAGCGGCGAACTGGCGGACAACAGCGTGTGCGTGGCCATTTCCAAAACTCCTGAGCATTGCAACGACGAAGGCTTCATGACCCCGTTTTCCTGGGGCTACCGGCTGCGCGCCACCTGGGCCTACCCCAACGTGATTGCCGGCTTCGACCTACGGCCGAACCTGTCCTGGGCACATGACGTGCACGGCACCGGCCCGGTGGAGGGGTCGGCGTTCAGCGAAGGCTCCAGGGCCATCAGTGTCGGGTTGGATGCGACGCTCGCCAGCACCTACAGCCTGAGTGTGTCGTACACCGACTTTATCGACGGCGACTATGGCACCCGCGGCGACCGGGACTTCATCTCGCTGAGCCTGGGCGTCACTTTCTGAGGGCATGACAATGAAAATGCGCATGGTGATGATCGGCCTGTTCTGGGCGAGCGGGACGCTGGCGGCAGCCGGCCTGCCCGACAACCTGACCCCGGTGGGGGCCGAGCGTGCTGCCAGCCCCGACGGGCGCATCCCGGCCTGGCAAGGTGGGTTGAGCGCGGCCCAGCAACGCCTGGGCGACAACGGCACGCCGCTGGACCCGTTTGCCGATGAGCAGCCTCTATACCGGATCACGGCCGCCAACTACCGGCAGTACCGAGGTCAGCTTACCGACGGCCAGGTGGCCTTGCTCAAACGCTTCCCAGCCAGCCTGAGCTTGCCGGTGTATCCCACCCACCGCAGTGTTGCGGTACCCGACGCGGTCGCGGCATCGGCCGCCCGCAACGCCGAGCAGGCGCAGCTGGATGACCAGGGCAACGGTGTGCGAGGTTTCACTGGCGTCATCGCCTTTCCGCGGCCAACCAACGGCCTGGAGGTGATCTGGAACCACCTGACCCGGCATCGCAACGTGAGTTACAGCCTGAGCTCCGACAGCGTCACGCCGCTGAAGAATGGCCGCTTCGTGCTGATGAGCGCGCGTCAGGAAGTGGCCCGGCCCGAAGGTTTGGCCCGCCTGGGGGAGGGCAATGTACTTTATTACTTCACCTACCGCATGACGGCGCCCTCGCGGCTTGCCGGTGATGCGATGGTGGTGCACGAGACACTGGACCAGGTCGCCGAGCCGCGCTTGTCCTGGGTGTACAGTGCCAGTCAGCGGCGGGTACGGCGGGCGCCGAACATCGCCTATGACACCACCGGCCCAGGCACCGCCGGCCTGCGGACCGCCGACAGCCGCGACATGTTCAATGGCGCGCCGGACCGGTATGACTGGAAGCTGCTGGGCAAGCAGACACTGCACGTGCCTTACAACAGTTACCGCTTGGCATCGCCCGAGCTGCGCTATGCCGACCTGATCAAGCCAGGCCACATCGACCCGGCACCGACCCGCTACGAACTGCACCGGGTATGGGTCGTGGAGGCGACGTTGAAGCCTGGGGCGCAGCATATCTACGCCAAGCGCCGGTTCTACCTGGATGAAGACACCTGGGCCATTCTCGAAACAGACAGCTACGACGCGCGTGGCGAGCTGTGGCGCACCTCACAGGCCCATGGTTTCTTTCACCCCGGCGGCCAGGTGGCGGTCAACGCCATGGAGGTCACCTACGACCTCAAGAGCGGACGCTACCATGCATCGGGCTTGATCAACGAGCAGCGTCGGCCCTTTGCCTTCAATGTGCGCACCAGCCTTTCGTACTTCTCGCCCGGCGCCCTGCGCAGCTTTGGTGTGCGCTGATGGGCGTGCCTGAACCACGGCCTGACTGGTCGCGGCGGCTGTTGGGGCAGGGTGAAGCGCCTGATCCGCGCTTCACGCTGGCCAACGAACGTACCTTCCTGGCCTGGGTCCGGACCGCGCTGGCGCTGCTGGGTGGCGCAATCGCCATCGAAACCTTCGCCGGCCACGTCCTCGAGACACCCCTGCGGCTGTGGCTGGTCGCTGGCCTGATGCTGCTGAGTGCATTGCTGAGCGCTGGCGCCTGCCTGCGCTGGCTGCGGGTAGAGCGGGCATTGCGTCAGCGACGTCCGTTGCCGTTGCCGGCACTGGTGCCCTTGTTGGCGCTGGGCTGCCTGGTCGCCGTACTGCTGGCAGGTCTCGTCCTGTGGCCACGCTGGCATGGGTGATCCGGGCCTGCAGGCAGAACGCACCGAGTTGGCCTGGCGGCGCACTGTGCTGGCGCTGGTGGTGGTGGCGGGGTTGGCCTGTCGTCAGGGCGATGTGTACGTGCTGACATTGGCGGGCGTGGCCGCGCTGGCGCTGCTGACTCGCCAGGGACGGTGTTACGAGCGGGGCCTGGTGATGTTGCAGGCCGAACGCGGTCAGCCTGCGCCCTGGGGAGTGCTGGCACTGGGCAGCGTGGTGTGGCTGATGGCACTGGCAGGCTTGTGCCGGTTGGCGAAGGGCGGCTGAGCACAGTGCCAGCGCCGCCCGCTGCCGCTCAGGGCGTGACGATATTGAAGCGCGAATCAGCCTCTTCCAGCCCCCCCATGAATTGCAGGAACTTCACCCGCTCGCCTTTGATTTCGATTGCCCCTGCTTTGGCTTCCTTGAGAAAGCCTGTCTGCTTCAAGGCAATGCTGTCCAGCGTCTGTTTGCGCATGATGACCTCTACATCGGCCTTGGCGTGGCGCGCCAGGTCGCGGTGGGTGAGGACGCCGTTGCGCAGGGTGAGGGCGTAGTCTTCGTCCAGGTCGGAAAACCGCCAGTTGATGGTCAGGTCGCTATCGGCAGCCTTGTAGGCATTCACCCGCACGCCCAGGTAGTCGAAAAACAGGCTGGGTGTCAGGGCCCGCACCATGTCATCGGCATTGCCGCCACTACCCGCACCGGCGGCCACGCCTGAGCGCAATTCCTGCGCGCCACTGAGGTAGGCATTGCGCCAGGTGGTGTTCTCACTCTGGTAACCCAGCTGCTCGAGTGCGTCGGCCTGCAATTCGCGGGCCTCGGTGTTGTCCGGCTCGGCGAATACCAGATGGTTGACCAATTGCGCCACCCAGCGATAGTCGCCCTCGGCGAAGGCCTGGCGGGCCTGGGTCAGGACCTGATCGGCACCTCCCATGGCCGCCACGTAACGCTTGCCGGCCGCTTGCGGTGGCAATGGGTCGAGGTTGGCCGGGTTGCCGTCGTAGAAGCCCATGTAGCGTTGATAGACGGCCCTGACGTTATGGCTGAGCGAACCGTAGTAGTCGCGGCTGTACCATTTGCTTGCCAGGCGCGGCGGCAGACTGGCCAGGGTCTGGGCAATTTCCATGGGTGTCTGGCCTTGATTGATCAGGCGCAAGGTCTGGCTGTCGAGGAAGGCGTACATATCGCGCTGGTCAGCCAGGTAGTCGCGGATGGCCGCTTTGCCCCAAGTGGGCCAGTGATGCTGGGCGAACACCACCTCGGCCTGGTCGCCATAGCGCACCAGCGACTGGTCCAGGTAATGGGCCCACACTTTCGGATCGCGCACCAGTGCCCCGCGCAGCGTCAGGACGTTGTGCTGCACGTGGGTGGCGTTCTCGGCCATGCACAGTGCCTTGAACGCCGGGAAATAGATGTTCATTTCCGCCGGCGCCTCGGTGCCCGGGGTCAGCTGGAACTCCACCTCCACGCCGCTCAGGGTCATGCGCTGCAGCGGTTGGTTGATTTCAAGCGTCGGCGCGATGAGGCTGATGGTGGCATTGGCCGGGACGCCCTTGCCCAGTCCCGCATCCACCTGGCCTCGCGGCCCGCGAGGCAGGGGGGCGCCGTACATGTACTGGGCGCGGCGCTTCATGGCCGGACCGGCCAGCACGTTCTCACCGATGGCATGTTCGAAGAACCCCTCGGGCGCGATGACCTGGACTTTGCCAGCCTTGACGTCCGCCTCGTTGATCACCCCGCGCACGCCGCCGAAATGGTCGACGTGCGGGTGGGTGTAGATCACCGTGGTCACCGGCTTGCGCGGACGGTGCTTGAAGTACAGTTCCAGGCCCGCCTTGGCGGTCTCCATGGCAAGCAGCGGATCGATCACGATCAGCCCGTCCTGCCCCTCGACGATGGTCATGTTGGCCAGGTCCAGGCCGCGAAGCTGGTAGATGCCCTCGGTGACCTTGAACAGCCCGGCGATGTTGTTCAACTGAGCGACGCGCCACAAGCTCGGGTTTACCGTGGCAGGGGACTGCGTCGGCGCCAGAAAAGCATACTGGGCCAGGTTCCACACGGTCTTGCCATCGGCCGTCGCGACTGGCCCGTCGAACCGCTCGACCAGCCCACGCCGGGCTGTTTCATAATCGACGCGATCCTCGAAGGGCAACCGTTGCAGCCACTGCTGGTTGCTGGCCTGAGTGGCCGGGGTGGCATCCTTGGCCGCTGTTGCGGCCAGGCTCGGAAGGGGGGCCAGCAGGGCAAGCGCCAGCATCGACAGTGAAAAGCGCATGGAATGTCCTTGTTGTTCTTGGGGCAGAACACTCTAGGGGAGGGGCTTGCGCACCAGCCAATACCAGAGCGGCATGGCCGCTATCGCGTTTCCTGATGGCTTCAGGCGGGGGGGAGCGTGAGGATCTGTTCGACCAGCCAGGCCAGGGCGGGGTCGTGCTGACGGTGGCTCAGGTGCACCAGTTCCAGCTCGAAAGGCTCCAGGGCAAAAGGCAATTCGTGCACCGCCAAAGGCAGCAGATGCGCAAACTGCTGGGCCAGTTGCCGCGGCAGCACCACACACATGTCGGTGGCTGCGGCCAGATGGGCGGCCTGCAGGTAGTTGGGCGTGGTATAGGCGATTTGCCGGGTCAGGCCTTGCTCGGCCAGCCACTGGTCGACCATGCCCCGGGTCTGGCCGCCGTGCACCCAGATGTGCCGCAAGCCCAGGAATGCGTCGAGGTCCAGTGCCTGGCCTGGCGCCAGGTGCGGGTGCTGCTGGCGCAGCGCGATCTGCAGGGTTTCACGGCGCCAGGGGTGGCGGGTGAAGCGCGCCGGCACCTCATCGAAACGGCCCAGTACCAGGTCGAGGTCGCCCCGGTCCAGCGCCTCGGCCGGCAGGTTGGGGGCCAGGTGCACCACGTCGATGCGCACGTTGGGGGCCAGTAGTTCCAGCCGCGCCAGGAGTGGCGGCATGCACAGCTGTTCGACGAAATCGGTGAGGGCGATGCGCAGCTGGCGATGGCTGCGCTGAGGCTCGAAGCCATCGCCGGTGCCCAGCGTCTGCTCGATCTGCTGTAACGCCGCACGTATCGGCCCTTCCAGCGCCAAGGCCCGTGGCGTCGGACGCATGCGCCGGCCCACGCGGACCAGCAGCGGGTCGCCCAGCTGGTCACGCAGGCGCGCCAGGGCATTGCTCACGGTCGGCTGGGTCAGGGCCAGACGCTCGGCTGCCCGGGATACGTTCTGTTCACGCAGCAACATGTCGAAGACGCGCAGCAGGTTCAGGTCGAAGTTCGAAATATTCATGCCGGAAATATATGGCATACGAAATGGAAATTTCAAAAATACCTTCGGCCTGCTTAGGGTGATCACAGTCCTCATACCTACAAGAAAGCAGGAGCGTTGCGCGTGAATACTCCCTTCCCGATCAATCAGGTGGCTGTGATAGGTGCAGGCACCATGGGCCGCGGCATCGTCATCAGCCTGGCCAACGCCGGGCTGTCGGTGCTGTGGCTGGACTGCAACGCGGCAGCGCTCGAAGCCGGGCTGGGCATGGTCAGCCAAGCCTGGGCCCAGCAGGTGGACAAGCAGCGCATTACCCAGGCCCAGGCCGACGCCTGCCTGGCGCGTGTGCAGGTAGTGGACGGCTATCCGGCGTTGGCGGAGGCCGACCTGGTGATTGAAGCGGTGTATGAAAACCTGGCGCTCAAGCAGGAAATCTTCCGTGCACTGGATGCACACCTCAAGCCACGGGCGATCCTGGCCAGCAACACCTCGGCGCTGGACATCGACGCGATTGCCGCCGTCACCCAGCGGCCGTCCCAGGTCCTGGGGCTGCATTTCTTCAGCCCCGCGCATGTCATGAAGCTGCTCGAAATCGTGCGTGGGACGCACACCGATCAGAAGGTGCTCGACGCCGCCCGCGCGCTGGGCCAGCGCATGGGCAAGGTGGCGATAGTGGCAGGCAACTGCCCAGGGTTCATTGGCAATCGCATGTTGCGCAGCTATGTGGGCGAAGCGCGCAAGTTGTTGCTTGAAGGGGCATTGCCTCACCAGGTGGATGCGGTGCTGCAGCAGTTCGGCTTCGCCATGGGGCCGTTCCGCATGTACGACGTGGTGGGCATCGACCTGGAGTGGCGCGCCCGGCAGTTGGCCGGGCAAGGCATGCATGACCCGCTGGTGCAGGTCGATAACGCGCTGTGCGAACTCGGCCGCCTCGGGCAGAAGACCGGGCAAGGCTATTACCGCTATGCGCCCGGCAGCCGACAGGCCGAGCATGATCCGCAGGTCGACGCCCTGGTGCTGCAGGTGTCCCAGCAGCTTGGCTATCGACGCCGGGGCATCAGTGCCGAGGAAATCCTCGAGCGCTGCCTGCTGGCACTGGTCAACGAAGGGGCGAAGGTTCTCCAGGAAGGTATCGCCGCCAGCAGCGGCGACATCGACCAGGTCTGGCTCCACGGCTATGGCTTCCCGGCTGCCACTGGCGGGCCCATGCGCTGGGCTGACGAGCAGGGGGCGCCGTTCATCCTGGCCCGGCTGGAATACCTGCAGGGCGTGCTTGGCGAGCATTGGCGCCCGGCAGGGCTGCTCTACTCACTCGTGGCCGGTGGCAAGCGTTTCGAACCGCGTGGGGAGGTTCAGGCATGAACTACCAGGCGCCCCTTCGCGACATGCGTTTCGTGCTGCATGAACTGTTCGACCTGAGCGGACATTGCCAGCAACTAGGTATCGAACTGGATCGCGACACCCTCGACGGCATCCTTGAGGAGGCCGCACGCTTCACTGGCCAAATCATCGCACCACTCAATCGCAACAGTGACGAACAGGGCTGCCAGTGGGTGGGCGGCGAGGTCACCACCCCGGACGGCATGCGGGACGCCTATCGGCAATACGTCGAACATGGCTGGGCCAGCATGACCGGGCCGCAGGCCTATGGTGGGCAGGGGCTGCCGCAGATGGCATCGGCCAGCTTCCATGAAATGCTGATGGCGGCGTCGTTGTCGTTCCGCATCTACTCCGGCCTGACCGAGGGCGCGGTCCTGGCGTTGCATCGCCATGGCAGCGAGCCACTCAAGCAGGCCTACCTGGGCCGGATGGTCAGTGGCGAGTGGGCCGGCACCATGTGCCTGACCGAGCCGCAGGCCGGCACCGACCTGGCTTTGCTGCGCACCCGCGCCCAGCCGGAAGCGGACGGCAGCTACCGCATTACCGGCAGCAAGATATTCATCAGTGGTGGCGAGCAGGACCTGACCGACAACATTGTTCATCTGGTACTCGCGCGCCTGCCTGATGCGCCGGCCGGTGTCAGGGGCATCAGCCTGTTCCTGGTGCCCAAGCTGCTGCCCGGTGGCGAGCGCAATGCGCTGGGCTGCGGGGCGCTGGAGCACAAGATGGGCATCAAGGGGGCCTCGACCTGCGTGATGAACTTCGACGGTGCCCAGGGCTGGCTGGTGGGGGAGGCCAACCAGGGCCTGGCCTGCATGTTCACCATGATGAACGATGCCCGCTTCCAGGTCGGCCTGCAGGGGCTTGGTATTGCCGAGGCCGCTTTTCAGGGAGGGCTGGCCTATGCCCGGGAGCGTCTGCAGTCGCGCTCGCTTGCCGGGCCGGTGGCTGCGGAAAAACCTGCCGATCCGATTATCGTCCATCCAGACGTGCGGCGCATGCTGCTGACCCAGAAGACCCTTACCGAAGGTTGTCGCATGCTGGGCATCTACACCGCTCGGCAACTGGATCTGGAGCACGGTGCGAAAAGTGCACCGGCGCGCCAGGCGGCAGCTCGGCGGGCGGCGTTGCTGATCCCTATCGTCAAGGCGTTCTTCACCGACGTCGGTCATGAAGTCGCCAGTCTTGGGGTGCAGGTGTACGGCGGTCACGGCTACATCCGCGAGTGGGGCATGGAGCAGTTGATGCGCGATAGCCGCATCACCCAGCTTTATGAAGGCACCAACGGCATACAGGCCCTTGACCTGATACGCCGCAAGGTCCTGGGGGACGGCGGGGCCGAGCTCAATCTGCTGATCGACGAAATGGCGCTGCACGTCAGGGCTGCCAATGCGCTCGGCGGCCTGCAGGCCATGGCGACGGCCGTGGGGCAACGTTTGGAGGAGTGGCGCGCCTTGTCCGGCCATGTGGTCGAGGCCTGTGAACGTGACCCTCAGGAGTCAGGGGCAGTGTCGGTTGATTTCCTTGCCTACTCGGCCTACGTGCTGTTGGCGGCGATGTGGTTGCAAGCGGCTGTGCGCGCTCAGGCAACGCTTGCCGCCGGCAGCGCGGAAACAGCCTTCTACAGGGCCAAGCTTGACGCCGCAACGTTCTACTGGCGGCGGATCCTGCCCCGCGCCACTGCTCACCGCGAGGCCCTGCTGGGTGGCGCGGATTGCCTGATGGCGCTACCGGCGAGCGATTTCGCGTTCTAGCGCACGGCAAACCACACGAACAAGGAGAGTGCGATGCAGCCTTTCAGCTTTGCCACCACTGCGCAGATCCTCTGCGAACCCGGCGCGGTGCAGCGCCTTGCAGGTCTGTGCCGTGAGCGCGGTGCCAAGCGTGTTTTGATCGTCAGTGACCCGGGTATCGCCCGCCTTGGCATGCTCGATGACCTGCTGCCGGGGTTCACGGCAGCCAAGGTCGGTGTGGCGATCTTCAGTGAGGTTACGGCCGACCCCAGCGAGGCATGCGTGCTGGCGGCCGCCCAGCGCGCCCGGCATATCGGCGCCGATCTGGTGGTGGGGTTCGGCGGCGGCAGCTCGATGGATGTGGCCAAGCTGGTTGCGCTGCTGGCCCACCGCGACTGTTCGCAGCCCATCGCCGAGCTGTACGGCATCGACAGGGCCAAGGGCCGCCGGCTGCCGTTGATCCAGGTGCCCACCACGGCAGGTACCGGTTCGGAGGTGACGCCGATCGCCATCGTCACCACCGGTGCCACCACCAAGATGGGCATTGTTTCGCCGCTGCTGTTGCCAGACCTGGCAGTGCTCGACGCCGTCTGCACCCTCGGCCTGCCATCGGCGGTGACGGCTGCTACCGGTATCGACGCCATGGTGCATGCCATCGAAGCCTATACCAGCCGCCTCAAACGTAACCCGCTGTCCAGCCTGCTGGCCCGTGAGGCGCTGCGGCTGCTGGCGGATAACCTTGACCAGGCTGTGCACAATGGCGGCAACCTGCAGGCCCGCCAGGCCATGCTGCTGGGGGCTTGCCTGGCCGGCCAGGCCTTTGCCAATGCACCGGTGGCGGCGGTGCATGCCCTGGCCTATCCGCTGGGTGGGCACTTTCATGTTCCCCATGGCCTGGCCAACGCGCTGGTGTTGCCGCATGTGCTGCGCTTCAACCTGCCGGTGGCGGCAGTGGACTACGCCGAATTGGCCGTGCCGCTGCTGGGGGCCCGTTTGCAGCCCGGTGATCAGCGCCAGCAGGCAGAACAATTCGTGGCCGAGCTGGCCGCGCTGAGCAGCCGCTGCGGGTTACCTGACCGCCTGCGCGACGCCGATGTACCGCGTCATCGGCTTGGCCAGCTGGCCGAAGACGCGATGCAACAGCAGCGCCTTTTGGTCAATAACCCGCGTGAAGTCACCCAGGCCGATGCGCTGGCCATCTACGAGGCGGCCTACTGATGAGCTACCTCCGGCAACGTGAACACTATCGGCACTTCACGCCTATAACCACCCGATGGCACGACAACGATGTCTATGGCCACGTGAACAATGTGGTCTATTACAGCTTTTTCGACAGCGCCGTGAACCGCCTGCTGGTGCGGGAGGGCGGGTTGGATATCGACCAGGGGAGGGTGATCGCGCTGGTGGTCAGCTCCGCCTGCGACTACCAGGCGCCGGTGGCCTTCCCGCATGACATCGAAGTGGGCCTTGCGGTGGGCCGGTTGGGCAACACCTCGGTGCACTATCAGTTGGCCGTTTTCCTTGCCGGTCAGCCATTGGCTTGCGCCACCGGCCGCTTCGTCCATGTATTCGTCGACCGCGAAGGGCGGCGCCCGGTGCCGGTACCTGACTGCCTGCGGCGCGTGTTGAGCGAACTGCAGCCCCTATCCCCTGAGGAACAGCCATCATGAAAGACGCCGTGATCGTCGCCACTGCTCGCACACCTATCGGCAAAGCCATGCGTGGTGCCTTCAACGACCTGAAAACCCCCAGCATGACGGCTGTCGCTATCCGCGCCGCGGTAGAGCGGGCCGGTATCGAACCGGCGCAGGTCGATGACCTGGTGCTGGGGACTGCCATGCAGAGCGGCACTGCCGCGATCAACCCGGGTCGGCTGTCTGCGCTGGCCGCCGGCCTGCCCCAATCGGTCAGCGGACAAACCGTCGACCGCCAGTGCGCTTCAGGCCTGATGGCCATTGCCACGGCGGCGAAGCAGATCATGGTTGATGGCATGCAGGTGACCATTGGCGCAGGTCAGGAGCAGATCAGCCTGGTGCAGCAGGTGCACAACCAGCTGGCCAGTGAGGCTTATGACCCCGCAGTGTTGCGCATGAGCGAGCACGCCTACATGCCGATGCTGCAAACGGCCGAACGGGTGGCCCGGCGTTATGGCATAAGCCGCGAAGCACAGGATGTCTACGCCCTGCAGTCTCAGCAGCGCACGGCGGCGGCGCAGGCGGCAGGGCTGTTCGCCGCTGAAATCGTGCCGGTGATCGCACGCAAGAAAGTGGTGGACAAGCTGACAGGTGTCGTCAGCCATGAAGAGGTGCGCCTGACCCAGGACGAAGGGAACCGGCCGGCGACGACCCTGGCCGATCTGCAGGGGCTCAAGCCCGTGGTCGAAGGCGGTTGTGTCACGGCCGGCAATGCCAGTCAGCTGTCCGATGGCGCCAGTGCCTGCGTGCTGATGGAGGGGGCGCTGGCGGCGCGCTCGGGCATCACAGCCCTGGGGCTTTACCGCGGTATCGCCGTGGCTGGCCTGGCCCCCGAGGAAATGGGCATCGGCCCGGTGTTGGCGGTGCCCAAGCTACTGCGCCAGCAGGGCCTGACGGTAGACGATATCGGGCTATGGGAGCTGAATGAGGCGTTTGCCTGCCAGGTGCTGTATTGCGCCCAGCAGTTGCAGATCGACCCGGCGAAACTGAACGTCAACGGCGGCGCCATTGCTATCGGCCACCCCTATGGCATGAGCGGCGCACGGATGGTCGGCCATGCGCTGCTGGAGGGCAAGCGGCGTCAGGTGAAGTACGTGGTCGTGACGATGTGCGTGGGCGGCGGTATGGGCGCAGCAGGCTTGTTCGAAGTGCTTTAGGCCCGTACCCAGGGCCAGCCCATGGCGCTGACCGGGACGCAGGCGCAACTCGCGCCCACAGTGTCCCGGCCAGGGCTGGTTATGAGCCTACAGCAACCGCGTGGCGCGAAGCCGGCTGTGGCAATTGGCGGAAGCCTTCACGGATGGCAGTGATCAGTTCCGCGTCCTTGACGCGGCACAAGCCGGGGAACGGTTTTTTGGCATGGGTGAGCACTGCTTCGACGCTTTCCTGGTTGTCGAGGTAAACCTGCCTGATTGCCTGGCTTTCCAGGTCTTTGCTGTCGCTGCAGTTCAGGGCGTGGTGAATGGCGAGGCCCGCGCCAAACGCCAGGGCCGGGGTTGCAATACCGTGTTTGCGAGCAAGGTCGATGCTGCTGAGGATGCGTTCGTTGCGTTGCAGCTTGCGCAAGGGGTCGCGGCCTACCCGGGCGCACGGGTCTTTGAACGAGGTTTTGCAGCGCTCGAGGAATGCCTCGGCAAAGCGGCTGACCACCTCGGCCATCTGTGGGTATTCGGCCACCAGTGCGGGCGCGACCTCCTGGCGAATCAGGCGCTCGGCCAGTTCACTCACCCGCGCATCGCCCATGCCCTGGCCGACCCAGGCATGGCCCAGCAGGCTGGCGTACCAGGCCACGATGGCATGCGGGCCGTTCCACAGGCGGTTCTTGATGATCTGGATCTGGGCGATGTCTGGCACTGTCTTCACCTGGCGCAGGCGTTCGAGCAGATCACTGCCGCGTTCGGCGTAAAGCGGCATGTCAGCTTCGCTGTTGAACAGTACCAGATGCAGCTGGCTCATGGCGCTGCTGGGCTGTGCAAAGGGCCTGAAGTGGCCGATCAGCCGTTCGTACTCTGGTAGCGGCGTTGAAGGTTTGCGCGTGCTTGCGGGCTCGTCTTCCAGGCTGTTCTGGAACATCTGCGACTTGATGCGCAACTGCCGTACCAGCGCGTCATTGCCCAGTTTGGACACGATGCGGCTGACCACCGTTTCGGCGAAATGGGTCTTCTGCAAAACCTGCTCGCTGATCGCAGGCGGGCACAGTAGCGACAACTCGGCTTGCACATGACGCCGCACGAACGCTGCACCGCCAACCTTGTTCAGCACGATCAGCAGGGTCAGCTCCCGGCCTCGGCGCTCGAAGCGTTGCAGCAGGCCTTGGGCGATCACCCTGGCCTGGCTTCTGATGGCCTGCTCGGGCAGGCTCAGGCCGATGATTTCGGCAGTGGTGTACATGCCGATGACGGCGTCGTCGTCATCCATGTCGATCATGCGCACGTTGTCGATGGTCTGGTCGAACGACGTGGCACCGTAGCGCACGCTGTAGCGGCCGAAGGCGCTGACGCTTTCGCGCAGCATGCGCGAGCGGGTTGCGGCAATGATTTCACGCGGTCGGGTGTAGCCGTCCCAATGGGAAAATACCTGCGTCAGGTAACCGCCGCCGATGGCGCCGAAACCATGAATGCCCACGCTGAACTGGTTCATCGAGGCCGGGAACGGCTCGCTCAATGCAGGCATGCCGAGGTCGGGTACGCACTCGCTCAGGTCGGCGAGAAATTCATGCATGCTGCGGTAGGCTTTGAGCGCGCCCGCCTTGATTTCCGGCGCAGGCGGCTTGATGTCCTCGATCAGGATCGCCTGCCCTTCGGCGCGCATCGCCGACAGCATGCCGTTTTCCGAGTCCTCGACCATGAAGCACTGGCCTGGCTCGCAATTGAGCGCGCGGGCGGCTTTCAGGAAAATCTCGGGGTGGGGTTTGCCTTGGCTGACTTCATCGCCACAAACGGTGATGTCGAAGTACTTCAGCACGTTGGCGTTGATCAGGTACTCCTCGGCAATGGCACGGCGGCTGGAGGTGGCCACCGCCATGGTCAGGCCCGATTTGCGCAGGCGCTCCAGTACCTCCAGCAGGCCGGCCTTGATCGGTACGCCGTGATTGCGCACGTACTCCAGTTCAAGTTCATCGGCGCGTTGGCGGATTTGTGCGTACGGGAAGTCTTCGCCGTTATGCGCCTTGGCGAGGGCTTCGGCCTTTTTTGCGCTCAGGCCCAGCGAGCCAATCAGGGTCTGCTCGCTCAGCGCTTTGCCGAAGATTTCCAGAGAAGCTTGCTTGAGTGTCTTGAAGCGCAGGCGCTCGGTGTCGAAGAGGGTGCCATCCATATCGAAGATGGCGCTGAAAATCTGTTTACCGTGAAAGAAAAGCATTGGCTGTTGCCCCTTGTCGTTGCGTCAGGCACTCCGCCTACAACAGGCGAGTACGGTGTGTGAGCTGCAGAGGAGGCAGTCAGGTCGGGGGCACACGTTCGACAGGGGGACGCTCAGGAGTGACGCAGAGGTAAGGCGGGGCGGAGCGGGGCGTGCAGAGGAGGTTGGCAACCGTTGAGGCGAGGCGGGTGGCGCGTTTGGCCTTGAGGTCACGCCCACTGGCTGCAGTCGGTTTCGCAGGCAGTGGGCGCAAATAGCGATGGATACGTGTGATTCCAAGCATGAGGTGCTTTGCTTCCTTTTCGTCATGGGTGATCCTTTTTCAGCCTTGCACGTATGCGCCGCGACATGCAAGGCTTGGCCTCCCGCTCGCATTGCGCAACAAGGTGAACCCCAATGACCCAAGCTACCGACCAGGCCTTTTACGATCGCGCCGATGCGCACATCGAACTGGCGAACCAGCAGATCGAAAAGTTCGAGGACCTGGGCAAGGTAAGCGCCTCGCTGACCTTCGGTGCCGCGCGCTTCAGCGCCTGGATGAGCGCCCGCAGCTTCAAGAGCGGCGCGGAGCTGGGTGCGGCACGGGAAGAGATTCTGAAGTACTTCTGTGATCAGTACCGGATGATGCTCGAGGACAACCTCGATGAGCATGTCGAGCATTTTGACCGGTACATGCTGGGCAAGAACGACTAAGCCAGGTGCGCCACTTCCCTCAGCGATTTGGCCATTTCTGCAGCAGGATCGAAACGAATTTCTCCGCAGCCGGCGACAGCGATGCGCCGCGCCGGTACACCAGCCCTAGCGTGCGGGTGACTTGCGGCTCGATCAACGGCACGCTCACCAGCGTGGGGTGGTCGGCGTTGGGCATGGCCAGGCTGGGCATGGCCGACACACCCAGCCCGGCCTCGACCATGCCCAGTGACGTGGACAGGTGTTGCACTTCGTAGAACCACTTGGGCCGCAGGTTGAGCCCGGACAACGCATGGTCCAGCAGCATGCGGTTGCCACTCAGGCGGCCGACGCCGATCAGGCGGTAATCAGCCAGCTCTGTCCAGGTAACGGAGGCGCGATTCGCCAGTGGGTGGTCACGCCGGCAGGCCAGTACAAAGTGCTCCTGCACCAGCGAGACAAACTCAATGTCCGGGTGCTGGCCACTCATCATGTTGATGCCGAAGTCGGCCTCGCCGCGCAGCACGGCTTCGAGCCCGTCGTTGGCGCTAAGGTCCAGCAGGCGAATGCGGATTTTCGGGTATTGCTCGTTGTAATCGCGGATCACCGACGGCAGGAAGTAGAACGCCGCGGTAGGAATGCAGGCGAGGGTAACCTGACCGGTCTGGCGCTCGGCCAGCTCGCGGATGCTGAGGATCGAGTCTTCAAAATCATCCAGCAGGCGCCTGGCCTTGGGCAGGAAGTCGCGGCCCACGCTGGTCAGGCTGACCCGGCGAGTGGTGCGTTCCAGTAGCGAGGTGCCCAGGCCTTCCTCCAGTTTCTTGATCCGCCGGCTCAGGGCCGGCTGGGACAGGTGAAGCGCTTCGGCGGCCTCATGAAAACTGCCAAGTTCGGCGATTTTCACGAAAGATCTGATGTCTTGCAGCTCATATTCCATAAGAAACCTTCGACTGGCCTGGCGCTATATTGATGTTTGAATCGCAATAATAGCTACGATATTTGCATTGGATTGATTTATCCATCCCTGTCACTCTTTTGCTCACAGCATCAATGATGTCCATTGATCAACAAGAGTGCGAAATCATGCAACGAATTCCTTGCGTACTCATGCGCGGCGGTACCTCCAAAGGGCCGTTCTTCCACGCCTGGGACCTGCCTGCCAATGTGGTCGAGCGCGACGAGTTGCTGATCAACCTCATGGGCTCTGGCCATGAGCTGGAAATCGACGGCATCGGTGGCGGCAGCCCGCAGACCAGCAAGGTGGCGATCATCAGCCCGTCACTGCACGCCGACGCCGACGTCGACTACCTGTTCGTGCAGGTGATGGTCGCACAGCGCCGGGTCGATACGGCCCCCAACTGCGGCAACATGCTGTGTGCGGTTGGGCCGTTCGCCATCGAACAGGGGTTGGTAAAAGGCCAGGAAGGCAAGACCTTGGTGCGCATTCGCAACCTCAACACCGGCACCTTCGTCAATTCGCTGGTCGAAACGCCCGGCGGTATCGTGCGCTACGAAGGCCGCACGGCGATCGATGGGGTACCGGGCACTGCCGCCCCGGTGCATCTGACCTTCCTCGACGCGGTCGGCAGCAAGACCGGCAAGCTGTTCCCCACGGGCAAGGCCCAGGACGTGATTGATGGCGTGCCGGTGACCTGCATCGACATGGCCATGCCGATGATGGTGGTGGAGGCCAGCCAGTTGGGGGTCAGCGGCTCGGAAACCCCGGCTCAGCTGGACGCCAACAGCGCGCTGCTCGAACGCCTGGAAGCGTTGCGGCTGAAGGCCGGAAAGGCCATGGGCCTGGGCGATGTCAGTGGCATGGTCATCCCCAAGCCAGTGCTGGTGTCCAAGCCGCGCTACGACGGCACGCTGCAGGTTCGCTATTTCATGCCGCACAACTGCCATCGTGCCTTGGCGATCACTGGAGCCGTGGGGCTGGCGACTGCCTGCGTCAGCCCTGGCACCGTGATTGCCGACCTGTTGGGCGAAGGCGCGCAGCAACTGGCCGAGGTCCGTTTGGAGCACCCAAGTGGCGGCATCGATGTTGCGCTGACGCGCAGCGGTGCCGACGGCCAGACGATCCAGGCTTCGGTGGTGCGAACCGCCCGGCGGCTCTTCTCAGGGTTCGTCTACGCCCCTACATTCCGCAGGTTGGCCGGGTAGTTCCAGGCACCAATCCAGACCTGCACATTCGTAACAAGCGCATCCGCACAATTTCAACAATGGGTGATGCCATGAGACTCGCCAAATCGCTGTATTTCCAGATTCTCTGCGCCGTCCTGCTGGGCGTGGTGGTCGGACACTTCTGGGCGCAACAGGCCGTGGCCCTCAAGCCGCTGGGTGATGCGTTCATCAAGCTGATCAAGATGATGATCGCGCCGGTGGTGTTCTGCACCATCGTCACCGGCATCGCCGGCATGACCGACAAGCGTTCCCTGGGCCGCTTGATGAGCAAGACCCTGCTGCTGTTCCTGGGCCTGACGGTGGTCAGCCTGGTGATCGGACTGGCGGCGGTCTATCTGTTCAAGCCAGGTGCCGGCATGAACATCGATCCTGCCACCTTGAGCACGGCGGGCCTGAGCCAGTACACCGCGTCGGCTGCCAAGCTGAGCGTGGTGGACTTCTTCATGCACATCATCCCGGACACCTTCATCGGTGCCTTCAACAAGGGTGAGGTCTTGCCGGTCCTGTTCATCGCCGTACTCAGCGGTTTCGCCCTCTCGTCGATGGGCGAAAAGGGCAAGCCGGTACTGGATGTGCTGGAGTCGGCCTCGACAATGGTGTTTCGCATCTTCGGCTACCTGATGCGCTTTGCCCCGGTCGGCGCTTTCGGCGCACTGGCATTCACCGTGGGCCAGTACGGGATTACGTCCCTTGGCGCGCTGGCCAAGCTGGTGGGGACGTTGTACATCGCCTGCGCCTTCTTCGTGCTGGTGGTGCTCGGTGGCATCTGCCGCGCCCATGGCTTCAGCCTGTGGAAGTTGCTGCGCTATTTCCGCGAAGAGTTCCTCGTGGTGCTGGGTACTTCCTCAACCGAGCCGGTGCTGCCGCGCATGCTCGAGAAACTCGAGAAGCTTGGGTGCAAGAAAGGCGTGGTTGGCCTGGTGCTGCCCACTGGCTACTCGTTCAACCTGGACGGTACTGCCATCTATCTGTCGTTGGCAGCCGTGTTCATCGCGCAGGCCTGCAACATCGACCTGAGCCTGGGCCAGGTAGTCACCATGCTGGCGATCATGCTGCTGTCCTCCAAGGGCGCGGCAGGCGTCACCGGCAGCGGTTTCGTGGCCTTGGCCTCGACCCTTACCGTGATCCACGACATTCCCCTGGCCGGCCTGGCCCTGTTGATCGGGGTCGACCGCTTCATGTCGGAAGCCCGTGCGCTGACGAGTCTTGCCAGCAACGCAGTGGCGACGGTGGTGGTTTCGTTGTCGGAAAACGCCTGTGACCGCCAGACGCTGCACAGCCGCCTGAATGGCGAGCCGGTGGTCAGCCCCGTCGCTGAAACAGCCGACTGGGTCGCCGAACCGCGCCGCCACGGCTGAGCCTCGACACCCTCAAGCTTTTCACAGGCCCCCACCAGGCGTTGCCGGGTGGGGGTCAGGGGGCCGCCTGCGCTGCAGGTGGCCACGTAGACAATAAA
>NZ_JAOCDI010000055.1:0-35289 GCF_029840855.1 Pseudomonas sp. GD03862
TTCCAGGCGCTTGCGCAATCCTTGTGGGAGCGGGCGTGCCCGCGAACACGGGCGTAGCCCGTGCCAACCACCGCGGTGCCGGCTTCGCGGGCTCGCCCGCTCCCACAAGGGATCTGCAGCGTCAGTCAGATGGCGGCAAACCGCTCATCCAGGTAAGCGATGATTGCCTTGGACTCATACATCCAGGTCACCTTGCCGGCTTCTTCAATGCGCAGGCATGGCACTTTCACCCGGCCGCCACCTTCTTGCAGGGCCTGGCGGTGCACCGGGTCGTTCTTGGCGTCGCGCAGCGCCACCGGCACGTTCAACCGGTGCAGGGTGCGGCGGGTTTTGACGCAGAACGGGCAGGCGTGGAACTGGTACAGCGCCAGCCCCTTGGCCGCTTGCTCGATGCGGGCCTGGGCGGCGGCGTCGCGTTTGCGCTTGGCCGGGCGGCTGATCCAGTCACCGAAGACGATGAGCTGGCCGAGGCCAACCCGCAGGGCTTTGACGATCATGGGCAACTCCTGAAATGCAAAAGCCGACCCTGAAGGGTCGGCTCGGGGTCAGCAACCAATCACTTGATCAGGCTGAGGAACTCGCTACGGGTGGCGGCGTTGTCGCGGAACTCACCCAGCATCACCGAGGTGATCATGGTCGAATTCTGCTTCTCGACACCGCGCATCATCATGCACATGTGCTTGGCTTCGACCACCACGGCCACACCCGCGGCACCGGTTACCTGCTGCACGGCTTCGGCGATCTGGCGGCTGAGGTTTTCCTGGATCTGCAGGCGGCGGGCGTACATGTCGACGATACGTGCCACCTTCGACAGGCCCAGTACCTTGCCCTTCGGCAGGTAGGCAACGTGTGCCTTGCCAATGAACGGCAGCATGTGGTGTTCGCACATCGAATACAGCTCGATGTCCCGGACCAGCACCATTTCGCTGTTGTCAGAGCTGAACAAAGCGTTGTTGGTGACTTCTTCCAGTGTTTGCTCATAACCGCGGCAAAGGTACTTCATCGCCTTTGCAGCCCGCTTGGGCGTGTCGAGCAGGCCCTCACGGGAGACGTCCTCGCCAATCTGGCTGAGGATCTCGGTGTAGTTCTGTTCCAGGGACATGGATCTACCTGTGGGAAAAAATCGCAAAAACGAAGGGTACGGCGGTGAGGGCGACGCTGCAAGCGCGGCGTTACTCGTCGCGGCCTTCGAGCATGGTTCGCTTCAGCATCACATACACCGCGCCGGTGCCGCCGTGGCGGGCACTGCACGAGGCAAAACCGAGCACTTGCGGGTGCTGGCGCAGCCAGGTGTTGACGTGGCTTTTGATCATCGGGCGCTTGCCGTCCAGGCGCGCGGCCTTGCCGTGGGTCACCCGCACGCAGCGCACCTCCAGTTTGGTGGCTTCGGCGATGAAGTCCCACAAGGTTTCGCGGGCCTTTTCCACCGTCATGCCGTGCAGGTCGAGGCTGCCCTCGAACGGAATCTGCCCCAGCTTCAGCTTGCGCAGCTGGCCTTCCTGCACGCCATCGCGGCGCCACATCAGTTCGTCTTCGGCGCCTACGTCGATGACGAACTGGTCGGACATGCCATCGATGACCAAAGCCTTGTCACTGCGCACGGTTGCCGCCTGGCGCAGGCCGGCCAGCTGCTGGCGGTCGGCCTTGGGCTTGCCGACTTCGGCGCGGTCGTGGCGGATCGGCTTTACGCCGCGCACTTCGGCCTTGAACAGGGAAAAATCGTCGTCTTGCATGATGCCTCCACGTAGGCGGCGTAGTTTACGCGACTGTGGGGCCGTGTGCAGCCTGTGCGGGCCTCTTCGCGGGTGAACCCGCTCCTACAGGGATTGCACATGGCTTCAGGCCGATGCGATCGGGGTGGGAGCGGCCTTGTGTCGCGAAAGGGGTGCGCAGCGCCCCCTAGGATTTCAGCTTCACTGCATGAGTTGCCGGGGCAGCCTGTGCGGGCCTCTTCGCGGGTGAACCCGCTCCTACGGGGATGTCACAGAGCCTGAAGGCGGCGGGGTACCTGTAGGAGCGGGTTTACCCGCGAAGAGGCGCGCACAGGTTACGCAGAACCATCAATCGTGCTTCTTCATCAGGTGCGGCGACAGGTTAAGCTCCCGCCCGCGGCGCAAGCGGATACGGCTGCGCCGCCAGAAACGCACGCCCAGCCACAGCAGCAACAAGCCAGCCACGGTGAGGATGCTGGACAACGGTTTGTTGGCGTTGAGTTCCTGCAGGGCAGGGTAGTTGCCCAGCAGCCCGGCGACGCCGGCCATGGCCAGCAATACGCCCAGCGTCGCCAGCAGGGCCGACAGGCCGGCCGCCAGGCGGGCGCCCCAGTTACGCGGCTCGCGCGGGCGCAGGCGCTTGGCGTCGAAACTGCCTTTAAGCTTCATTCCGCTCTCCTCGGTGGATATCCGGAATTCGACCTGCTGCTGCCCATCCGGTTCCGCCCGGCTGCCGGGCGGTCCTGCAAGCCGCTCAGATCAGGCTGGCGGTGGGGGCCACGCAAGCGAAGTTGTCAGCCATCACGGCCATTTCGCACTGGTGAATCTGCGCGGCCGGAATGACGCCGTCCTTGAATGCCAGGTCGCGGGTGGCCGACGCGTCTTCTACCAGGGTGCACCGATAACCATAGTCCTTGGCGCGGCGAACGGTGGTGCTGACGCTGGAATGGCTCATGAAACCACAGACGATCAGGTCCAGGTGGCCCAGCTCCTGCAATGTTTCGTGCAGCTTGGTGTTCTTGAACGCGTTGGGCATGCGTTTTTCGATGACGATTTCACCTTCCAGCGGCTCCAGCCCCGGAATGAACTGGCCAGCCGGCCCCTGGGGGTCGAAGCGGCCACCAACAGTGCCCAGGTGGCGAACATGGATGATCGGACGGCCGCTTTTACGGGCGGCGTCGAGCAACCTGGCGATGTTGGCCACGGCCTCGTCCATGCCCGACAGCTTCAGGGGACCACTGAGGTACTCCTTTTGTGCATCGATGATGATCAGGCTGGCGTGGCTCAGCTTGGCCGGCGGATAGTCGCGGCCAGTGAGGCGAAACATCGTGGTTGGAACGGACATCAAGGGCTCCTTGGATAGGGCTTTTGTATACCTATTCTCCCCTGCCTTGGCGCCAATGGGAATGGTTGACAACGCAAGCGGCATGGTTACTGGCCTGTGGCTAGCCTTTGGGCAAGGCAAAGGAACAAATGTGCGGGTGGGGCTGTTAGACTTTTGTCCGGTCTGAAAATAGGAGTACCCCGTGATCACATCCCGTCTGCGCACGCTGCGCGACTACATCCGCTGGGCGGTCAGCCGCTTCCACGAGCATGACCTGTTCTTCGGTCACGGTGCCGACAACGCCTGGGACGAAGCCCGCCTGCTGGTGCTGGGTGCGGTGCACCTGCCATGGGAGGTGGCCGACAGCTACCTGGACTGCATGCTCGAGGACGACGAGCGAGTACGCCTTCAGCACCTGCTCAAGCGCCGTATCGAAGAGCGTGTACCGGCCGCCTACCTGCTGGGCGAGGCCTGGTTCTGCGGCATGTCGTTCATCGTCGACGAACGGGTGCTGGTGCCGCGTTCGCCCATTGGCCAGCTGATCGAAAAACGTTTTGAGCCGTGGCTGGCCAGCGAGCCGGCGCGCATTCTGGACCTGTGCACGGGGTCGGGTTGCATCGGCATCGTCGCCGCTGACGTGTTCCCCGAGGCCGAGGTGGTGTTGGCCGACCTGTCGTTCCAGGCCCTTGAAGTGGCCAACCAGAACATCGAGCGCCATGGCCTGGACGGGCGCGTGTACACCGTGCAGGGCGATGGCTTTGGTGGTTTGCCGGGGCAGCGTTTCGACCTGATCCTGTCCAACCCGCCGTATGTCGATGCCGAAGACTTCGACGACATGCCGGCCGAGTACCACCATGAGCCCGAGCTGGGCCTGGCCTGCGGCAGCGACGGCCTGGACCTGGTACGGCGGATGCTGGCCGAAGCGGCTGACCACCTGACCGAGAAGGGTTTGCTGATTGTCGAAGTGGGCAACAGCCAGGTGCATGTCGAGGCGTTGTACCCAGAGGTGGACTTTGCCTGGCTGGAATTCGAGCGTGGCGGGCACGGGGTGTTCATGCTCACCGCCGAGCAGTGCCGCCAGCATCAGGAATTGTTCAAGGCCCGCGTTTAGGCTATTTGGGGCTGCTTTGCAGCCCATCGCGACACAAGGCTCCACAAGGTGCGCGATCAATCTGTGGGAGCGGCCTTGTGTCGCGATGGGCCGCGAAGCGGCCCCAATCTCCACCGGCTGATGCGGTCTTAGCGGGTAGCAATCCAGATCAACAGCCCTGCCTGGAACACGGCAAACGCTACCAGGCAGGTAATGGTGAAACGCAATCCGCCGTCTTCGCGCTGGTATTTGGCCACGCGCTCATCCCGCTCGCGCAGTTGCCCTTCCTTTTCCTGCAGTTGCTGGTCCGCCTGCTGCAGCAGGTTGGCGGCATCCAGAATCTCCACCCGCTGCAGGCGCTCGCTGCTCCAGGCGGCCTTGAGCTGGCTTACCGTCATATCCGCGATACGGCCCTTCAGGTGCTGGCTGTCCTCGTACTGCACCTCGATACCCACCCCGCGCAAGCACTGGTCACGGCGCAGGCGTGAGTCCTCGTTCAGGGCGTCCTTGCTCGGCAGCGCCATGCCTTCCACCCGGTAGTGCGACCACTTGCGCTGCAACCACTGAGCGGCCTGGGCCAGCATGAAACGGCCGATGCCACGGTTCACCGGTTCCAGTTGCAGGCCATGTTCATTGCCAATGCGCACCAGGCGCTCGGCATGGTCGACGCGGATGTCCAGGCGGTTCTGCTCTTTGTGCACCTTCTGCCCAGGCAGCTGGATTTCCATGCGCAGCAGGCTGTGTGCCTTGTCATGGCGCTCGGCATAGCCGAACTGCACAAAACGCAGCGGCCGCGCGCCGGTGCTGCGGTCGGTCGGCAGTGCTGCCAGGCGTAGCAGCTGGAAATGTTCGGCGGTCAGCTCGGCCCAGGGCAGGGCGGGGATTTCCTGGGGTTCTTCGGCCGGCTCGACGGCGGTGGGGGAGGTGGTCATCAGGGCTTGTCCTCAGCTATGCCTGCTGTATCGGCAGGCATGGCTGAGACCTGAGCCTGTTTGACTTACGCCGAAGGCAAATGCTGGATGAACGTCACAATTCGCTCGCCCAGCTCACGCGCCAGCGGCAGCTCGGGGTTGAGGTAGCTGTCGCGCTGTTGGCTCATGCCCTTGGGGCTGATGCGCAGCATGTGGTTCATGCCATCGATCAGGACCAGTTGTGCATCTGGCTTGGCCGCTTTCAGCCGTTGGGCGTCGGCCACGTCCACCTGCACGTCGTTGCGCCCCTGCACGATCAGGGCGGGCATCGGCAGGCGGGCAAAGGCGGCTGCCGGGTTTTGCTGGAACAGCGAAATCAGGTACGGCTGCACGCTGGGGCGAAACACCTGGCGCAACGGCGCTGGCACATCCAGGCTGGTCTGCCCGGCCTGCAGGCGGTCGAGCAGGGCACTGCCACCGGCCAGTTGCGCGGGCGGCAGGCGCTGGGCCAGTTGTTCGTGCAGTACCTCGGCCAGCGGCCGGCCGCTGCCGGCCAGGGTGATGACTGCGCTGGCGCCAGCCTGCTCGGCGGCCAGGCTGGCAATCAGTGCGCCTTCGCTGTGGCCAATCAGGATCAGCGGGCCGAAGCGCGGGTCGGCTTTGAGCTTGTGGCTCCAGGCGACCACATCGGCCACGTAGCGCTCCACGCTGAGGTCACGCTCGTCAGGCGTGGCCGGCTGGCTGGCGGCCACCCCGCGTTTGTCGTAACGCACGCTGGCAATGTGTTCGTTGGCCAGCAGCAGGGCCAGGCGCTTCAGGTTGTCGACCCGGCCCGACGCCGGGTTGTTGCCGTCGCGGTCGGTGGGACCGGAGCCGGCGATGATCAGCACCACTGGCGGCGGGGTGGCCTGTTGCGGCAGCAGCAGGCTGCCGTGCAGCACGCCCTGGCCGGTGTCCAGGTCGATCGGGCGTTGCAGTACAGTGGGGGCGGCGGCCTGGGCCAGGCCAGTGCACAGCAGGAAGAGCAAGGCGACGAGGCGCGACATCATGCGGTACTACATGGGGAGATGTGGGTTTGACCCAATGTTTGCGGGAAGGTTCTATGCAGGGCAGGTCTGGCCCTTTCGCGGGTGAACCCGCTCCTACGGGGGCTGCACACCATTGGAATCTGGTGGTGACCGTGTAGGAGCGGGTTTACCCGCGAAGAGGCCAGCACAGGCCACCCAACCATCTGTATACTGCCGCTTTCACCCATTTCTGGCAGATTTCGCGGAGCGTCCATGTCCGGCAATACCTACGGCAAGCTGTTCACTGTCACCACCGCTGGCGAGAGCCATGGCCCGGCGTTGGTCGCCATTGTCGATGGATGCCCACCGGGCCTGGAAATTTCCCTCGCCGACCTGCAGCACGACCTTGACCGGCGCAAGCCCGGCACCAGCCGGCACACCACCCAGCGCCAGGAAGCCGACGAGGTGGAAATCCTTTCCGGCGTGTTCGAAGGCCGCACCACCGGCTGCTCGATCGGCCTGCTGATCCGCAACACCGATCAGAAGTCCAAGGACTACTCGGCCATCAAGGACCTGTTCCGCCCGGCCCACGCCGACTACACCTACCACCACAAGTACGGTATCCGCGACTACCGCGGTGGCGGCCGCAGCTCGGCCCGTGAAACCGCCATGCGCGTGGCCGCCGGCGCTATCGCCAAGAAGTTCCTGGCCACCCAGGGCATCACCGTGCGTGGCTACATGAGCCAGCTGGGCCCGATCGAAATCCCGTTCAAGACCTGGGAGTCGGTGGAGCAGAACGCTTTCTTCAGCCCCGATCCGGACAAAGTACCTGAGCTGGAGGCCTACATGGACCAGCTGCGCCGAGACCAGGATTCGGTGGGCGCCAAGATCACCGTGGTCGCAGAAGGCGTGATGCCCGGGCTGGGCGAGCCGATCTTCGACCGCCTGGATGCAGAGCTGGCCCATGCGCTGATGAGCATCAACGCGGTCAAGGGCGTGGAAATCGGCGCCGGTTTCGCCAGTGTGGCCCAGCGCGGCACCGAGCACCGGGACGAGCTGACCCCGGAAGGCTTCCTCAGCAACAACGCGGGCGGCATTCTGGGCGGTATTTCCTCGGGCCAGCCGATCGTTGCCCACCTGGCACTGAAGCCCACTTCCAGCATCACCACCCCGGGCCGCTCGATCGATGTCGATGGCAACCCGGTGGACGTCATCACCAAGGGCCGCCACGACCCGTGCGTGGGCATCCGTGCCACGCCGATTGCCGAGGCGATGATGGCCATCGCGTTGATGGACCACCTGCTGCGCCACCGTGCGCAGAATGCCGATGTGCAAGTGAATACCCCGGTGCTGGGCCAGCGCTGATCCAACTGCGCCGGCCTCTTCGCGGGTAAACCCGCTCCTACATTGGGATATCACTGCCCTCAGGTGCAGTGACAGGGTGAAATCCGCGTAGGAGCGGGTTCACCCGCGAAGAGGCCGGCCCAGGTCCCCACAAGGCCACCCCATGCAACCCATCCCCTACTGGCGCCTGTCCAGCTTCTACCTGTTCTACTTCGCCCTGCTGGGCTCCACCGCACCGTTCCTGGCACTGTACTTCGACCACCTGGGCTTTTCCCCGGCGCGCATCGGCGAGCTGGTGGCCATCCCCATGCTGATGCGCTGCGTGGCCCCCAACCTGTGGGGCTGGCTGGGCGATCACACGGGCCAGCGGCTGTTGATCGTCCGCCTTGGCGCGCTGTGCACCCTGGCCACCTTCGCCCTGATCTTCTTCGGCAAAAGCTACGCCTGGCTGGCGCTGGTGATGGCCCTGCACGCGTTCTTCTGGCATGCGGTGCTGCCGCAATTCGAGGTCATCACCCTGGCCCACCTGCACGGGCAGACGTCGCGCTACAGCCAGGTACGTCTGTGGGGTTCGATCGGTTTCATCCTCACCGTGGTTGGCCTGGGCCGCTTGTTCGAATGGTTGAGCCTGGACATCTACCCGGTGGCGCTGGTCACGATCATGGCCGGCATCGTCGCCGCCAGCCTGTGGGTGCCCAATGCCCAGCCGGTGGAGCAGGGCGGGCGCAGCGGCACCGGGGGCTTTCTGCAGCAGTTGCGTGCCCCGGGGGTGATCGCGTTCTACGCGTGCGTGGCCTTGATGCAGCTCAGCCACGGGCCTTACTACACCTTCCTTACCCTGCACCTGGAGCACTTGGGCTACACGCGCGGTGCCATCGGCCTTCTATGGGCGCTTGGGGTGGTGGCCGAGGTGCTGATGTTCATGGTCATGAGCCGCCTGTTCGCCCGTTTCAGCGTGCAGCGCGTGTTGTTGGTCAGCTTCCTGCTGGCGGCATTGCGCTGGCTGCTGCTGGGTAACCTGGCGCAGGAGCCGGCAGTACTGATCTTCGCCCAGCTGCTGCACGCGGCCACCTTCGGCTGCTTCCATGCCGCCAGCATCGCCTTCGTCCAGGCCAGCTTCGGTGCCCGCCAGCAGGGCCAGGGCCAGGCGCTTTACGCAGCGCTGTCGGGGACCGGCGGTGCGCTGGGGGCGCTGTACTCAGGCTACAGCTGGAAGCTGCTGGGCCCCACCTTCACCTTTGGTATGGCCAGTGCCGCAGCCTTGGCCGCAGCCGTTATCATTGCCCTTTGTTCGCAACCGACCAGGACCCGCCCCTGATGAGCATTCTCAGCGTTTTCCACCCCGCCAGCCCGGCACTGCCGAACAAGGTGCTGACTCACCACGACGACATCGCCGCTACGTTGGCCGAGCAGGGCGTGCGCTTTGTGCATGCCGAACCTGGCCTGCGGGTGCGCCCGGGCACGGCCCAGGACGAGGTGCTGGAGGTTTGCCGCGCGTATCTGGATGAGTTGATGACGGTGCATGGCAGCAAGGCCTTCGCGCTGCTCAACCGCGACGGTGAAGACCCGGCACAGGTCGATGTGCGTGAGGAACATGTGCATGATGCCGACGAGCTGTTCGCCGTGGTCAGCGGGCGGGCGCAGGTTGGTCTGCGGCTGGGGGACTGGGTGTATTCAGTGCTGTGCGAGAAGGGTGACCAGCTGCTGGTGCCGGCCGGGACGCGGCGTTGGGTTGAGCTGGGTGATACACCGTTTTGCCTGGCGTTGCGCTTGTATGGCAGCGAGCAGGGTGTGGAGGCCCGGTTTACCGGGGATGTGACGGCGCGGGCATTTCTTGGGATCGACGAGTTGTAATGGCATTGCCGGCCTCTTCGCGGGTGAACCCGCTCCTACATTGGTTGCGCCGCCCTTAGGCATCGCGCAGTCAATGTAGGAGCGGGTTTACCCGCGAAGAGGCCAGTTCAGGCAATACACCCCTCAGCGGTAAGTCGGCAGGGCAAACCGCTGCTGGCTCTGCAGCATCGAGATCACCGGCAATTCACTGGCCTCTTCAGCCAGGTCACGACGGATGGCACTGATCGCCCAGGACAACTGTTCGGCACTGTGCAGTTGCCCATAGGTCAGCACCCGGCGGGTAACCTTGCCATCCGCTGCGCGCAGGGTAAGCAGTACACCGCCATCGGGCCGGGCTTTGGTATTCACCTGATAGGCCGAAAATACCGATGCGAACTTTTGCTGGATGAGGTCCATATCAACTCCTGGCTGTTGTGTGGCAGACATGAGTTGATGGTTGCAGTGACCGTGCCAGAATCCTGTTTGGCGAAAAAATCAGTAAATACAGTGGGTTACGTGGGGTTTGCAGATGCGGCATCGTGCAGGCTGCACGGTCGAGCATTTTGCACAGTGCATTTTGCACGGGTCAGGGTTTGCCTATCGGTTTCATAGAATCTGAACCTTTGACCGCAATGGCATGCCTGACGAACACTTGGGCCATCAATTATGCCAGGAGGTTCCCTATGTCCAGCCAAGCCGCACCCGCCACCATGAACGATGACGAAACCGCTGCGTTCGCCGAGCAGGTGTTCGAACGTGCCCGCCAGGGCGACGCCGACATGCTCGGGCGCCTGCTTGCCAGCGGCCTGCCGGCCAACCTGCGTAACCACAAGGGCGATACCCTGCTGATGCTGGCCAGCTACCACGGTCACCACGAGGCGGTGCGCGTGCTGCTGGCGCAAGGTGCCGACCCGCTGATTGCCAACGACAACGGCCAGCTGCCGATTGCCGGTGCCGCATTCAAAGGGGACCTGGCGATGATTCGCCTGCTGGTGGAGCATGGCGTGCCGGTGGATGCCGCCGCGCAGGACGGTCGCACCGCGCTGATGTTGGCGGCCATGTTCAACCGCAGCGAAATTCTCGACTACCTGCTGGCACAAGGGGCCAACCCGGCGCACCAGGATGCCCGCGGCATCACTGCCCTGATGGCGGCGCAAACCATGGGCGCAGCAGACACTGCCGCGCGCTTGCAAGCGCTGGCCGGCTAACTGCCAGGGGGCATTTGCGGCTATCCTTGGCGACTTTTCACCCGTCGCAGGCCCCCTTTCATGAAAACTCAGTTGCTCGAATTCATCAGCCTCATTGGCGCCGGCTGCATGCGTGAGGCAGACATCGAGCGTATCGCCGACGAGGCCGCCCAGGCCTACGCCGACCCTGCCGCCTTCCTGGCCGCCAACCCCGACATCAACTACGACGACACTTTCCCGATTCCCCTGGGCGAATGGGTGGTGCTGGGCAGCCTGCCGGATACCGTGGTGTTCCAGGCCGACAGCTATCAGGAGCTGTTTCAGCAGATCAGTGATTCGTTCGACAACAGCGTGCCGTTTACCCTCAAGCCCAAGCAACTGGCCCGTACCGAGCCACTGACCGCGCTCAACCGCATCCAGGTGCAGATGGGCGCGCTGAACAAGGAGGCGGGTGGTTATGTGCTGCTCAACTTCAGCCAGTTGCTCGATGACGAGCTGCAGATGGTCATGGTGGGGCAGCAGGACCTGGCACGGGTAATGGAGCTGGGTGCAGCGCTGGGCATCAAGGTCGAGCCGGCGCTGGAGGCTTTGAAAGTCGCCGTCCACATCTGATACCAGTGATTGCTTGTTCGCGGGCATGCCCGCTCCCTCAGGTACTCCAGCGCATCAGGCCCTGTGATAACCCTGTGGGAGCGGGCGAGCCCGCGAAGAGGCCGGCTCACGAAACATCAATCTTCAGCCCAGCGCAGTGTCGAGAAACATCATCACCGCAAACCCGCCCATCAACCCCAGGGTCGCCGCTGTCTGGTGCCCGTTGCGGTGGGTTTCGGGGATCACCTCGTGGCTGACCACAAAGATCATCGCCCCTGCCGCCAGCCCCATGCTGATCGGGTAGGCGAGGGCAAAGCCGGTAGAAATCCCCAGCCCGATCACCGCCCCTAGCGGCTCCATCAGGCCCGACCCTATCGCCACCAACGCGGCCTTCAGGTTGGAAAGCCCGGTGGCGCGCAAGGCCAGTGCCACGGCCAGCCCCTCGGGGATGTCCTGGATGGCGATGGCACTGGTCAGCGGCAGGCCGATGTTCATGTCGCCATTGGCAAAGCTCACGCCAATCGCCATGCCTTCAGGCAGGTTGTGCAGGGTAATCGCCAGCACAAACAGCCACACCCGGCTGATGCGCTCGGCTTCGGGCCCGCACGGGCCGGTGCTTTCGTGTTCATGCGGGGTGAAGCGGTCCAGGCCCAGCATCAGCAGCACACCCAGGCCCATGCCGAGCACCACGGTAAACGCCGCGGCCGGGCCATTGCCCGTGATCTCGCGGGCAGCCTCCAGGCCTGGCAGAATCAGCGAAAACGAACTGGCTGCCAGCATCATGCCGGCAGCAAAGCCCAGCATCACATCCTGGGTGCGCGCGTTGACATCGCGCAGCACCACCGCCAGCACGGCGCCCAGTGCGGTGGCGCCAAAGCCCGACAACCCGCCCAGCATGGCCAGGTGCAGGTTGTCGGCATGGTCGCCGTTCACCGCGTTCCAGAGGCTGGCGGCCAGCAGCACGCCCACCGCCAGCAGGCTCAGCCCCAGGCCGGCACTGAGCCAGGGGGTATCGATGGCTTGCTGGCGCCAGGCCTGCAGCAGTGAAGGTGGGGCGGCGCTTTGGCTGTGGGTAGGTGGCATACGAACCTCGAATCAGTGAATGCAGTCAGTCTATCGAGGGACCTGCGACATCCGCCAAGGATTCCCTTCTATTGGCGCGATAGCTGACTATGCTGTGCAGCAAAGCCTCTGGACAGGAATTCAGACATGGGATCAACCTTCAACAGCCTGGTCGGGCTGATCATTCTGGCGCTGGATATCTGGGCCATTCTCAACGTGATCAAGAGTGGCAGCGAGGTGGGCATCAAGGTGTTGTGGATCTTGTTGATCGCCTTGCTGCCGGTGGTGGGGCTGGTGATCTGGGCAATTGCCGGGCCGCGGGGGAATGTGCGGCTCTAGGCGCGGTACTGACATAGCCAGTAATGGGGCCGTGACAAAATTTTCACATTGGTTTAAACAGAATCCGCACCCGCATAATGCTGCGTTGGCCTCGCGCCATCGCCTCTTCGCAAACCGCAATCCTAGGACCTTCCCATTCATGGCTACCTCCGACGCCTTGAAGCAACAGGGCGCGCGAACGTCATTTTCGCCGACCCTGAAATCCCACCTGGCCTACACGCTGCTCAGTGGCCTGGTGATCATGCTGATGCTCAGCCTGGTGCGCCTGGCGCTGCTGGCCTACAACAACGACATGGTCGGCGATACCCCTTATTCGACGGTCGCCGAAGGCTTCTTCAACGGCTTGCGCTTCGACCTGCGGGTGGTGGTGTACATCAGCATCCCCCTGCTGCTGGCCATGCTCAGCCCCTGGGCCATGGCCCGGCGTGGCGTGTTCCGTTTCTGGCTGACCCTCGCTTCGAGCGTGGTGATGTTCCTCGGCCTGATGGAAATGGACTTCTACCGCGAGTTCCACCAGCGCCTCAACGGCCTGGTGTTCCAGTACATCAAGGAAGACCCGAAAACCGTCATGAGCATGCTCTGGTACGGTTTCCCGGTGGTCCGCTACCTGCTGGCCTGGGCCTTCGGTACCTGGCTGCTGAGCCTGCTGTTCAAAGGTATCGATCGCGCCACCCGCGCCGAAGGCCTGCACCGCGTTGCCCCGTGGTACAAGCGCCTGGCGGTATTCATGGTGATCCTGCTGGTGGCCGTGGCCGCTGCCCGTGGCACCCTGCGCCAGGGCCCGCCGATGCGCTGGGGTGATGCCTTTACCACTGACTCCAACTTCGTCAACCAGCTGGGCCTGAACGGCACCCTGACCCTGATCGACGCCGCCAAGAGCCGCTTTGGCGAGGACCGTGCCAACATCTGGAAGCCAGTCCTGCAGCAGGACGTGGCCACGCAAAGTGTGCGCGAGCAACTGCTGACCGCCCACGACACCCTGGTCGACGCCGACGAAGCCGCCATCCGCCGCGACTTTGTGCCGCCAGCTGACCGTACCCTGCCGATCAAGAACGTGGTGGTGATCCTGATGGAAAGCTTCGCCGGCCACTCGGTAGGCGCGCTGGGCAGCCCCAACAACATCACCCCGTACTTCGACAAGCTGGCCAAAGAAGGCCTGCTGTTCGACCGCTTCTTCTCCAACGGCACCCATACCCACCAGGGCATGTTCGCCACCATGGCCTGCTTCCCCAACCTGCCAGGTTTCGAATACCTGATGCAGACCCCGGAAGGCGGCCATAAGCTGTCGGGCCTGCCGGCCCTGCTCGGCGCCCGTGACTACGACGACGTGTACGTCTACAACGGCGACTTTGCCTGGGACAACCAGTCCGGGTTCTTCGGCAACCAGGGGATGACCACCTTCATCGGCCGTAATGACTTCGTCAACCCGGTGTTCTCCGACCCGACCTGGGGTGTGTCCGACCAGGACATGTTCGACCGCGGCAACGAAGAGCTGGCCAAGCACGATGGCAAGAAGCCGATCTACGCGCTGCTGCAGACGCTGTCCAACCACACGCCGTATGCCCTGCCGAAGGACTTGCCGGTAGAGAAGGTTACCGGCCAGGGCCGTCTGGACGAGCACCTGACCGCCATGCGTTATTCGGACTGGGCGCTGGGCCAGTTCTTCGAGAAGGCGCGTAAGGAGCCTTACTTCAAGGACACCCTGTTCGTCATCGTCGGTGACCATGGCTTTGGCAACCACCAGCAGGTTACCGAGCTGGACCTGGGCCGCTTCAACGTGCCATTGCTGCTGATTGCCCCGGGCATTCAGGAGAAATTCGGTGCGGTGAACCACACCGTGGGTACCCAGGTCGACATCGTGCCGACCATCATGGGCCGCCTGGGTGGCAAGGCTCGCCACCAGTGCTGGGGGCGCGACCTGCTCAACCTGCCCGAGGGTGACCAGGGCGTAGGCATGATCAAGCCGTCGGGCAGCGAGCAGATTGTCGGGCTGGTGCAGGGTGACCGTATCCTGATCGAGTCCAAGGACATGAGCCCGCGGATGTACCGCTACCAGTTGGGCAGCGAGTTCAAGGCCGAACTGATCGAAAGCCCGGACCAGCCGGAAATGCTCAAGAAGCTGGAAGCGTATATCCAGACGGCGACCAAGAGCCTGCTGGATAACACCGCTGGCGTGGTGCACGGCACACCGAAGTAAACCGGGGCCGCGTTGCGGCCCATTCGCGGGCTTGCCCGCTCCCACAGGCATTGCACAGGGCTCGAACCTTGTGCAGGCCCTGTGCGAGCGGGCAAGTCCGCGAATGGGCCCCGCACAATTTTCCCGGACTGAACATTATCCCCGCCCCAAGGTCAGTTATTCAGGCATCACACACCTGGTGTTCGTTGACTGAGAGGGTCCGTTCAATGAAAGAGTGGGAAGTCATTTTTGCCGACCAGAAGGGCGAACCGTCCGCATTGCTGTTGCATGCCGAGCATTGCCCCAGCGAGGAAGACGCTGCGCGGGCCATCCGCTCACACCTGTTTCCGGTGATGGACGAGCTGGACCTCAACGACTTCCAGGACCGTATCATCTCCCCGACCGCACGCTGGCTCAAAGAGCATAGTGGTGTGACCATCACCAGCATTCACGAAGTACCCTGAACCACACGTTTGCGTGGTGCCCTGGCAGGCGCTACGCTGGTGGAGGGCCTACCTGTTCTGTGGGTTGGCGCCGCCTCAATAATTCGCGTCTTGCATCAGCTCGAACTGCCCGGCCGTTGCCGGCAGGTGCGTAGTGCACGGAAAGTCTATCCATTGCTTTATTCAGGAGGACGATTCATGAGCAGCCAGAACGACGATATCAGCAGCAACGTCCTGCGCCAGATGAAGGCAGGCGGTTTCGACTTCACCCAGATCCACCCCATCGAGTTCTATGCCGTATTCCCGGACGAAGCAGGGGCCCGTCGTGCAGCCGGGCAGTTTCGCGGGGAATCGCTCAATGCCCAGGTGAAGGAGCTGGGCGACGGTGCCTGGCACCTGGAACTGAGCAAGGTCATGTACGCCACCCATGGCGGGATTGGCGACTTTGAAGAGGCCTTCGAGCAGTTGGTGACACCGTATGGGGGTGAGGTGGAAGGGTGGGGCGTCAAGCACGAACGGCTCACGGCCTGACAGTTTTGTGTTGGCCCTTTCGCGGGTTAACCCGCGCCTACACATTGATGGATGGTGGACGCCACCTGCCGTTGTAGGAGCGGGTTCACCCGCGAATACGGTGGCGGCGGCAACGATGAACGGCCAGGGATATTGGCCAGCAGGCCCGGCCCTTTCGCGGGTGAACCCGCTCCTACGACGGTCTGTGTCCGACCCCAGGTGTGTGTCCAACCCCCGGTGTGTGTCCATCACCTTGTAGGCGCGGGTTTACCCGCGAAGAGGCCCTCAAGGCTTACGCGTTGCCATGTGCCCCAAATAGGCCAACAGCGCATCCAGTTCCTGTTCACTCAACACACTTTCGGCAAACCCCGGCATCTTCGCCTGCGGCCACCGCCGCAGGCTTTGCGGGTCGCGTATCAACTTGCGTAAATAAACCGGCTGAAAATACTCGGTCGGGTTATACGGCACATTCAAGTCCGGCCCCACCTGGCCATCCCCCGCACCGTTCAACCGATGGCACACCAGGCAGTTCTGCTGGAACAGGGCAAAGCCCTGACGCACCGGGCTGTCGGCCGGCAGCTTCGGGTCGGGCAGCAGCGCAGGAAACCGCTGGTCCACCGGGGCCAGCTTGCGAAGGGTGGCAATTTGGAATGGCCACTGTTCAGGGCGGATGCCGCTGGCCTGCGGCGCAGTCCACACCAGGTAGAACGGCCCGGCACTTGGCTTGCCTTGACCCAGTGGCGGCCACGGCTTGCCTGGGTCTTCCACGGCCAACCAGGCCCGTGCTGGCCCTGGCTGCAGCAATGCCGCAGCGGGCATTTCGGCGGCAAAGCCATCCAGCGCCACGGCCTGCAGGTGATCGCGGGCGTTCACACCTTCCAGCAGCGTGGCCAGCGGCACTGCCCGATAGTGCATGGGGCGTTTGTAGGATACGTCCTGTTCGATGCTGATGTCCCGGGCCTCAGGGTGGCCAAGCAGTTCGGCGCTGCTCCACTGGCGCGGTGTAGCGCCCAGTTCAAGGTGCAGTTGCGCCGCCGACAATGGCAGGCTCAGGAGCAACGCTAGCAGGGCAAGGCAGTGGCGCATAGGCAATCTCCGACCATCAAGGCCAGCAGGTTACCTGTGCGTTGCCCGTTGGCGCCACCGCTGCCGTCAGCCAAACAAACGTGTCAGGTTCGGCAAGATCAATAGCAACGTGGTGGCAAATAAAATGAGCCCGGCTTGGCGAATTTTCGATTGTCTGAACATGGCGGACCGCCTTCTTGTTGTTATTCCTGAATACCCGTTGGCTTCCTTGTCGTCGCGCTTCGGGTCGATCGCAGTGGCGTTGCATGGCGCCGGACTGCTTGCCTCTTGAAAGTGGATATACCTTCAACAGTAGGGTGTGCGTTATCCATATTTGAGAACCCTTTGTTCTAACCGTGCACTAAAACCATTTCTCTGGCTATGAGGCCAAGTGCTATCTAGCTGGCACGCTCTATCTAGACAGTGGCGCAACTACCCGGCACGCGCCGACGAAATGTGACCGTTCGTCAGTGCAGCCTACTTGCTTGTACGTGCCTTTCGCGGCAGTCTCTACAGCAGATTCCCACCCATGTCGTTCAGGACTACCCCTATGTCGTTACGCATCTGCATCCTTGAAACCGATGTCCTGCGACCGGAGTTGACGGCGCAATATCAGGGCTACGGCAGGATGTTCGAGCAGCTCTTCTCGCGTCAGCCGATTGCCGCCGAATTTTGTGTGTACAACGTGATGCACGGCGACTATCCCGCCGACAGTGAAAAGTTCGATGCCTACCTTGTGACGGGCAGCAAGGCCGATTCGTTCGGTACCGACCCGTGGATCCAGACGCTAAAGGCCTACCTGCTCAAGCTGTACGAGCGCGGTGAAAAGCTGCTGGGCGTGTGTTTTGGCCACCAGTTGCTGGCCTTGACCCTTGGGGGCAAGGCCGAGCGGGCTGAGCAAGGCTGGGGCGTGGGTATTCATCGCTACTCGTTGGCGGCGCATGCGCCGTGGATGGACCCAGAGGTGTCGGAGCTGACCTTGCTGATCAGTCACCAGGACCAGGTGACCGAACTGCCGGAAGGCGCTACGGTGATCGCCTCCAGCGATTTCTGCCCGAATGCGGCGTACCACATTCGCGACCAGGTGCTGTGCTTCCAGGGCCACCCGGAATTCGTGCATGACTACTCCCGCGCACTGCTCGATGCGCGCCAGGAATACCTGGGTGACGAGGTGTACCACAAGGCCGTTGCCAGCCTGGCCACCGAGCACCAGGGTGATTTGGTAGGGGAGTGGATGTTGCGCTTTATCCAGCAGCCGTCAAAGGCCGGCGACAGCGCCGCGTAATCGGTGGCAACCCTTCGCGGGCACGCCCGCTCCCACAGGTGATGCACAATTTCCAGCATTGTGTGCGACCTGTGGGAGCGGGCGCGCCCGCGAAGAGGCCATCAAAGCCAACCCGATTTCTTGAAGCTGGCATACAACCCGGCACACCCCGTCACAATCACCCCCAGTACCGCGAAGTAACCGTAGTGCCAGCTCAGCTCCGGCATGTTCTGGAAGTTCATCCCGTAAACCCCGGCAATCGCCGTAGGGAATGCCAGAATCGCCGCCCAGGCCGCGAATTTGCGCTGCACGATGCTTTGCCGTGACGACTCCAGCAGCATGCCGATCTCGATCGTCTGGCTGGCAATGTCGCGTATACCGGCCAAGTCCTCCATCTGCCGCGTCACGTGAATCTGCACATCACGAAAGTACGGGCGCATGTTCTTGTCGATGAACGGGAAGCTCAGGCGCTGCAGTTCTTCGCTCACTTCAACCAGGGGGGCCACGTAGCGGCGCAGGCGCAGGATGTCACGGCGCAGGCTGTGCAGGCGGCGGATGTCGTCTTCCCGCAGCGAGCCGCCCAGTACGCTTTCCTCCAGCGCTTCGATCTCGCCATGAATGGCCTCGCTGACCGGTTGGTAGTTCTCGGTGACGAAGTCGAGCAGGGCGTACAGCACGAAGTCTTCGCCATGTTCCAGCAGCAGGGGCCGAGCCTCGCAGCGCTGGCGGACCATGGCGTAGGATTTGGAGTGGCCGTTGCGGCAGGTGATGATGTAGCCGTTGCCCGCGAAGATATGGGTTTCGATGAATTCCAGCTTGCCTTCGTGGCGCACTGGCGAATAGGTGACGATGAACAACGCGTCACCGAAGGTTTCCAGCTTGGGCCGGCTGTGTTTTTCCAGGGCATCTTCGATGGCCAGTTCGTGCAGGTTGAACTGCGACTGCAGGTTGGCCAGCTCTTCGGCATTGGGCTCTTCCAGGCCGATCCACACGAAATGCCCCGGCTTGCGCGCCCACTCGCTGCCTTCGTCGATGCTGATGTTGGTGACCTTTCTGCCGGCGCTGTACACCGCCGATGCCACGACTCGACCCATGGTTGTCCGCTTATTCGTTTGAACACGGATACAGCTTGGGCTGTACCCGGCTCCAGAGCAACCCCGGATCAGGCCAGTTCTTTTTCCATGCGGTCAATGCACTGCTGCATTTGCCCACGGCATTGCTCGATCAGCGCTGGCAGGTCCTGCAGCGTCATGCCCGTCGTGGCAATGGGCGGCAGCGAGCGCACGATTACCGTGCGCTGGCGCCAGCTGTTCAGGCTCAGGCGCCTGGCATAGCGGCTGACGCAGACCGGCACGATCGGCACACCGGCCTCGATGGCCATGTGAAATGCGCCTTTCTTGAAGGCCAGCAGATGCTCGCCGGGATTGCGGGTGCCTTCGGGGAAAATCCAGATCGAGGTGTCGTCCTGCAGAACCCGGGTGGTCTTCTGTATGGCCCTGCGCGCCTGATAGGCATTCTTGCGGTCGACCAGCACGTTGCCGCCCAGCCAGAACAGTTGGCCGAACAGCGGGATCCAGCCCAGGCTCTTCTTGCCGATGGCGACGGTGCGCTGCGGCACCACTTGGCCCAGCACGAACAGATCGAAGTTGGACTGGTGGTTGGCCACGATCACGCAGCCGGGCGGGTGGTCCCACAATGGGCCGACTTCGGCCTTGACCTTGATGCGCATCAGCCAGGTGGCCGGCAAGCTGTAGAGCCGGGCGAAAACGCGGCTGTTGTCAGGGTTGAAGGGGCGGCACAGGCCAATGAGCAGGCCCACGGTGCCAACGGCAAGAAAATGCAGCCCCAGCAGGAACATACGCAATGAATAAAGCATGGTACGACTCACACCAGACGGTCGCGGTGCAGTGTACGGGTGTGCACTGGCTGGGGCAAACCTTGGTGCAGGCCTGTTCCGGCCCTTTCGCGGGCAAGCCCGCGAAAAGGGCCCGTGCGGCTAGCCCATATGCTGCTGATCCAGTTCGATCGCCTTGTCCAGCGCCTCCAGCAGCCCTTTGCGCACTTTCAGCTTGGTGTTCTTGTGCGCCAGCATGTTCAGCTTCTTCAGCTCCCGCGCTGCGGTCATTGCCGCTTCCTGCAACTGCTCGGCCGGCACCACCTTGTCGAGGAAGCCGGCATCCACCGCACCCTGCGGGTCAAACACTTCGGCATTGATCACCGAGCGGTGGAAGGCCGAGCGGCGCAGGCGGTCGCGGGCCAGTTCAATGCCGGCGTGGTGCATGGTCATGCCGATCTGCACTTCGTTCAGGCATACCTTGTACGGCCCTTCGACGCCAATGCGGTAGTCGGCCGACAGCAGCAGGAAGGCGCCCTTGGCCACGGCATTGCCGGGGCAGGCGACCACCACCGGGAACGGGTGCGACAGCAGCCGGCGGGCGAGGGTGGAACCGGCGGTGACCAGGCTGATGGCCTCTTGGGGGCCACGGGTCATCACCTTGAGGTCGTAACCGCCTGACAGAATGCCCGGCTGCCCGGTGATGATCACTACTGCACGCTCCTCGGTAGCGCGGTCCAGCGCTGCATTGAAGGCAGTGATGACGTCCGGCGAGATGGCATTGACCTTGCCGTTGTTCAGGGTAAGGGTGGCGATGCCGTCTTCGGCGTGGTAGGTAATCAGCTCGCTCATGGCAGAGTCCTTTTGTTGGCGTGGCGACGACGTTACCCAGCGCCAAGGGCGAG
This sequence comes from Pseudomonas sp. GD03862, assembly GCF_029840855.1. Lineage (NCBI taxonomy): Bacteria > Pseudomonadati > Pseudomonadota > Gammaproteobacteria > Pseudomonadales > Pseudomonadaceae > Pseudomonas > Pseudomonas sp. GD03862. The sequence goes on from NZ_JAOCDI010000055.1 coordinate 20,598, forward strand.
GTAAAGCAGCAAGGCTGACTGGTCGGTCAGTGCTCACGGCTGCCCAAGTGCAAATACATGAAAAAATTGAAAAAAATGCTTGCCAAAGGGAAAGTCTTTCACTAAATTAGCGCACCTCGACGGGCTGCAAGGCTTGAAGAGAAACGGTGAAGTGTCCGAGTGGTCGAAGGAGCACGCCTGGAAAGTGTGTATACGAGAAATCGTATCAAGGGTTCAAATCCCTTCTTCACCGCCACATTCTACGAAAAGCCCCCGCGCTGAAAAGTACGGGGGCTTTTTGTTTTCAGGGCCATTGGGGCTGCTGTGCAGCCCATCGCGACACAAGCGGGCTTGCCCGCGAAGCCAACACCGTGGTGGATGGCACGGGCTTCGCCCGTGTTCGCGGGCAAGCCCGCTCCCACAGGTCGCGAAAGGGCCGCAGAGCGGCCCCGGCAATCTAGAAGCTGATCGAAGCCGAAAGCCGAGCGGTACGCGGTGCCCCCTGGAACAGGTAGTTATCCCCCAGGTAATCCCCCACATCGCGCCAGTAACGCTTGTCCAGCACGTTATCCACCGTCAGCCGCAGCACCGTGTCATACCCGGCAACACGGGTACTGTAGCGGCTGCCAAGGTCGAACACGGTATACCCGCCAACCTCAACATTGCCCGCCTGGCTCGCATACTTGCTGGCGCTATACCGCGCACCGCCCAGCAGCGCGAGCCCCGGAACCGGCAGGGTATATTCCGCATGCAGCGCCGCCCGGAATTTAGGCACGTTGATCGCCTGGTGCCCTTCATAGGCTTCGGTACCGCTGTTCTGCACCCGCGCCCGAATGGCTGCCGCACTGGCCTGTACCTGCAGGTTCGGGGTCACCCGGCCGCTGGCGCCCAGTTCCAGGCCGGTATTCTTCTGCTGGCCTTGCTGCACGTAGGTGAAGTTGCCGGTGCCGTCCGGGCGCGCGTACTGGTAAGCCTGGCGGATCTGGAACAGGGCGGCACTCAGGCTCAGGCCTTGCCAGTCGTGCTTGACGCCCAGTTCCAATTGGCGGGAGGTGGTGGGTGCAAGGATCTCAGCTGCATTGCTGGCGAACCAGGGGGCCGTGCCTCCGGCAGACAGGCCCTTGGCGTAGCTGGCGTATACCGTGGTGTTCGGCTGCGGTTTGTAGATAAGCGCAGCGTTGGGCAGTAGCTCGTATTGGCGGGTATGGCGCCCGGCTACGCCGTTCTCGTCCCAGGTCTTTTCATCCAGGCGCACTTCACGGGCGCCCAGCACGGTCTGCCATTGCTCGTTGAAGCTGATGCGGTCGCTGACGAACAAGCCGTACTGGCGGCTGTCGAGCCGGCGTTCGCTGGCGCCGACGGGTTTGTCGGACGGATCGAGGTCCGGGGCGCCGGTATGGATGTTGCCGGTACCAAGCCACTCGTTGTAGTACGGGCGCTGATCCAGTGTGCGTCGCTGCGCACTGGTACCCACGGTCAGCTCGTGCCCCACCCCCAGCGCATCGAAGTGCCCGTTGAGCATGGCCTGCGCCTCGTCTGTACGGCGGGTATCGTCGGGGCTGCGGAAGTCATAGATGTCGTAGTCGCCATTGCTGCCGAAAAACGCCCCCTCGCTCGAACCCCAGGCAAACGCGCTGTAGTCGTCGATCACCACTTTGCTGCGGGAGGCGCTCACGGTGCCGGTCCAGGTATCGTTGAAGCGGTATTCGAAGCGCCCACCCAGGTTCAGCGAGTCGTTCTGCACGGGCTTTGCCCAATGCTGGTAGGCCAGGCGGTCTTCCGGGTCGATGCCGTGGGGCACGTCAGTGCCTCCGAGCAGTTGGTAACCCGGCACCGACGCCTGTTCGCGATGCTGGTACTCGGCATCCAGCTGCAGGGTGGCATCCGGGTTGATCTGCCAGTCGAATGCCAGCGAGGCGAAGTCGCGCTTGCCGTCAGCGTGGTCGACGTAGGTGCGGATGTCTTCATGGGCCAGGTTGGCGCGCAGGCCGAACTGCTTTTCGCTGCCGAACCAGCCGCCAAGGTCGGTGGCCAGATAGCGTTCGCCCTGTTCGTTGGTCGATACCGTGAAGCTGCGTATGTCTTCGGCGCGCTTGGTCACATAGTTGATCAAGCCGCCCGGCTCCGACACGCCGGCTTGCAGCCCGGACAGGCCCTTGAGCAATTCCACCTGCTGCTTGTTTTCCAGGGCTACGTTCTGCTCTCCGGCAATGGTCTGGCCATTGATGCGGTAGCTACTGGCGGCGTTCAGCTCGAAGCCGCGCACATTGAAGTTTTCGTAGTAGCCGATGGGTGCATAGCTTTCGCCGACCGAGGCATCGCTTTGCAACACTTCGCTAAGCTTGCGTACCTGGCGGTCTTCCAGCAACTGCTGGCTGAACACGCTGACAGAGGCGGGGGTGTCGAGCAGGGGCGCGGGCTGGAAGCCGCCCACAGCGGCCTGGCGTGCCTGGTAGCCATCATTGGCGTAGGTGTCGGAGACCTGCAACGGGGCCAGCATCACGCTGTCTTCGGCAAACACAGAGGGGCACTGCAGGGCCAGGCCCAGGCTGAGCAGGCTCAGGGGCAGGCGGGGGTGATGCGGGGGCATGCGGTGGGGCTCCTGGATGCGCGATACCTGTGCCGGCCCTTTCGCGGGTAAACCCGCTCCTACACCGGGTGATGATGCACCGGTTGGTGTTCCACCGGTTGGTGATGCACCGCGTGGTGATACACCAGATGGTGATACCCCTGTAGGAGCGGGTTTACCCGCGAAGAGGCCGGCACAGGCCATGAAAAAGGCGGCATCTTACCAGCCGCCTTCCACATAAAACGATCCAGGCCCGGTGTATTCAGTCAGCCTGTCCTGATCGGCCGCTTGTGCTGCCGCCAGTTGTCATCGATCTTCGACCAGGTCTTGCCATCGGTAATGGCCATCAACTTGCGTCCATCCTTGAAGGTGGCCAGAAAGGTCGCTTCTTCTTCCTTGCCACCCAACCACAGCCCGGCCAGCAGCCCTACTGGCCCTGCCACCAGGGCGCCGGCCACGCCCCAGCCCAAGGCGCTGCCAAGGTTGCGGTTGGTTTCCAGGCTGGCCAGCCGCAAGTCGCTGATGCGTGCCAGGGAAATCCGCTCACCGGGTGAGGGGCTGCGCGCGGTCTTGAGTGTGAGCGATCCATTGCGATACTCGCCTTCACCTTGCAAGAAATCGCCGGACTGTACCGTGAGTCTTGTCATAAATTCATCCTGTCAGGGAAAGGGCATTCCAGCGCTTACTGAGCGCTGCCCCGGCAGGCAAGTCAACGGCATTGCGACGGAGGGTAGTGCGGTACTTTGTCGCCATGGCTGGCCTCTTCGCGGGCATGCCCGTACCCACAGGCGTATCACTGCCCGGAGGTTTGTGAGGCACCTGTGGGAGCGGGCGTGCCCGCGAAGAATCCAGCGCGCATTTTTCAGGCCACCTGCAAGGCATTCTTGCGCTTGCGTTCGGCCCATCCCCAGGCCAGCAACGCCAGCCCGCCAATCACCAGCCCCGCCACCACGATCCCCATCCAGCCCTGGCGCTGGAACAGCTGCGTGCCCAGCAACGACCCAAGTGCCCCGCCAATGAAGTAGCAGGTGATATAACCGGCATTCAGCCGCGTACGTGCCTCGGGCCGCAGGGCGATCACTGCGTTCTGGTTGCTCACATGCACCAGTTGTACCGCCAGGTCGAGCATCAGCACGCCCAGCAGCAAGGCGAGCAGCGACTGTTCGGCAAACCCCAGCGGCACCCACGACAGCAGCAACACCACCAGGCCCACGGTGGTACCCAGCGCGCCCTTGCCACGGTCTGCCAGGCGCCCGGCCCAGTTGGCCGACAATGCACCCGCCGCACCGGCCATGCCGAACAGGCCGATCACTGCATCCGAATAGTGGTAGGGGCCTTTCGCCAGCAGAAACGCCAGTGGGGTCCAGAACAGGGCGAACAGGCTGAATGCCAACAGACCGAGCAGCGAGCGCAGGCGCAGCACGGGCTCTTCGATGAACAGACGGAACACGGAGCCGATCAGCGCCGGGTATTTCAGCCCGGCGTGGCTGTGGTGCTGTGGCAGGCTGCGGTACAGCGCCACGGCAGTAACTGCCATCAGCACTGCGGCCAGCACGTAGATACTGCGCCAGCCACCCAGCTCGGCCATGAAGCCGGCAGCAGTACGCGCCAGCAGGATGCCCAGCAGCAGGCCGCTCATCAGTGTGCCGACCGCGCGCCCACGCTGATGGGGCTCGCTCAGGGTCGCTGCCATCGGCACGAGGATCTGTGCCACCACCGAGAACAGCCCGGTCAGCGCCGTGCCGAGCAGCAGCCAAGGCAGGCTGGGTGCGCAGGCGCTGATGACCAGGCCCAGGGTGGAGACAACGGTCATCACGGTAATCAGCCGGCGCTGCTCGAACAGGTCGCCCAGCGGTGCCAGCAGCAACAGGCCGGCGCCATAGCTGAGTTGCGCGGCAATCACGATGCTGCCGGCGCTGGCGGTGCTCAAGCCAAACTGCTGGGCGATGCTGTGCAGCAGCGGTTGGGCGTAGTAGTTGCTGGCCACGGCCAGGCCTGTGGCGGTGGCCATCAGCAGGATCAAGGCGCGGCTGAGAGTGGGGGTGTGCATGCAATTCTCGTGGGGGCAGTGGTGTGTAGTGATGATTATCAGCAAGTGTCAGGCATGACACCAATGTATAGTTTTCAGCCTATTCATCTTGAAAGCAGATAGATCGATGAACCTCAAGCAGCTCGAATATGCCCTTGCCGTGGCCGACACCGGCAGTTTTACCCGCGCGGCGGAGCGCTGCCATGTGGTGCAGTCGGCCCTTAGCCATCAAGTGGCGCGGCTGGAGGCGCAGCTGGGGGTGAGCCTGTTCGAGCGTAGTTCGCGGCGGGTACGCCTGACCCCTGCGGGGGAAGCCTTTGTGCTCAGCGCGCGGCCCGCGGTGGAAGCGGCCCGGCGCATTGCCGATGACGTGGCAGCGGCCTGCGGCCAGGTGCGCGGGCGGCTGGCGATTGGTGAAATCAGCTCGCTCACCGCGCTGGATCTGGTCGACCTGTTGGCGGTGTTCCACGGTCGTTATCCGGATGTGGATGTGCGCTGGCTCACGGCCAAGAGCGAATTGCTGATCGCTGACGTACTCGAGCGGCGCCTGGACGTCGGCTTTATCGGGCTGTGGCAGGGCGAAGTAGTGCAGGGGGTGCAGCATCGGTTGCTGGCCCGGGAAGAACTGGTGGCGGTGTTGCCGTTGGGGCATCGCCTGGCGGGCAGGGCACAGCTGGCGCTGGCTGACCTGGCAGGCGAAGTGTTGGTGGATTTCCCCGAAGGCACCGGGGCGCGACGACAGACCGACGAGGCGTTTCAGGCGGTGGGGTTGCAGCGCAGGGTGCAGTTCGAGATCGGGCATGTTCGTCTGGTAGAGAAATTCGTTCAGCGGGGCATGGCCGTCGGCCTGGTGCCCGAGCGGGTGGCTCAGGGCATCGAAGGGGTGGCCGTGGCGCGGTTGGTGGATGCGCCGGTGCGGCACTTGTATGCGGTGTGGTCGTCCAGCCCCACACCGGCTGCCCGGGCTTTTCTGGAGGTGATGGAACAGTGCCTGGGGGCAAAGAAAGGCTAAGCCTGTGCCGGCGCTGCGCGGCACAGGCAAGCGTTCAATCAGGCTGCAAACCCACCATCCACCGTCAGGCTGGCCCCGGTGATATACCCGGCTTCAGGCCCTGCCAGGTAAGCCACGAAGCTGGCAATCTCCTCCGGCTCGCCATATCGCCCAATGGCCATCAGCGGAATCAGGCTCTCGGCAAACTCGCCACTGGCCGGGTTCATGTCGGTGTCCACCGGGCCGGGCTGCACGTTGTTCACGGTAATGCCCTGCGGCCCGAGGTCGCGTGCCATGCCGCGGGTCAGGCCAACCAGTGCCGACTTGCTCATGGCGTACGGTGCACCACCGGCAAACGGCATGCGCTCGGCGTTGGTGCTGCCAATGTTGATGATACGACCGCCCTGGCCCATATAGCGTGCCGCGGCCTGGCTGGCGACGAACACGCTGCGTACGTTCACGGCCAGCATGCGATCGAAGTCGGCCAGGTCGAACTCTGTCACCGGGGCCACTGCCAGCACACCGGCGTTGTTGACCAGGATATCCAGCCGGCCCAAGGCCTTCACGGTGTCATCCACCGCCAGCTGCACGGCTGCGGCATCAGCGCTGTCAGCCCGCAGGGCCAAGGCTTTGCCGCCGTTCTCGGTAATTTCCCGAGCCAGTTCTTCAGCCGGGCCGGCAGAGCTGACATAGGTGAAGGCCACTTGCGCGCCTTCGCGGGCCAGGCGCCTTACGATAGCTGCGCCAATGCCTCGGGAACCGCCCTGAACCAGGGCCACTTTGCCTTCGAGTGTAAGTTGCTTGGACATGCTGTTCTCCTGCTGGAAGCCAGGCCGAAATGCCTTGGATGGGCACAGTATCGGCGCTCGATTGCCTACTGATAAGATGGTAATCACTATCAGCAGAGTAAACCTTTGGTTGCTAATCATGGCCATGGAATCATTCAGCGCGTTGGAATGCTTCATCCGCAGTGCCGAGGTCGGCAGTTTTGCCGAAGCCGCCAGGCGCCTGAGCCTTACCCCGGCTGCCGTGGGCAAGCACGTTGCGCAGCTGGAAGCGCGCCTGGGTGTGCGGTTGTTCCAGCGTAGTACCCGCAAGCTGACCTTGACCGAAGCGGGGCAGCGTTTTCTCGGCGAGGTCAGTGACAGCTTTCGCACCATTCAGTACGCCGTGGCCAACCTGGCCAGTGCAGAAGGCCAGCCGGCTGGGTCGTTACGGGTGAGCATGGGCACGGTGTTCGGGCGTTTGTATGTGCTGCCGTTGCTGGGGGAATTCTTGCGCCGATACCCGGCGATTACCCCAGATTGGCATTTCGACAACCGCCAGGTCGACCTGATCGGCCAGGGCTTCGATGCAGCGATTGGCGGTGGTTTCGAACTGCCGCCAGGGGTGGTGGCGCGCAAGCTGACCCCGGCGCACCGGGTGTTGGTGGCGGCGCCGGCCTATCTGCAGCGGCACGCGCCGATAGAAGACCCGCAGGTGCTGCAACGCCATGACGGCATCCTGGTGCGGTCACCGCAGACCGGGCGGGTGCGCTCGTGGCCGTTGACCAGCCGTTGGCAGGCGCAACAGCCGCTGCAATTGCGCCAGGCGATGACCATGAGCGATTCGGACGCGGCGTGCGCGGTGGCCGAGCAGGGGCTGGGCATTGCCCTGGTGAGCCTGCCGTTTGCCGTGCCCTACTTGCTGGCCGGGCGGCTGCTGCGGGTGTTGCCGGACTGGTATGTGGACGATGGGCATATCAGCCTGTATTTCGCCGAGCACAAGCTGTTGCCGGGCAAGACCCGGGCGTTCATCGATTTTGTGGTGGAGCAGTTTGCCGAGCAGGGGCTGGCGGGGCGGTTCGATGCCCTGCAGGCCCTTTAGAGAATTATTGCCTGTGCCGGCCTTTTCGCGGGCCCGCCCGCGCCCACAGGGATATCACAGCCCTGAAGACAGTGGGGTCCTTGTGGGAGCGGGTGTGCCCGCGAAGAGGCCGGTTCAGACAACATCGACAATGAACGATACCTGTGCGCCCAGGTTCACCTCGTCATCCACGCGCTTGCCCAGCAGTTGCTGCCCCAGCGGCGATCGTGGGGTAATCACCGTCACCAGCCCGTCACCCTCGCCAATCTTCAACCCCGCTGCCTCAGGCCCGAGAAACAGCCGGCGCTGCCCGCCATCTTCATTTTCCAGCGTCACCAGGTTGCTTACCTGCACACCGCGCGCCGGGTCGTAATCACGCAGCAGCAACTGCTGGTAGATCACCAGCGCCTGGCGGATCTCGGCACTGCGGCGCGCCTGGCCGGTGGCCAGGTACGAGGCCTCCAGGCCAAGCGTGTCGTACTTGTTCTCGGCGATGTTCTCTTCGGCGGTGGCGGCCTCGTAGGCGGTTTGCGCCGCGCGGGTCAGCACGTCCAGGTCATGCTCGAGGGTGGCGACAATCAGCGCCAGCAGGTGGGGCTTGTCCATGGTCAGTAACAGAACTCCAGCACGTTGGCCTGGCTTTTTTCGGTGGGCGCGGTACGGTTTTGCTGCAGCCAGAACTGGCACTTGGGGCTGTTGAGGTTGCGCGGGTTGCCTTGGGCGGCATCGGCGGCCTGTTGCAGCTCCTGTTTGTGCAGGATGTCCTTGTAGCGTTCGAACATCTCGGCCTGGGCATCCTGGGCAGTGGCCGGTGCAGGCGTTGCAACGGGGCGGTCTGCATGCGGGGCTACAACCTGGGCCAGAGGTTGCACCTGCTGTGGCCACAATTGCTGGGCCAGCCACAGGCTCGCGGCAATGGCCATGGCGCCTAGCCACAGGCCCAAGGCAACGCACATGATCAACGGCAACGGCTTGAGGGTGATCTTCAATTCACGGTGGCGCGGCATGGCAGCCTCCTGGCAACGTGGTAGGGGGGCATTGTCGCATGCGCTTGGGCATTTTTCTGCGCAGGTGCTTTTGTCAGCGCCAATTTATGCGCAGAATTCGCGGTTTTTGCACCAGCACGGGAGGGGCGCATGAAAGCCACCTGGGACATCTTCTGCAGCGTCGTCGACAACTACGGCGATATCGGCGTGACCTGGCGCCTGGCCCGGCAGTTGGTGGCCGAGCACGGCCTGGCGGTGCGCCTGTGGGTGGATGACCTCAACGCTTTCACGCCCATGTGCCCTGGCGCCGATGCCACGGCGGCGCAACAGTGGCAGCACGGTGTGGATGTGCGCCAGTGGCCGGCAGCGTGGTTGCCGGTGGCGCCGGCCGATGTGGTGATCGGCGCATTCGCCTGCCAGTTGCCCGCAGCCTATGTCGAGGCCATGCGTGCCCGCCCGCAGCCGCCGCTCTGGCTCAACCTCGAGTACCTGAGTGCCGAGGACTGGGTGGAGGGTTGCCACGGGTTGCCTTCGCCGCAGCCCAACGGTTTGCGCAAGGTATTTTTCTTCCCGGGCTTTACCGACAAAACGGGTGGTTTGCTGCGCGAAGGTTCGCTGCTGGCCCGGCGTGACGCGTTCCAGCAGTCGGCGGAGGCGCGCCGTGCCTTTTTGCAGGGGCTTGGTGTAGACCTTGTGCCGGGTGCGCTGCTGATCTCGCTATTTGCCTATGAAAACCCGCAGCTGGGCAACTGGCTTGATGCCCTGGCCACGGCTGACCAGCCTTGCCACCTGTTGGTCCCGCAAGGGCGCGTCGTCGCGGGGCTCAGCCAGTGGTTGGGCGAGGGCCCGCTGCACGTGGGTGATGTGCGCACCCGCGGGGCGCTGACCGTTCAGGTGCTGCCTTTCGTCAGCCAGGACGACTTCGACCGGCTGTTATGGAGCTGTGATTTCAATGCCGTGCGTGGCGAAGACTCGTTCGTGCGTGCGCAGTGGGCGGGGCAGCCGATGCTGTGGCACATCTATGTGCAGGACGAGAATGCCCATTGGGAAAAGCTCGAAGCGTTCCTCGCGCATTATCGCTGCGGCCTGTCAGACGATGCCGATACAGCCCTGCTGGGCCTGTGGCGTGCCTGGAACATGGATTTCGACATGGGCCAGGCCTGGCGGGCGGCCCGCCAGCATTGGCCGGAACTGCAGCAGCATGCCCGCCTTTGGGGGGCGCGACAGGCCGCTCAGCCGGACCTTGCCACAGCGCTAGTACACTTTTACCGAAATTCGCTATGATACGCGGCCTCGATTTTTATAAATCCATCCAGATTCGGATACTTCGTAATGAAAACTGGTAAAGAACTGAAACCCGGTACCGTCCTGCGGATCGACAACGACCCGTGGCTGGTTCAAAAAGCTGAGTTCACCAAGTCGGGCCGTAACAGCGCGATCATGAAGACCAAGCTGAAGAACCTGCTGACCGGCTACAAGACCGAAACCGTATACGGTGCGGACGACAAGCTGGACGACGTGATCCTGGATCGCAAAGAAGCGACCCTGTCGTTCATCAATGGTGACGAGTACACCTTCATGGACACCACCGACTACACCATGTACGAGCTGAACGCCGAGGACATCGAAGCCGTTCTGCCGTACATCGAAGAAGGCATGGAAGACGTCTGCGAAGCCGTGTTCTTCGAAGGCCGTCTGGTGTCGGTTGAGCTGCCGACCACCATCAGCCGTAAAGTTGTCTACACCGAGAACGCTGCTCGCGGTGACACCTCCGGCAAAGTCATGAAGCCTGCCAAGCTGGCGAACGGTACCGAGATCTCGGTTGCCGACTTCATCCAGATCGACGAGTGGATCGACATCGACACTCGCGACAACAGCTTCAAAGGCCGTTCCAAGAAGTAATGCTTCTTGCGAGACGCAAAAAACCCGGCGCAAGCCGGGTTTTTTTATACCTGTGTGCTCGTGCTTTTGTGGGTGCAACTGTCGTGCTCAATTTCTAAAAGCTGGCGCAGATCCGTGTGGGAGCGGGCTTGCCCGCGAACACGGGCGAAGCCCGTGCCATCCACCTCGCGGGTAAACCCACCCACAGGGGATCGCGCAAGCCTTTGCGTCTTAGACGGTTACGTGCAGGCGCACATCCACATTACCGCGGGTGGCATTGGAGTACGGGCACACCTGGTGCGCCTTTTCTACCAGCCCTTCGGCATCGGCCTGGGCCAGGCCCGGCAGGTTGATGTGCAGGTCGATGTCCAGGCCGAAACCGCCCGGGATCTGGCCGATGCCCACCTTGGCGGTGATCGAGGAATCTGCCGGCAGGGCTTTCTTCTCTTGCCCGGCCACGAACTTCAAGGCGCCGATGAAGCAGGCCGAGTAACCAGCGGCGAACATCTGCTCGGGGTTGGTGCCGTCACCGCCCGCGCCGCCCAGTTCTTTGGGGGTGCTGAGCTTGACTTCCAGCTTGCCGTCGCTGGAGCGGGATTTGCCGTCGCGCCCACCGGTGGAGGTTGCTTCTGCGATGTACAGCGGAGTGACCTTTTGCATCTTGAGCCTCGCTAATGTGCTGTGCACTCCCGTTTGCAGGAGGGCGGGGGTTGGTGTGGGATTTAAATTAGCGCGCAATTAGTTAGCGCGCAAGATAAATCATCACCGTTCATCTGAACGGCCATCTCACAGCATAGCGCTCAGAGGTTTTTTTGCAGGTTGTCGCGCAGGATCAGCAGGTCGGCTTGCAGTTGCTGCAGCTGCTCCAGGCTGCGCCCGCTGGCCTTGAGAATGCATTGCGGCACCTCTTTGGCCCGCTGTTGCAGGGCGCGGCCCTTGTCGGTCAGTTGCACCATCACTACCCGTTCATCTTCGCGGCTGCGGTTACGCTGCAACAGGCCTTCGCTTTCCAGGCGCTTGAGCAGCGGGGTCAGCGAGCCCGGGTCGGTCAGCAGGTGCTGGCTGATTTCGCCCACGGTCAGGCCGTCACGCTCCCAGAGTACGAGCATGGCAAGGTATTGCGGGTAGGTCAGGCCTAGCGCCTGCAGCAGCGGTTTGTAGACCTTGGTCATCAGCAACGAGGTGGAGTGCAGGGCGAAACAGACCTGGTTGTCCAGCAGCAGCTCGTCACAGGAGGCTTGGGTGTCGGCGTTCATGCAGGTCCTTGAAAGTCATCAATGGAAAATTCTGGCACGCTGATCATCAGTGCGCGAATTAATCGCGCAGTTCACTGCGCAAGGCCAGGTCCCAGGGTGGAATCGGGCTGAAGCGGCTCTTGAGGAATTCGAGCAGCAAACGGCTGCGAGAGTTCGTTTCATGTGCCAGGCGTAGCGCGTAAATGCCGCTGGTCTCCGCTTCAGGCAAGCCGCCGTCGCAGAACAACGGGATCAGCTCGCCGCGCAGCAGGTATTCACTGATCAGCCAAGTGGGAAGGTGGGCTATCCCCAGGCCGGCGAGGGCGCCGAACAACAAGGTCTCGGCGTTGTTGGCGGCCATGCGCATGCGCGCGGGGCGGTACAGGCGGGTTTGCCCGGCCACACTGAAGCGCCAGGCGAACGGCGGCGCCAGGCCATCCCAGTCCAGCCCGTCATGCCCGGGCAGTTCGCTGGGGCAGGTGGGGATGCCGCGGCTGGCCAGGTAGGTGGGGCTGGCGCAGGCGATGCGTACCATGTAGGCGAGCGGCGTGGCGACCAGACGGGTGTCGGCCAAGGGGCCGGCGCGCAGCACCAGGTCGACCTCGCCCAGGTGGCTGCCCTGCAGGTCGACAAAGCTGTCGATCAACCGCAGTTGCACGTCCAGGCCCGGGTAGGCCACCAGGAAGTCGGCAATGGCCGGGGCCAGGTGGCGGCGGCCAAACGCGGCAGGGGCGTCGATGCGGATCAGGCCTTCCGGGGCATTGCTCAGTGACACCGCTTCAGCCCGGGCCAGGCGCAACTCCTCGATGATGCGCCTGGCCCGCTCGGCAAAAGCGTTGCCTGCAGGCGTGGCCCGCACTGCGTGGGTGCTGCGGGTGAACAGGCGGCTGCCGACGGCGCTTTCCAGGTTGTCGATGCGCCGTGCTACCGCAGATGGGGTCAGCGGGTGGCGACGGGCGGCGGCAGAAAAGCTGCCGGTTTCCAGCACATCGAGGAACAGGCTCAATTGGTCGGTCAGGGTATCGGGGCTCATGGCTGCCTTGCTTTTGCGAAAAACGCACAGCCATTGTGCGCTGCTGTGCGTTTCCCCGCCAGCGCACAATCGTTAGCATGCTCGCATTATTGGTACAGGCGGACGAGGCCCTGATGATCGAGTGGTTGTTGTATATCGTGCTGGGCGCAGCCCTAGGCACCATGGGGGGCTTGTTTGGCATAGGCGGCGGGCTGATTGCGATTCCGGCGCTGGGCGTGCTCTTCGGCCTGGACCAGCAGTTGGCGCAGGGGACGGCGTTGGTGATGGTGGTGCCGAACGTGCTGCTGGCGCTGTGGCGGTATCACCAGCGCAACCGCATCGCGTTGCGCCATGCGTTGCCGCTGTCGGCGTGCAGCTTCTTGTTCGCCTGGCTGGGATCGATCTGGGCGGTGGGGCTTGATGCGCATTCCATGCGCCTGGGTTTTGTCGGCTTTCTGGTGGCGCTGGCGGCGTGGAACGTGGTGCGGATGTTCATGAAGGTGTCGCCGCCGAGTGCCGAGCTGCGTCATGCCTGGCCGTGGCTGGGTGTGCTGGGCAGCTTTGCCGGCACCATGGGCGGCTTGTTCGGGGTGGGTGGGGCCGTGGTAGCCACGCCGATCCTGACCAGTGTGTTTGGCGCTACTCAGGTGGTGGCGCAGGGGCTGTCACTGGCGCTGGCGGCGCCGAGTACCTTGGTAACGCTGGTGACCTATGGCGTGCACCATAGCGTTGACTGGGGGGTTGGGATTCCCTTGGCGGTGGGTGGCTTGCTCAGCATCAGCTGGGGCGTGAAGCTGGCCCACGCGTTGCCGGAGAAGGTATTGCGGGCGATGTTCTGTGTGTTTCTGGTGGTCTGTGCGGTGATGCTGGGGTTTGAGCTTTGAGATGTTGGGGCCGTTTTTCGGCCCCCGATCACTTGAAACCCTCAACGATGTAGTCGGCCATGCAGTCGGTGATTGGCGAGGGGGTCTGTGTACTGCGCACCAGCATTACATTGGCCATGGGCAACTGCGGCAGCCCTTCGCTCTCACCCAGAATGCGGATGTTGCCCCCGATCAGGCTCTGCAGCTGCGCGGTCACTGCCAGCCCGGCGGTGACGATGGCAAAGATCGCCGCCAGGCTTGGGCTGGTGTAGGCAATACGGTAATCGATGCCCTGTGCCTCCAGCGCATTGCAGGTCCAGGCGCGACAGAAGCAGTCGGTGTTGAACAGAGCCACCGGCATCGGCCGCTGTTCGTGTGGGCAAAAGCCTTCTGCCGCGGCCCACACCAGGCGTTCCTGGCGCAGCAACTGGCCAATCTCGTTGCCGGGCTCGCGGGTGACGATGGTCAGGTCCAGATCCTGGCGCAGCATCAGCTGCTTGGACGAATCGCAATGCACTTCCACCTGCACCAGCGGGTAGGCCTGGGCAAAGCTCGACAAGATGGTCGGCAGGAAGCGCATGGCGTAGTCGTCTGGTGTGCCGATGCGCACCAGCCCCACCATGTGCGGCATGCGCAGGGTGTTGAACACTTCGCCATGCAACTTGAGAATGCGCCGGGCATACCCCAGCAGTACCTGGCCTTCGGCGGTCAGCCGCACCTGACGGCCATCACGTTCGAATAGCTGGCGCTGCAGAATGTCTTCTTCCAGGCGTTTCATCTGCATGCTGACCGCTGACTGGGTGCGGTTGACCACTTCGCCAGCGCGGGTAAAGCCGCCTTGCTCGGCAATGGCGACGAAGGTGCGCAGGACGTCCGCGTCGAGGCTCTGGTACTGGGACATTGCATCAATCTCCGAGATGCATCGCATCAGAAACATTCGTTGGATTGATCTTATGCCTGGCGTGAGACTGAGGCCATCAACACGGAGGGCTTCACGATGAAAGGTCATGTCAGCAGCATCCAGCAACCTGCCTTTTCCCTGAGCTACCTGTGGCATGCGGCCTTGCAGCGTCCGGCGCGTTGGCTGGAGTTGTACCGTCAGCGTCAGGAACTGGCCAGTCTCAGTGATGCAACTTTGCGCGACTTGGGGTTGAGTCGGGCGGATATCCAGCAAGAGGCCGAGCGGCATTTCTGGGATGATCCACTGAGGAAGTGATGCCAGGCGTGGCAGTCGCTCCAGCTCCAGCTCCAGCTCCAGCTCCAGCTCTTGCTTTGGCTTTTGCTTCTAAGCGCGCGGTAGTT
>NZ_JAOCDI010000056.1:0-28986 GCF_029840855.1 Pseudomonas sp. GD03862
GATGTGGGCATTCACATCGAGTAGGTATTCATTCACGCAGGTGGCGCATAGTCACCTTTCCGCCCTTACGGCGGGTCACTTTTTGTCAAACGCGACAAAAAGTAACCAAAAAACGCTGCGCTCCCATCATCCGGCCCCTGCGCTACGCTCCGGGGTTCCCTCGCTACGGTCTTGCTCCCGGGAGTACGCGCTGCAGGCCCCATCCATGGGGCCTCAGCGCTTGACGGGCATCCATGCCCGTCACCTCCCTCCGCAAGCCCTACGCTCGGCCTCCTGAAGTCGCAATCTGCGTCGCCTGAACTATCGCGCACTTAGAAGCAAAAGCCACAGCAACGGCAACGGCAACGGCAACGGCAACGGCAACGGCAACGAACCGAGTCTGATCAACGGTCCTTGAACTGTGCCTCGCGCTTGGCGATGAATGCGGCCATGCCTTCTTTCTGGTCTTCGGTGGAGAACGCCGCATGGAAGACCCGACGCTCAAAGCGAACCCCCTCGCTGAGGGTGACTTCAAATGCTCGGTTGACGCTCTCCTTGACCATCATGCTCACCGGAATCGACTTGCTGGCAATGGTCGCCGCGACCTTCAGCGCCTCTTCCACCAGCTCTGCCTGCGGCACGATCCGCGCCACCAGGCCTGCACGCTCGGCTTCCTCCGCGCCCATCAGGCGGCCGGTCAGGCAAAGCTCCATGGCCTTCGCCTTGCCCACCGCACGCGTCAGGCGCTGGGTACCGCCCATGCCCGGCAGCACGCCCAGGTTGATTTCCGGTTGACCAAATTTGGCATTGTCCGCAGCGAGGATAAAGTCGCACATCATCGCCAGCTCACAGCCGCCGCCCAAGGCAAATCCAGACACAGCAGCAATGATCGGCTTACGGCGATTGGCAATGCGGTCGGCGTCGCTGAACAGGTCGTCGACGTAGATCTGCGGGTATTGCAGCTCGGCCATTTCCTTGATGTCCGCGCCAGCGGCAAAGGCTTTGGCCGAGCCTGTCAGCACCACGCAGCCGATGTTCGGGTCGCGCTCGAGCTGGTCCAGAGCCTGGTTGATCTCGCCGACAATCTGCGCGTTCAGCGCATTGAGCGCCTGCGGGCGGTTGAGGGTGATCAGGCCAACCTTGCCGTGGATGTCCAACAGGATGGTTTCGAATGCCATGCAGTCTGCTCCTTCAAAGATTGCGCGCAATGACCATGCGCTGAATGTCGCTGGTGCCTTCGTAGATCTGGCAAACCCGAACGTCGCGGTAGATCCGCTCCAGCGGGAAGTCACTCAGATAGCCATAACCGCCCAGGGTCTGCAAGGCGTCCGAACAGACCTTTTCGGCCATTTCCGAGGCAAACAGCTTGGCCATCGACGCTTCCACCAGCGCCGGGCGCCCCGCATCACGAAGGGCAGCGGCGTGCAATACCATCTGCCGGGCAACGGAAATTTTCGTTGCCATGTCAGCCAGGCGAAACGCCACGGCCTGGTGCTCGATCAGCGGTTTGCCAAAGCTCTGGCGCTCGTTGGCGTAGTCGCGCGCCACTTCGAACGCCGCGCGGGCCATACCCACCGCTTGCGAGGCGATGCCGATACGGCCGCCTTCAAGGTTGGCCAGGGCGATCTTGTAGCCTTCACCCTCCGCGCCCAGCCGGTTGGCCACTGGCACGTGCACATTGTCGAAAACGATCTGGCAGGTGTCGGAGGCGTGCTGGCCGAGTTTGTCCTCGACCCGCGCAACCTGATAGCCCGGCGAATCGGTCGGCACGATGAAGGCGCTGATGCCACGCTTGCCGGCATCCGGGTCGGTGACTGCAAACACGATCACGACGCCGGCGTTCTGCCCCGAGGTAATGAACTGCTTGCTGCCATTGAGCACGTAATGGTCGCCTTCCAGGCGGGCGCGGGTCTTCAGGCTGCTGGCATCGGAGCCAGCCTGCGGCTCGGTCAGGGCGAAAGCACCGAGCATCGCACCTGTCGCCAGCGGGGTGAGGAACTGTTCTTTCTGCTGCTCGTTGCCGAAGCGCAGGATCGGCACGCAACCCACCGAGTTGTGCACGCTCATGATGGTCGAGCAGGCGCCATCGCCCGCAGCGATTTCCTCCAAGGCCATGGCATAGGCCACATAACCGGTGTCGCTACCACCCCACTGCTCCGGCACCAGCATGCCGAACAGGCCCAGTTCGGCCATCTCGTCGATGGCCTCTTTCGGGAAGCGATGTTCCTTGTCCCATTGCTCGGCAAACGGTCTCAGGCGCTCCTGAGCGAAGGCACGTACCGCGTCGGCGATCTGTTGTTGCTCGTCATTTACCAGCATGGTTCACCTCAGTACAGGCATTCAACAGCCATGGCCGTGGCCTCGCCACCGCCGATGCAGATGGCCGCCACACCCCGACGCAGATTGTTCTGGCGCAAGGCCGACAACAGGGTGACCAGAATACGTGCGCCAGAAGCGCCGATCGGGTGACCGAGGGCGCAAGCGCCGCCGTGGATATTGACCTTGTCGTGTGGCAGATCGAGGTGTTTCATGGCCGCCAGGGTGACCACGGCGAAGGCCTCGTTGATCTCGAACAGGTCGACTTCGGCCAGGTTCCAGCCGGTGCGTTTCATCAGTTTGTCGATAGCGCCGATCGGGGCAGTCGGGAACAGCGCCGGGGTGTCGGCAAAGGCGGCGTGGCCGTGGATGACGGCCAATGGCTTGAGGCCACGTTTGTCGGCCTCGGAGCGGCGCATCAGTACCAGCGCCGCAGCGCCGTCGGAAATCGAACTGGCGTTGGCCGCCGTCACGGTGCCGCCTTCACGAAACGCCGGTTTGAGCTGCGCAATCTTGTCCAGACGCGCCTTGGGCGGCTGCTCGTCATCCTTGATGACGCGCTTTTCCTTGCCCTCGGTAACTTCCACCGGCACGATCTCGGCGGCAAAACGGCCGCTGCTGATCGCTTCCTGCGCTCGGGTCAGCGAGGCGATGGCGAACTGGTCCTGGGCCTCGCGGCTGAAGGCATTGGCCTGGGCACAGTCCTCGGCAAAGGTACCCATCAGGCGGCCTTTGTCGTAGGCGTCTTCGAGGCCGTCCATGAACATGTGGTCGATGATCTTGCCGTGGCCCATGCGGTAGCCGCCACGGGCTTTGTCCAGCAGGTACGGCGCGTTGGTCATGCTTTCCATGCCACCCGCCACTACCACGTCTGCGGTGCCGGCCAGCAGCAGGTCATGGGCCATGATCGCGGCTTGCATACCCGAGCCGCACATCTTGTTCAGGGTGGTGCAGGTAGTGTGCTTGTCCAGCCCGGCGCCCAGCGCGGCCTGGCGTGCCGGTGCCTGGCCCTGGCCGGCCGGCAGCACGCAACCGAACAGTACCTGCTCGACACAGGCGGCATCGATGCCGGCACGTTCCACGGCAGCACGAATGGCGGCGCTGCCCAGTTGCGGCGCAGTCAGGCTCTTGAGGTCGCCCTGCAACCCGCCCATGGGCGTGCGCACGGCGCTGACGATAACGATGGGGTCATTGGCGAGGGTCATGTTCGCTCTCCTTACTTGGCAGCCATGCGCAGCGCACCGTCGAGGCGGATGACCTCACCGTTGAGCATGCTGTTCTCGATGATGTGGCGGGCCAGCGCGGCGTATTCCTGCGGGCGGCCCAAGCGGGGCGGGAACGGTACGCCGGCAGACAGTGAAGCACGTACCTCATCGCTCATGCCGGCCATCATAGGGGTTTCAAAGATGCCCGGAGCGATGGTCATCACGCGGATGCCGAAGCGTGCCAGTTCGCGCGCGGCCGGCAAGGTCAGGCTGGCAATGGCCCCCTTGGAGGCAGCGTAGGCGGCCTGGCCAATCTGGCCGTCATAGGCGGCAATGGAGGCCGTGTTGATGATGACCCCACGCTCGCCGCTCTCATCCGCAGCCCCTTCGGCCATGGCCGCCGCAGCCAGACGCAACAGGTTGAAGCTGCCGATCAGGTTGACGTTGATGACCTTGGCGAAGCTGGCCAGGCCATGCGGGCCCTGCTTGCCCAGCACCTTCTCGGCACCGACGATGCCGGCACAATTGACCAACCCATGCAAGCTGCCAAAGGCACTGACAGCTGCATCGACAGCCGACTGGGCTGCCTGCTCGTCACTGATATCAGCCACGGCGAAACGGGCGTTGTCGCCCAGCTCGCGGGCCTTGGCTTCGACAGCCTGGGCATTGAGGTCGACCAGCATGACCTTGGCGCCAGCCTCGACCAGCATCTGTGCAGTCGCGGCACCCAGCCCGGAAGCGGCGCCGCTGACGATGAAATGTTTATTGGCTATGTGCATGAGTACTTTCCTTTCAGACGCTGGCAGGGGTGGCCTGTTGCGCTTGTTGTTTGGCGACTTCCTGGTTGCGCAGGATGAAGCGTTGCAGCTTGCCGCTCGGGGTCTTGGGCAGCTCGCTGACGAATTCGATTTCCCTGGGGTAGGCATGCGCGTAGAGGCGCTGGCGCACGTGCTGGCGCAAGGTTTCTTCCAGCTCGACGCTGCCGGCGTAGCCGCTGGCCAATACCACGAACGCCTTGATCAGCTCGGTGCGCTCCAGGTCGGGCTTGCCGATCACCGCTGCCTCGATCACCGCCGGGTGCTCGATCAACGCGCTTTCCACATCGAACGGCCCCACCCGGTAACCGGAGGTGGTGATCACGTCGTCGCTACGGCCAACGAAGCTGATGCTGCCATCCGGGTTCAGCTCGACAGTGTCGCCGCTGAGGTAGTACTTGCCGACGAAGGCTTTGGTCGGCAGGCCGTGGTAACCGCCGAACCAGCACAGCGGCGACTGCTCACGGTCAACGGCGAGGATGCCTGGCTGGCCGGCTGGCAGTTCGTTGCCCTGCTCGTCCACCACCACGATGCGGTGGCCGGGGATGGCATAGCCGGCAGAACCCAGGTGCACCGGGTGCTGCAGGCCATGGTGGTTGCACAGCACCATGCCCAGTTCGGTCTGGCCGTAGTGATCGTGAATGGTCACGCCCAGCTCGTCGGCGAACCAGCGGATCACCTCGGGGTTAAGCGGTTCGCCGGCACTGCTGACCACCCGCAGGCGGCCCTTGATCGGTGCCGAGAAATCTTTGCCCGCCGCAATCAGCAAGCGATACGCGGTCGGCGAACCGGCCAGGTTGGTGATGCCCAGCTTGTCGATCACCCGGGCGCAGCTCTCGACGCTGAACGGGCCATCGTAGAACGTGGTGGCGTGCCCCAGCGACAACGGACCGGTAACGGCGTAATACAAGCCGTAAGCCCAACCCGGGTCGGCCAGGTTCCAGAAGTTGTCCTCGGGCAGCAGCTCGATGGCATCACGCATGTAGCCCTGAAACGCGACGATCGCACGCAGTGGCACTTCCAGGGGTTTTGCCGGGCCTGTGGTTCCGGAAGTGAACATCAGCAGGAATGGATCGTTGCCTGAGCGCATCACCGGCTTACATACGTCCGCTGCGCGCTCCAGGCATTGCTGGAAGTCCAGCTCACCACTGCGGGCTCTGACAGTGATGATGGTCGGGCAGGCGTGCACATCGTCCAGCTTGGCGCGGTTGTGGCTATCGGTGACCACCACTCGGGCATGGGATTGCTCAAGCCGGTGCTCGATGGCCTTGGGGCCGAACGCGGTGAACAAAGGCTGGTAAACCGCCCCGAGGCGCCAGGTAGCGAGGATGGTCACCAGCAGTTCAGGGGTACGCGGCATCAAGCCGGCAACCCGGTCTCCGGCGCCTACCCCCTGCGCCTTTAACACATTGGCGAACCGGGCAGCCTGCACCTGAAGCTGATCGAAGCTATAGCGCGCGCTGTTACCATCGCGGTCCTCATGAATCAGTGCCAGCCTGCCGTCACCGGCATGCCGGTCACAGCATTCGACACAGGCATTAAGGGCTTCAAGGTTGCCGTGCAATGCCGTCACAACGGCCTGGTCATGGTCGAACGTACGAGCGGCCTCGGCGTAATCGCGCATCATCGGACTCCTGGTTTCTTGTTTTTGGAGTTGAAGCATCGGTCCGACGATGTTCGCGCCGCTCATGCGCGGCGGCAATGGCCAAAGCTGTCAATCTGGATGACTGGTTTGGCCGCCGCTAATCACCCCTCTGCGCGCTCGGCTGCACGCAGGTAGGACTGGGTGAGCCCTGCGACCAGGCGCTCGATATCGAGGTCCTGCTGTGCCTGCAGCCGGTGTAGTTGCTGCTCGAAGGCCGCCGGCGCCAAGACAGGACGTTGAGCCTGCAGCTCAAGCGTGCGCCGAGTGTAATCCGCACTGAGGGCATCGAACATTTGGTCATGTTGCTGGCGCAGATATCGGCGCCAGAACGCGCGCTGGCTCAGGCTATCGGTCAGGCCCTCGATGGTCTGCGCGCGTGTAACCCGCAGAAATGCATCCTCTACCTGGGCCTGTGTCAGCGCGACAGCATCGGGATAGCGCATGGCATATGGCTGGTTGGGCAGCCGCAACCGGCTACGAAGTTGCACCCTGTAAGCCAGCCCCAATGCCAACTGGTCAATATGTTCACTGGCAGCCAGACGCTGCCGGCCATCCTGGTAGGCAATCCCTTCCAGTTGATCCAGCCGGAACAGTTGCCTGCCCAGTTCAAGCAACTCGCCCCTGCGTTCAGGGTTGACTGCGGCGGCTTCGGCCTGCGCCTGCCTCACCAATACCTGCAATGCACTGAAATGGCTGGCAACGGCGTCCGAACATGACAGCGGCAGGCCGGCCCGCTCAAAGATCCGCCGGCACAGCACCGGGTCGCCGTCCAGCGTAGCCAGCAGTGTCCATACCCCGTCAACCAGCGCATCCCGCCCTTCACCCGCTTGGCTGTAGTCCGCAGTCATCTCCAGGCGAGCCAACAACCTGAACAACCCGCTGCTACCCGCTTGCGCCAGCAACCGCAGCCACACGGCCTCACGCTCGGCCTGAACCGTCGCATCCGTATGGCCTACCCAACGCGTACGGGCCCTGGCCAGGTCAACTGACCCCAACTGCTCAGGTGAGTGCCGGTGTTCTTCGATCACATCGAGGGCATACAACCTTCGTTGCTGCATGACCGACAAGGGGTTGTCCTCCATCAGAATGGCCTGTCGAAATGCATAAGGCATCAGCTGGATCTCGGTGGGCACCTCGCGGAGTTGGTTGCTGCGCAAGTCAGCACGTTCAAGTAGACCACAGAGCTCCAGGCGACGCGGCCAGCTGCCCAGCCGACAATGACGCAGGTTCAGGCTTGTCAGCCGAGAAAGTTGGTGGAAACTCATGTCCAGCGCTTCCAGCCGGTTATGACTGAGATCAAGATGCACAAGGTTGGACAAACCATGCAGAACGCTGATCGCCTGGGCGTCGAGGCGTATCTCGTTATGCGCCAACCGAAGCGATTGAAGAGTCGGTAAATGGGCAATGCCTGTTGGTAGACGCATCAACGCGTTGTTGTTGAGGTTAAGGTGCGTCAGGGCAGTGAAGGGGCGAAGGAAGTCAACCGGTATGTCAGTAATCCGGGTGTCGTTCACGCTCAGCAGGGTAATGCGATGGAAATCGATGTTCGGCGGCAGTGCCGGCAGTGTGCGCAAACTCAAACCGCTCATCGACAAGCGCTGCCCCTGTGTTTGCCCCTCGCCGGCCGAAACAGGCTCGCCCTGCAGTCGCCAGGCTCGCAGGATGCTGTCGGCCGTCAACCTGCGGGCGGCGCGTCGACCCTCCTGCAACTCGGCACCGACCCAGCGGTTGAGGTATAGCACCAGCTGGTCATGTGCTTCCTGCAGTTCTACCAGGCGCTCGAAGACTGGCTGCGGGCCTTGTTGCACACGCGCCAGCTCCACATCGAGCGCGGCCTCGTCCAGGCCAGGATAAAGCGATCGTAGCTGATCGCGAATGATCGCTCGCTCATCCCTGGGAGCAGCGCCAGGGCGGCCACTGAGCGGGTATCCCACGCGCCCATCGTCCATGCGACGCCCTGGATTGAGCCAGGCCTGCTCCTCTGGCCAGCCGAGCATGCGCGCGATATCCCAATGGGTAGCGGGTAACCGCGCCAGAAGCTTCTCACGCAGCTGGCTCGCCGCCGCACTGCCCACCAGTTGCATCGCTGCCCGCTGCTCTGATGTCAGTGCGGCAAAAAGCGCCTCGAAGATACATCCCGGCTCGTCAGCGATAAGCACGTGTGGCACACCTGACCCGTTGTAGATCAGAAACCTGCCTTCATGCCGGACCACTATTCTTCTTGCCTCGGTTCGCCCGCCGCTACCGAGGCGCCTGATAGACCGCCCATCCAGCCCGCGGTCGCGCAAGTCGAGGTCAAGTTGCTCGAGTTCGAAGCTATCCAGCAACGCAAGGGCCAACTCGCCGGTGACATCACTGTACGCCGTGCTCAGATACAACCCCGCCAGCCCCCGGCTCAGGCGAGCCAGACGCAAGAGCGAACGGGCGTTCTTCGCGCACGGCAATGGCAGCCGCCGCTCGACCCGCGCCATTTGGTGCTCAAGCTCATGCGCCTGGCCGGTTACTTCATTTATGTAGGCCGAAGGCAAACCCGGGAAGTCCCGTTTTACCAACATGCTCAGCGGGTCTGCTGCCAGTGACTGTTCTGTCAGGTGAGCAAACAATTGCGGCCGCAACCCGGCCTCATGCACTTGCATCTGCTCCAGTCCGGCGCCCACGCCTGGCCTTGCTTCACACCAGGCCAGCAGCTCACTGTCCGATGGCATCAACGCCTTCAGCCGAACACGCTGGAAAAACCTTTGAATGCGTGCATGCGCCTGGAAGGCGCGCAAGGTTTGGCCAAGGCTCACCGGCGCCGGGCGATTCTCCACGAGAACGCCGCGCAACAAGTCTGCATCGATACCTGCCACCCGCATTATCTGCTCGGCCTGATGCGCGTCGACAGGGGACAGCTGTGGCCATAATGCATCCAGCATGCGGGCAGGCGCCTGCCAGCTTAAGGGTTGTTCACGCATCAGCTGCCAGCCACGCTCACCGTTGTGCAACACGACCGGCCCGTAGCCACCCTCACTCGCTGCATGGCGCAGGCGATAGGGGCCATCGGCGACGGGTTGATGCACTTCGAGGTAACGTCCATCGATACGGACCCAGCGGCGGCCCGCCTCGCCACTGCGCTCCTCCTCGAGCAGATCGACAGGGCCCGGCAATGATCGATAATTCCTGGCGTTGAACTGCCACAGCCGACCGCGCCCATTCCCAAGGCTTACCGGCTCCAGGCCCGCGACAAACGCACTGCGCACAAAACTGACACCCGCCACCGTCGCCGCGGTAGCCGCCAAGGTTTCGGCGACCCCCAGCAGATGCTGCAGCGCTTCGTGTTGGTGCCCCTTCGACCAATCCCTCATCCCTTCGAACACTTCAGCGCACGTCTGGGCAACCACCTGCCCCAGCAGCACGCCCCCCACAGCCGGGATGAAAAGGCCGGCGAGGTTTACCAGGTCCAGACCTGCAGCCTTCCACTCAGCGTGTCTGGCGCTAATCGCCCGGCTATCAGCGTCAGCGGTCGGTACCAGCAGCAACCGGGCATCTTCCTTGACCCGTTGCACTTGCCGAGTCGCCAGTTGCGTGAAAACCCCTCCTTCAGGTGTTTCACCCTCAAGCTCCAGGTCCGGCAGCTTGTCTTTCAGGCGCTTGCCGAGGGTACTGACAAAAGCTGCACGGTGCTCAAGGCTGATGAGCTGTGTGAAGTACTGCCAGTAACCGTGATCTTGCAACAACATCGCCACGGTACTGTTCATGGAGGCGGCATTGTCGAAGAACCGCAATGCCTGCCGGGGATCACCAGGCAGGTAAAGCACGATGCCCCGTTCATTTCCCGCCTTGTCATGCAGGTGGATCAGCAAGCCATCGACCACAGGTCTCCCTATTGCCCTCAACAGCATGGGCTTGCCTTCGAGGCCTTGTTGTCGCCGTTCCTGAGCGGGGTCCACCACCTCACGCAAGGCAAGCTGCACATCGACGCTTATGTTTCCCTGCAAAGCCGCAAGCTCGGTCGCCAGCTTCAACCCCGAACGTTTGTCTTCAGCCAGCACCGCCTGGGTAGCTGGCGGGAAGATCCTTTGCAACGCGTCCTGATAACGCTGACCAACGTCCAGATTGCGACAGGCCGTAATCATTGCTTCCAGCGATGCATTCAATGGTTTATCGCTGCCTGGCAAAACCAGCCCCGTGCCCTCGTAGTAGCGGGTATTCGCAGCAAAGTTGCGCATCAGCCGCAGTAACCCGTTCTCACGCGCCTGGCTGTACCCGTATGTCTGTTGCAAGGTACCTGGCAGTGTGCCGAAGCGTGGCGCCACCCGCAGCCACTCGAGCTGGGCAAATACCTGCCCGTCCGGCAACGGTGCATCCAGCAACGCCGCCAGGTGCTTCTCGGCAAACTGCTGGAGCGGCAGTAACTCAAGCGTCAGGCCACTCAAGCGTGCCTGGCTGGCGTGGTGCACGTTCAGGCTGGTGCGCAGGGTGTTGATCTGGCCCCTTGACGCGCGTTTGAGCCACTCAGGTAATCGGGCACCGATGAAGGGGTCATGGTCAGTCGCATTGATAATCATGGTGGGCTCCACAGCTATTCGACGAAGCCAACCATGTTGTTCAAATGCCGGCCCAGGATGCAGAGGGAACGGGTTCGATCGGCGCCTGCTCGGTAAGCCTTCTGGGCCCGCGCGGTAATGCACTACGGCGGGAAGCGTTCGCCCTTCAGTGCCCTGCCCCTCGCGCCTGGATCAATGCCCGATAATGCCCCGGGTTGCAGCCGAACCACTTGCGAAATGCCTTATAGAACGAGCTGCTGTCGGCGAACCCCAAACGCTCGGCAAGCTCGCCCATGGCCACGTCTTCCTGGCTGAGCCAGGCGATCGCCAGCTCCCGTCGTACGCTGTCCTTCAAGCCCTGGTAGTTCTGCCCCTCTTCTGCCAGGCGCCGCCGCAGGGTCGATGGCGACAGGCACAGCTGCCGGGCCAGGCGGTCAGCATCGGGCCATTGCTCAGGGGCCAGGCGCAACAGGTCGGTGCGGATACGCCGCCCGAGGCTGGCCGGGTCACGGTACTTGACCAGGATATTGCCCGGCGCTTCGGCCAGAAAACGCTGCAGCTCCTCCTCGCTGCGCCGCAGGGGCAAGTCGAGGTATTGCGAAGCAATGATCATGCGTGTGCGTGGACGCTCAAAATGCAGGTTCTCCGAAAACATGACCCGGTAGTCGTCGCAAAAGGGTGGCTCGGCACAACGCAGATCAATGCTCAGAATCGGGATGCGCCGCCCGGCCAGCCAGCAGGTCACCCCATGCACGATCATCCAGAAGGTGAAATAGGTGAACGCGCGGCGCGGTTCGTCACGCGGCTCATTGATGACAATTTCGGCCAGGCCTTGCTGGCGCACCAGGCTGGGCTGCATGTCTTGAAGCATCAGCGACAGAAATGCCAGCGAGGTTTCCAGGCCTGCGCCCAGGGTCGGTTGGCCCATGCTGGCACGGCACATGAACGCCAGGCTGCCACTGCACAGACCGCGCGGGTCCATCGCGAAGAATTCGTCGTTGCAGCGCCGGGCCAGCAAGCGCCACAGGCGGGCATAGGACTCGGCACTGACCCTTGCCTCTGGCAGGTGCAATTGTTCAACGGCGATGCCCGCCCTGGCCAGCAAGCCACTGTCAGGCTCACCGGCAGGGCAGGTCTGCAACAGCGCTTCGCGCACCAGCTGCATGGAAATGGTGTCTTTGTCGCTCATCGACGGTCCTGTCGGCTGATTGCCGGCCATATTAGGGTCTGTATGAAAAGCCTTGAGACGAAGGTCAGGCAAGGCGAAAACAGCCGAGGAAGCGGAGTTTACGGGTTGTGAATGAGCATTCCGAGGCTGTTTTCAACGCAGCATCACCGAGTATCAAGGCTTTTCATACAGAGCCTAGGGTGCCCCGCAGCAAACAGCCATCATAGCCCCGCTGCCAGGCTCAGGAATGCCTGAATCAGGCGCAGTTCGCGACGACGCTCCAGGCAGCCGATCACGTGTTGGTTGACAAGGCCCTCGCCGGCCAACGGTCGTGCCACCACACGGGGATCATTGGCCACTTCAGTGGAAGAAACAACGCCAATCCCCAGCTGCGAGGCCACTGCCTCGGTTACCGCCTCCCGGCTGTCCAGCTCCAGCAATACACGCGGTTGCACGCCCGCCTTGATGCAGGCCTTGTCGAAGGTGCGCCGGGTGGTGGAGCTGGGTTCGCGCAGCACCATGATCTGCTGGTGCAGCGCGGCCAACGGCAAGTCCTCCCGCGCGCTGGCCCAGGCGTGCCCCACCGGTAACAGCGCACACAGGCGCGACTCACAGAGATTTTGCAGATGCAGCCCCTTGCGCGGCTCTATTTCGGTCAGCACCGCCACGTCGGCATGCTCGCCGAGCAGCGCAGCCAAGGTCTCCTGAGCATTGCCCAGGCGCAAGTTGACGGTGACGCCTGGGTACCGTTCACGCAGCAGCGCCAGCATCGGCATGACCCGGTGCGGGCCGTCGGCAGCTACCTCCAGGCGCCCGGTCAGCAACTGGCGGTTGGCCTCGAGCATGGCCTGCGCTTCTTCGGCCAGGCCGAACATGGCGCGGGTGATGGCCGCCAGGCGCGTGCCCTCTTCGGTCAGTTCCACGCGCCGTGCAGTACGCCGCAACAAGGTGATCTGGTAGTGCTCCTCCAGGGCCTTGACGTGCCCGGTCACCGCCGGCTGGCTGATGAACAGGCGCTCGGCAGCACGGGTAAAGCTGCCCTCACGGGCCACGGCGTCGAAGGCGCGTAGCTGGAACAGGTTCATATTCATCGGCCTGACTTATAGCTGGGATAACAACAAACAATTTGATTGATGGCAGCGCGAATTGCAACCTAGGCCCCGTAGTTTCAGCCCACCGCTTGTGAGGAATAACGGAATGAGCAATGCCCCGATTCTGCTGACCCCAGGTCCCCTGACCACATCAATCCGCACCCGCCAAGCCATGCTGGTGGACTGGGGCTCCTGGGACCGTGACTTCAACCAATTGACTGCCAGCGTCTGCGAACAACTGCTGGCCATCATCGACGGCGCCAGCAGCCACCACTGCGTGCCCCTGCAAGGCAGCGGTACCTTCGCCGTGGAAGCGGCCATCGGCACTTTGGTGCCACGCGATGGCAAGGTTCTGGTACTGATCAACGGCGCGTACGGCCAGCGCCTGGCGAAGATCTGCAAAGTGCTGGGTCGCACCTACAGCACCTTCGAAACGGCCGAAGACCAGCCGACCACCGCCGCCGACGTCGACCGGCTGCTGGCCGAAGACCCGGCCATCACCCATGTGGCGCTGATCCACTGCGAAACCAGCACCGGCATCCTCAACCCGCTGCCCGAGATCGCCCAGGTGATCAAACGCCATGGCAAGCGCCTGATCATCGATGCCATGAGCTCGTTCGGTGCACTGCCGATCGATGCCCGCGAAATCCCCTTCGAAGCACTGATCGCGGCCTCCGGAAAGTGCCTGGAAGGCGTACCCGGCATGGGCTTCGTCTTCGCCGAAAAAAACGCCCTGGCGGCCGCCGAAGGCAATGCCCACTCGCTGGCCATGGACCTGCACGACCAGCACGCATACTTGGCCAAGACCGGGCAATGGCGCTTCACCCCGCCTACCCACGTGGTCGCTGCACTGCACGAAGCACTGCAGCAATACAACGAGGAAGGTGGCCTTCCGGCCCGCCACCAGCGCTACGCAGACAACTGCAAGACGCTGCTCGATGGCATGGCAGCCATCGGCCTGCGCAGTTTCCTGCCTGCCGAGATCCAGGCGCCGATCATCGTCACCTTCCACGCCCCCACCGATGCCCGCTACCAGTTCAAGGACTTCTACGAGCGGGTCAAGGCCAAGGGTTTCATTCTCTACCCGGGCAAGTTGACCCAGGTCGAAACCTTCCGCGTCGGCTGTATCGGTGTGGTCGGGGCGGACGGCATGCAGGCCGCCGTGAATGCTGTGGCCGACGTGCTGCGGGAAATGGAAGTGCTGGACATCTGACGCTTTGCCCACCCGAACTCAGGAATTTGCGCACATGAACTACAACAACCCCACCCAATTGCAAGCCGCCATCCTCGACTGGGCTGGTACCGTGGTCGATTTCGGCTCATTCGCTCCCACCCAGATCTTTGTCGAGGCCTTTGCCGAGTTCGACGTGCAGGTGTCGATCGAGGAAGCCCGAGGCCCGATGGGCATGGGCAAATGGGACCATATCCGCACCCTGTGCGACGTACCGGAAATTGCCGAGCGCTACCGTAAGGTGTTCGGCCGTACCCCGACCGATGATGACGTCACCGCCATCTACAACCGCTTCATGCCGCTGCAGATCGAGAAGATCGCCGTGCACTCGGCACTGATCCCCGGTGCGCTGGACACCCTCACCGGTCTACGCCAGGACGGCCTGAAGATCGGCTCGTGCTCGGGTTACCCGAAAGTGGTGATGGACAAGGTGGTGGAACTGGCGGCGCAGAACGGCTACGTAGCCGACCATGTCGTGGCCACCGACGAAACCCCGAACGGCCGACCATGGCCGGCACAGGCCTTGGCCAACGTGATTGCGCTGGGGATTGACGATGTAGCGGCCTGCGTGAAGGTGGACGACACCGTGCCAGGCATTCTTGAAGGCCGCCGTGCCGGCATGTGGACCGTGGCGCTGGTCTGCTCGGGTAATGCCTTGGGCCTGACCTGGGAAGGCTTCCGGGCGTTGAGTGCCGAGAAACTGGAAAGCGAGCGCCAGCGCATCCATGCACTGTTTGCCGGCTCCCGCCCGCACTACCTGATCGACACCATCAACGACCTGCCCGAAGTGATTGCCGACATCAACCGGCGCCTGGCCAAGGGCGAGATGCCGCAAGCCTTCTGACCCCTGCGGTTTCGCTGTATGTGTGTCCGCCACCAATCTGTGTAGGAGCGGGTTTACCCGCGAATACGGTGGCGGCAGCAACGGTGAACGGCGGGTGGTAATTGGCCAGCAGGGCCGGCCCCTTCGCGGGTAAACCCGCTCCTACACGACGGTGCCCGCGCCCAACCATCGATGCGTGTCCACCCCCGATCCGGCGTAGGAGCGGGTTTACCCGCGAATACGGTAGCGGCGGCAACGGTGAATGGCGGGTGGTAATTGGCCAGCAGGGCCGGCCCTTTCGCGGGTGAACCCGCTCCTACGGCCGACAAACCTGAGCTAGAACGCTATTGTGGCAATTGCACCCGCGGTTTGGTCGCGGCAAAGATTGCCCAGCTGGAGACGAACAGCGCCGCGATCAATGGGCCGATCACGAAGCCGTTGAGGCCGAACACCGCCAGCCCGCCAAGGGTCGATACCAGGATCAGGTAGTCCGGCATGCGCGTATCCTTGCCCACCAGGATTGGCCGCAACACATTATCCACCAGGCCGATCACCAGCACCCCGAACGCGGTAAGCACCACCCCTTGCAGTATCGCCCCGGTCAGCAGGAAATACGCCGCCACCGGCGCCCAGATGATGCCCGCGCCCACCGCCGGCAGCAGCGACAGAAACGCCATCAGCACCGCCCACACCAACGCACTCGGGATATCCAGCACCCAGAAAATAAAGCCTCCCAACGCACCTTGGGTAATAGCCACCAGCACGTTGCCCTTCACCGTCGCCCTCACCACACGATTGAACTTCAACTGCAAACGACGCTTCTGGTGCTCGGGCAGCGGGACGGCCATCCGCACCCGGCGCGCAACTTCCGGGCCATCACGCAGGAAAAAGAACAGCAGGTACATCATGATGCCGAAACTGATCAGAAACTCGAATGTGCCCTGGCCAAAGCTGAACGCCTGGCTGGCCAATACCTGGCTACCCTGGGTTGCCCACTTGGTGATCTTGTCACGCAAACCGTCAAGGTTACCCATGCCCATGTTGTCCAGCCCACGCTGGACGAATGCCGGGAGCATGTCCTTGCCGCGCTCGACGTAACCGGCAATGTCCAGCTGCCCGCTTTCGATGCGCTGGTACAGCGTGGCGCCCTCTTGCACCAGCAGGGCGCTGATGATGATCACCGGCAGGATCGCCACAAGCAGGCACACCAGCGTGGACGTGGCCGCGGCAAGGTTACGCCGCCGCCCGCAGCGGATCAGCAAGTGACGCTGCAGCGGGGCGAACAGGATGCCGAGGATCACCGCCCAGAAGATTGCGCCGTAGTACGGCAGAAGAATCCAGAAGAAGGCAATGGTCACCAACGCCAAGAGTACTGCCAGGGCCTTGTTCTGTAGCGCGGTTTCGTTCATCGCAGTTCCTCAAATGGCTTATGAGTGATTAGTGCACCGCGCCTGGACAAAAGTGCCGTGCTCACTTGACGCAAATCAATACGCACCTTGTCCATCGACCCTAGCATCCCCGCCTTTTGCCCCGGTGCGCACATGAACCCTACTGCCAAGCCCGAACTGCTGGCCCCCGCCGGCACCCTCAAGACCATGCGCTACGCGTTTGCCTACGGCGCCGATGCGGTCTACGCCGGCCAGCCGCGTTACAGCTTGCGGGTGCGCAACAACGAGTTCGATCACGCCAACCTGGCACTGGGGATCGAGGAGGCGCACGCCTTGGGCAAGCGCTTCTACGTGGTGGTCAACATCGCCCCGCACAATGCCAAGCTCAAGACCTTCCTCAAGGACCTGGCACCCGTGATCGAGATGGCGCCGGACGCGCTGATCATGTCCGACCCCGGCCTGATCATGCTGGTGCGCCAGCACTTCCCACAGATGCCGGTGCACCTGTCGGTGCAGGCCAACACCGTCAACTGGGCCAGCGTGCAGTTCTGGCAGCAACTTGGCCTGAGCCGGGTGATCCTGTCGCGGGAGCTGTCGCTGGACGAAATCGAGGAAATCCGCCAGCAGGTGCCGGGCATGGAACTGGAAGTGTTCGTGCACGGCGCCCTGTGCATGGCCTATTCCGGCCGTTGCCTGCTGTCGGGCTACCTCAACAAGCGTGACGCCAACCAGGGCACCTGCACCAATGCCTGCCGCTGGAAGTACGACGCCACGCCGGCCACCGAGAACGCCACCGGTGACATCGTGCGCCAAGTGCAGCCCACCCTGGGCCTGGGTGCACCCACCGACCAAGTGTTCCTGCTGCAGGAAAGCAACCGCCCCGGCACTGAAATGCCGGCGTTCGAGGACGAACACGGCACCTACATCATGAACGCCAAGGACCTGCGCGCCATCCAGCACGTCGAGCGCCTGGCCTTGATGGGCGTGCATTCGCTGAAGATCGAGGGCCGCACCAAATCGCACTTCTACTGTGCCCGCGCGGTACAGTCGTATCGCCAGGCGATCGACGACGCGGTGGCCGGGCGACCATTCGACCGCGCCCTGATGGGCAACCTCGAATCCCTGGCGCAACGCGGTTACACCGAAGGTTTCCTGCGCCGCCACGTGCACGACGAGTACCAGAACTACCAGCGCGGCAACTCGGTGTCCGAGCGCCAGCAATTCGTAGGCGAACTGACTGGCGTGCGCGTCGACGGCCTGGCCGAGGTCAAGGTGAAGAACCGCTTCGCCGTGGGCGACCATCTGGAGCTGATGACCCCGCGCGGTAACTACCACTTCGACCTGCACCGCCTGTGCAACCGCCAGCAGCACGCCATCGAGGTCGCACCGGGCGATGGCCATGTGGTGTATCTGCCGATCCCGGAACAGGTTGCCCTCGACTACGGCCTGCTGATGCGCGACCTGCGCATCGACGAAGCAGCAAGCTGACAACACTGTAATGTGCACCTCAGCTACCTGACAGCAGGCGGCAGCGAACATCGTGGCTCTTCCGCATGAGGCCACGCCATGTTGCGCAACCCCTCCCGCCGTATGTTTGTCAAAGGCCTGGGCGCCGCCAGCACGCTGGCGGGCCTGGGTCTGTGGCGCCCGCTGGCCCAGGCCGCCGAAGGCCGAGATCTGGCCGGCCAGCATTTCGAGCTGTTCATTGGCCAGACCCCGGTCAACATCACAGGCCGGCCGCGTACCGCACTGACCGTCAACAACAGCCTGCCCGGCCCACTGCTGCGCTGGCGCGAAGGTGACACTGTGACGTTGCGCGTGCGCAACCGACTGGCGCAGGACACCTCGATCCACTGGCACGGCATCATCCTGCCGGCCAACATGGACGGCGTGCCTGGCCTGAGCTTCGCTGGCATCGAGCCCGGCGGCGACTACCTGTACCAGTTCACACTGCGCCAGAGCGGCACCTACTGGTACCACAGCCATTCGGGCCTGCAAGAGCAAGCCGGGGTATACGGGGCAATCGTGATCGAGCCACGCGAGCCCGAAACGCACCGCTACCAGCGTGATCATGTGCTGCTATTGAGCGACTGGTCAGACCAGGCGCCGGAACAACTGATGGCGACGCTGAAGACGCAGTCCGACGCGTACAACTTCCACAAGCGCACGGTTGGCGACTTCATCGATGACGTGGCCGAAAACGGCTGGAGCCCCACCGTCGCCGAACGCACGGCCTGGGCGCGCATGCGCATGAGCCCAACCGACCTCGCCGATGTCAGCGCCGCCACCTACACTTACCTGCTCAACGGCCAACCACCACAAGGCAACTTCACCTGCCTGTTCCAGCCAGGCGAAACCGTGCGCCTGCGGCTGATCAATGCCTCAGCCATGACTTACTTCGACTTCCGCATCCCCGGGCTGAAGCTGACGGTGATCGCCGCCGACGGCTTGCCGGTGACCCCTGTGAGCGTGGATGAACTGCGCATTGCCGTAGCAGAGACCTACGACGTGCTGGTGACCGTGGGTGACCAACCCGCCTACACCCTGTACGCCCAGAGCATGGACCGCACCGGCTTCGCCCGCGGCACCCTGGCCCGTGCGGCCGGGCTGCAGGCACCGGTGCCTGCCCCCGACCCGCGCCCGGTGCTGAGCATGGAGGACATGGGCCACGGCGGTATGGATGCCATGCCGGGCATGAACCACGGCAGCATGGCCGGCATGGGCCACTCCGCCATGTCGGCCATGCAGCAACACCCGGTCAGTGAAACCGGCAACCCGCTGGTGGACATGCAGACCATGGCACCGCGTCCAAACCTGGCCGATCCTGGCATAGGCCTGCGTGACAATGGTCGCCGCGTGCTGACCTACGCCGACCTGCGCAGCCCCTACCCCGACCCGGATGGCCGCCCGCCATCGCGTGACATTGAGCTGCACCTGACCGGCCATATGGAGCGCTTCGCCTGGTCGTTCGACGGCATCAAGTTCAGCGACGCCGAACCGCTGCGGCTGACCTACGGTGAGCGCGTGCGCATCACCCTGGTCAACGACACCATGATGACCCACCCCATCCACCTGCATGGCATGTGGAGCGACCTGGAAGACGAGCATGGCCAGTTCCTGGTGCGCAAGCACACCGTCGATATCCCGCCCGGCAGCCGACGCTCCTACCGGGTGACTGCCGACGCGCTGGGCCGCTGGGCCTACCACTGCCACTTGCTCTACCACATGGAGACCGGCATGCTCCGCGAGGTACGCGTCGATGAATGACACCCGCAACCGCAGCATCGTGACAGGCGTGGCGCTGCTGACCTTGCTGGCCAGTGAACGGGCGATGGCCGCGGGTTCCGAACACACGAACCACGGCCAGATGAGCCATCAGGCCATGCCCATGAACCATGAAAGCATGGGCCACGACCAGCCTTCCCCCAGCCAACCTCGCACGCCCCTGCCTGTCATCACCGACGCCGACCGCCGCGCCGCCTTCCCGCCATTGCCAGGGCACCAGGCGCATGACCGGGCGCTGAACTGGGCAGTGATCGTGGACAAGCTCGAATACCAGAACTTCGAGAGCAGCAGTGCCCTGAACTGGAACGCCACCGCCTGGGTCGGCGGCGATATCGACCGCTTGTGGCTGCGCACCGAAGGCGAACGCGAACAGGGCAAGACCCACAAGGCCGAGCTGCAGGCGCTGTGGGGCCATGCCGTGAGCCCGTGGTGGGAACTGGTGGCCGGTGTACGCCAGGACTTCAAGCCTGCCAGTGGCCAAACCTGGGCCGCCTTCGGCATCCAGGGCACACCGTTGTACGGCCTGGAGCTGCAAGCCACCGCCTATGCAGGCGAGCGGCAACAGACGGCGCTGCGCCTGGAAGCCGCTTACGCTATGCTGCTGACCAACCGCTGGATACTGGAGCCGACCCTGGAGGCCAACCTCTACGGGCGCAACGACGCCGGGCGCGAACAAGGTGCGGGGCTGGCCGACAGCGAGGTGGGCCTGCGCCTGCGCTACGAAATCACGCGCGGCTTCGCCCCCTACGTCGGGCTCAGTTACAACCGCCTGCACGGCTCGCGTGCCAACCAGGCCCGAGAAGACGGCGAAGATCTGGGCCAGACCCGCCTGGTCGCCGGTATCCGCCTGCGTTTTTAAAGGAGTGCTTCACCATGCTGCGCAAACACCTGCTGACCCTGAGCCTGCTGGCCGTCACCGGCCTCGCCCAGGCCGCCGAGACCATCGACGTCTACCGCGACCCCAACTGCGGCTGCTGCAAGGCCTGGATCAGCCACCTGCGTGACAATGGTTTTACCGTCAACGACCACGTCGAGCCAAACATGAGCGCCGTCAAGCAACGCCTCGGCGTGGCGCCACGCCTTGCGTCGTGCCACACCGGGGTGATCGGCGGCAAGTTCGTCGAAGGCCACGTGCCGGCCGAGCAGGTGCGCCTGCTGGCCAAGCGCAACGACCTCAAGGGCCTGGCGGTGCCGGGCATGCCCATGGGCTCGCCCGGCATGGAGATGGGTGACCACAAGGATGCCTACCAGGTCATCGGGGTGACCCAGGATGGCCAGGACACCGTGGTCGCCAACTACTGATGCTCAGCCTGGGGGCGCTGTTTCTCAGCGCCTTTGGTGCCGCCACCCTGCTACCGCTGCAATCAGAGGCCGTGCTGGTCGGTCTGTTGCTGCGCCAGCCCGAGGCATGGGCCACCCTGCTGCTGGTAGCTACCCTGGGCAACGTGCTCGGCTCGGTGGTCAACTGGCTGCTGGGCCGGGCCATCGAGCACCTGCGCGAGAAACGCTGGTTCCCTTTCAGCGCAGCCCAACTGGCGCGTGCGCAGCAGCGCTACCAACGCTGGGGGCAATGGTCGCTGCTGCTCAGCTGGATGCCGGTGATCGGCGACCCGCTTACGCTGATCGCCGGGATAATGCGTGAGCCATTCTGGCGCTTCCTGTTGCTGGTGACCCTAGCCAAGGCTGGCCGCTATGCGGTGCTTGCGATGATTACCCTGGGCTGGTTTCACGCCTGGTAACACCTTTCAGGTTTCGCGTGGTCCACTGCCTGTTACAGTCGCCCCATTCAACCTGGCCCTACACGGAGTGCCCCCATGCTGCGCGCAACCGCCCTTGCCCTGGCCTGCCTTGCCAGCAGTTCGGCCATCGCTGCCGAGTCGCCTACCTACGGCCCCCAGCTCGAAGGCTTCAGCTACCCGCACCCCCTAAAGCATTTCGACTTCAAGTCCCAGGGCCAGGCCCTGCAGATGGGCTACATGGACGTGCCCGCCCAGGGCCAGGCCAACGGCCACAACGTGGTGCTGATGCACGGCAAGAACTTCTGCGCCGCCACCTGGGAAACCACCATCGACGCCCTGAGCAAGGCCGGTTACCGGGTCATCGCGCCCGACCAGGTCGGCTTCTGTACGTCGAGCAAACCGGCGCATTATCAGTACAGCTTTCAACAACTGGCCGACAACACCCATGCCCTGCTCGAACAGCTGGGTGTGAAGCAGACCATTGTGCTAGGCCACTCCACCGGCGGCATGCTCGCCACCCGCTATGCGCTGATGTACCCCCAGCAGGTGGAACGCCTGGCAATGGTCAACCCGATCGGTCTGGAAGACTGGAAAGCCCTGGGGGTGCCCTACCGCACCGTGGACCAGTGGTATGCCCGCGAACTCAAACTGGATGCCGAAGGCGTACGTGCATATGAACGCAAAACCTATTACGCCGGGCGCTGGAAGCCTGAGTACGAACGCTGGGTGCAGATGCTGGTGGGCTTGAACAAAGGGCCGGGGCATGAAGCGGTGGCGTGGAACTCGGCGCTGATCTACGACATGATCTTCACCCAGCCGGTGTACCACGAATTCAAGCACCTGCAGATGCCGACCTTGCTGCTGATCGGCGACAAGGACACCACGGCCATCGGCAGCGATATCGCGCCGCCGGAGGTAAAGGCCAGGTTGGGCAACTATGCAGAGTTGGGGCCGCAGGTGGCCAGGCTGATACCCAAAGGTGAGCTGATCACATTCGAAGGCATGGGGCACGCGCCGCAAATCGAGGAACCGGTGCGGTTCAATCGCACCCTGGTCGAATGGCTGGGCAAGTGAGCCAATGATTGGCCCCTGTGGCAGCGTACGCTTTT
This sequence comes from Pseudomonas sp. GD03862, assembly GCF_029840855.1. NCBI lineage: Bacteria > Pseudomonadati > Pseudomonadota > Gammaproteobacteria > Pseudomonadales > Pseudomonadaceae > Pseudomonas > Pseudomonas sp. GD03862. The sequence goes on from NZ_JAOCDI010000056.1 coordinate 22,321, forward strand.
GTACTTTGCACAAGACCGCTGCTGCCACAGGGTGCCATTACACTTTCCAGACCTGCTCTTCTGTCCAGCCCAGCTCGGCAAAGTCGCCCGCCCGCAACTCGGCTTCTTCCTCGCAGAAAAACTCATCCAGCTGTGGTGGCCTGACCGCTGTATCACTGAGCATCGCGTGCACCTGCCCACGGTGATGCACCTGATGTTCGAACAGATGCGCCAGCAAACGCAGCCGCTGCTCGCGCTGCACCCGATCAGGCCGCACGACGCTCACATAGCGGCCCAGGTCGCCATCACTCAGCCCACGGCAGTAGGCGATCAAACGGTGATCAGCCTGGGCCTGCTCGGCATGCAGGTCGGTGCAGGTGGCAAACGGCTGTTCCGGGTCGAAAAAGCGTTCGCCGTCGGCATCGGGCTGCTCGCCGCGCTGCTCGCACTCGAGCATATGCAGGTAGAACCAATCCACCGTGAGCAAATGGTTGAGGGTGGCCTTGATCGACGGGAAGAAGCTGCAACGCGGGGCGACGAACTCGTCCTGGGTCAGTTGCAGGCAGGCCTTGTACAGGCGGTGATTGGCCCAGCCATTGTTATAGGCCTGGGTCAGCAGATAATGCGATAACGGCTGCATGGTCGGCTCCTTTTCAGGCGAAGCGTTGCAGTTGCATCTCCCGTAGCCGGCTCAGGGTGCGCTGGTACGGGAACGCCAGATACCCTTGAGTGTAGAGGGCATCGAGCGGCACCTGTGCCTCCAGGTACAACGCCACCCGGCGGTCATAGCATTCGTCGACCAGGGCAATGAAGCGGCGAACCGCATCGTCCTTGGGCGACAGCGCAGGCAGTTCACGGTCGCCCGCCACTACCCTCGCCGCGCCATCTTCGGTGCCACGGGCAATACGCCCCGCCCGCTGCTCCCCGCCCAGCGCCGGAATGCCGGATACCAGAATCGAGGGAAAACGGTCGCACAAGGCCATGAACTCCATGGCCGCCAAAGGTTGATCGCACAGATCGGTGAAACGACACCAGATAGCCTGCTCACTGCGCCGCACGACGTGAATGTGCCTTGAGCCAATACCCAAGGGCTGATCAGTGCCGGCATCTTCCGGGCTGAGCTGGCGAAACACCTCGCCCAACTGGCTGGCCTGCCCCGCCTCGGCTACCCAATAGCGCTGCCGCGCTTCACCAGGGTGCAGACGGTGATCCTGCTCGCCCGCTACCGGCAGGACCTGCATGTGACGACCGATGGCGGCGATGGCAGGCAGGAACCGCTCGCGGTTGAAACCATCGCGGTAGAGCTGCTCGGGTGGCTGGTTGGAGGTGGCGACGATCACCACACCCTGATCGAACAATACCTGGAACAAGCGGCCGAGGATGATCGCATCACCGATGTCGCTGACGAACAATTCATCGAAGCACAGCACGCGGATCTGCCGCGCCAGCTCCCCCGCCAGGGCGAGCAGCGGGTCGGCGGTGCCGTTGAGCTGAAACAGGCGTTGATGCACCCAGGCCATGAAGTGATGAAAGTGCTGGCGCCGGCTCGGTATGCGCAGACACTGGTGGAACTGGTCCATCAGCCAGGTCTTGCCGCGCCCGACCGGGCCCCAGAGGTAGAGGCCCTGGGTGGGGCGACCCTGCTCGAGGGACTGGAAGCAGGCTTGCAAGGCCTCGACGACGCGGGCCTGGGCGGGGTCAGCGACGTAGCCCCGAGTGCTCAGGGCTTGCTGGTAGAGGGTTTGGGGGTCGAGGGCCATGCCGCATTCTACCCGACTGTCACCCTCGGTGCAGGCGCGCGTCAGTCGGCCAGGCCGACCTTGAGTAGCGCACCGTCCTTGTCATCGGTCAGTACATACAGGTAACCATCCGGCCCCACCCGCACATCACGGATACGCGCCTTCAGGTCACCGAGCAACCGTTCTTCGTGCACCACCTTGTCGCCCTCCAGTTGCAAGCGGATCAATTCCTGAGTGGCCAGCGCCCCCATGAACAGATTGTGGTCCCAGGCCTTGAACGTTGGGCTGTCGTAGAACGCCATACCGCTGATACCCGGTGACTTTTCCCAGACATGGTGCGGGTCGACCATGCCGTCCACATGCTCGCCCTTGGCCTCGGGGATTGGCAGCAGCGAGTAGTTGATGCCGTGGGTCGCAATCGGCCAACCATAGTTCTTGCCAGGCTTTGGGATGTTGATTTCATCACCACCGCGCGGGCCGTGTTCGTGGGTCCACAGTTGACCGGTCCAGGGGTTGAGCGCGGCGCCTTGCTGATTACGGTGGCCGTACGACCAGATCTCCGGACGCACGTTGTCCTTGCCGACGAAGGGGTTGTCTTTGGGCACTTCGCCGTCCGGCAGAATACGCACGACCTTGCCTTGCAACTTGTCCAGGTCCTGGGCAGTGGGACGTTGGTTGTTCTCGCCCAGGGCGATGAACAGGTAGCCGTCGCGGTCGAACACCAGCCGCGAGCCGAAGTGGTTACCCACCGACAGCTTGGGCTGCTGGCGGAAGATCACGGTGAAATTTTCCAGCCGGGCGCGGTCTTCGGACAGCTGCCCGCGGCCGACTGCAGTACCGGCCTTGCCGTCACTGCCCTCCTCGGCGTAGGACAGGTAGACGGTGCGGTCCTTGCCGAACTCCGGTGACAGCGCCACATCCAGCAAGCCGCCCTGGCCTTCGGCCCAGACCTTGGGTACACCGCTGATCGACGGGCCAACCTTGCCTTCGGCATTGACCAGCCGCAGGTTGCCGGCGCGCTCGGTCACCAGCATGTCCTTGCCACCGGGCAGGAAGGCCAGGGCCCAGGGGTTGCGCAGGCCATCGGCAAGCGTGTCGACGACCAAGGTACCTTCTTCGCTGGGGAACCGCTGTTCGGCCGCCGCATGCGCCCACAGTGGCAGTAGCGCGGCGGCGGTCAGGGTGGCTAGCCAGGGTGCTCGAAGCATGCCGGATTCCTTTCAAGTGGGCTTAAGGCGCACGTGGGTTGTCGCGCGGTGGCCGGGTGGGTTCCAGGTTCGGGGTTTGCTGCTGACGACGCAGGTTGTCGCCGTTACCGATGCCGCGGTTGTCCAGGGTGGGTGGGCGCTGGTACGGGTCGGTGGACGGGCCACGTACCGGTGGCGCAGCCGGCATGCTGCCTTGACGGCTGTTGGGGTTGGCCCGCTGGATCGGGCTGTTGTAAGGGTTGTTGTTGCCGGCAGCACGTTGCACGGGCTGCTGCGCAGCCGCGTGCGCGGGCAGGCACAAGGCCAGGCCGAGGGCCAGGATGGGCAATGTCGGGGTCATGCTTCACCTCCTGTACGAAAATGCCGCGCCTGGTGGGTTTGATAGCCTAAGGCGCGAGGGGTTCGCGGCAAAAGTGTGAATGCGGGTGGAGATGATTCCTGATGTTTCAGTATGGGCCGCGGAGGGCTGCTTTGCAGCCATTCGCGGGCGCGCCCGCTCCCACGGTCACCCACAGATTTCTGGCCCTGTGAGACACGTGTGGGAGCGGGCTTGCCCGCGAATGGCCACAAAAATCTACTGGCCGTTGTCCACCTTGTGCCGCGCCGCATACAGGCACAGCATCTCCATGGCCAGGGTTGCCCCGGCCAAGGCGGTGATATCGGCATGGTCATAGGCTGGCGCCACTTCCACCAAGTCCATGCCTACCAGGTTGATGCCACGCAGCCCACCCAGAATCTCCAGCGCCTGCACCGTGCTCAGCCCGCCACACACCGGCGTTCCGGTACCGGGCGCGTAGGCCGGGTCGAGGCAGTCGATGTCGAAGGTCAGGTACACCGGCCGCTCGCCCACCCGCTGGCGAATCGCTGCAATCACCGCCTCTGTGCCCTGGCGGTGCACTTGCCTGGCGTCGAGAATGGCAAAGCCCTGGCTGTCGTCATTGGTCGTGCGCAGGCCAATCTGCACCGAATGGGCGGGGTCAACCAGGCCTTCGCGGGCGGCATGCCAGAACATGGTGCCGTGGTCGATGCGCTTGCCCGCCTCGTCCGGCCAGGTGTCACTGTGCGCATCGAAATGGATCAGCGCCAGCGGGCCATGGCGGCGGGCGTGAGCCTTGAGCAGCGGGTAGCTGATGAAGTGGTCGCCACCGAGGGTGAGCATGGCGCAACCCGCCTGCAGAATGTGCTCGGCATGGGCCTCGATGCTGTCCGGTACCGACTGCGGCGTGCCGCTGTCGAAGGGGCAGTCGCCATAGTCGATCACCGCCAGGTGGTCGAACGGGTCGAACGCCCACGGCCAATGGCGGGCCCAGGCCTGCTGGACCGAGGCCGCACGGATCGCCCGCGGGCCGAAGCGCGCGCCGGGGCGGTTACTGGTGGCCGTGTCGAACGGCACACCGCTGACCACCACATCCACACCGCGCAAGTCGCGGCTGTAGCGGCGGCGGGAGAAACTGACAACACCGGCGTAGGTGCTTTCTGCGGCGGTACCATACAGGCTATCGCGGGTCATGGCCTGGTCATTGCTTGCGGCTTGGTCCACGGTCGGGCTCCTTGATTGTCATGGGCTACTGCCGGCTGCGGAAGGCGGTCCACAGACGGTTGCGTTGGCGCAGGTCGGCCAAGGCCATGCTGCGGTCGGCATACAGGCGCTGACGCACCTCGGCCGACGGATAGATATCCGGGTCGTTGCGCACCGCTTCGTCCACCAGCGGCGTGGCAGCCTGATTGGCATTGGCGAAGAACAGCGTGTTGGTCAGCGCTGCCACCGACTCTGGCTTGAGCATGAAGGCGATGAACGCCCGTGCGGCCTCGGGGTGCGGGGCGTCCTTGGGGATGACCAGGTTGTCCTGCCATACCAGCGTGCCTTCACGGGGGATGCGGTAGATCACCTCGAACGGCTTGCCGGCACGACGGGCCTGGTCGGCGGCCATCGCGGCATCACCGTTGTAGGTCAACGCCAGGCACACGCTGCCATTGGCCAGGTCGTTGATCTGCCGGCCGTTGGCAACGTAGCTGATCGACGGCTGCAACTGGCTGAGCAGGTTCTGCGCGGCAGCCAGGTCATCCTTGTTCTGGCTGTAAGGGTCCTTGCCCAGGTAATTCAGGGCTACGCCGATCACCTCCTGGGGCGAGTCAGGCAAAGCGATGCCGCAACCCTTCAGGCGGGTGGCGTACTCGGGCTTGAACAACAGGTCGAGGCTGTCCAGCGGTACATCGCCAAGGCGCTGGCGTACTGCCTCCACATTTACCCCAAGGCCCAGCGTGCCCCAGGTGTACGGCACAGCATGGCGGTTGCCGGGGTCAACCTCGGCCAGTTTGCCCAGTAGGTCCTTGTCGAGGTTGCCATAACCAGGCATGGCCTGAGCGTCCAGCGGTTGCAGGGCATTGGCCTTGAGCGCCCGGGCCAGCACGGTGGATGACGGCACCACCACGTCGTAGCCGCTACCACCGGTCAACAGCTTGGTTTCCAGCACTTCGGGGGTGTCAAAGGTGTCGTACCGCACCTTGTAGCCCGTTTCCTGTTCGAAGCGCTGCAGGGTTTGCGGGGCGACGTAATCGGCCCAGCTGTAGAGGTTGACGACCTTCTCTTCGGCCTGCAGCGGCAGGGCCAGAACCAGAGACAAAAGGCACAACGATCGACGCATGGCGGACACCTCGGTAAATGGGTGGATGCCGCGAGCATGCCAGCCGGGTTACATTGCACCAATGACAAGTTTGCAAAGCTGACATTCATCAGGAGCAATGTAATGCTCGGACAAGTGCACGATCCCGACCTGCACCTGCTGCGGCTGTTCGTCACTGTAGTCGAGGCAGGTGGCTTCAGCGCCGCTCAAGGCGTGCTGGGCCTGAGCCAGCCCACCATCAGCCAGCGCATGGCGCAACTGGAGGCACGCTTGGGTTACCGCCTGTGCAGCCGCGGCAAGGGTGGTTTTCGCCTGACGGAAAAAGGTGAATTGCTATTGGAGGCGGCGCGTGGGCTGCTGCTGAACATCGAGCAGTTTCGCCAGCAGGCCAACGGCGTTGCCGGGCGATTGCTGGGGACTGTGCGCATAGGCATGGCGGAAAATCAGGACAAGGCGGTGAGCCTGAAACTGGCGGCGGCCATTGCGGCATTTCGCAGGCGAGAGGAATCGGTGCAACTGGAGCTTGTCAGTGCACCGCCGGCGGAGCTGGAACGGCTGTTGCTGGAGCAGCGGCTGGACTATGCCATCAGCTATTTTTCCGGCAACCAGGCGGCCTTTGATTACCAGCCCTTGTTCGCAGAACGACAGCGGCTGTATTGCGGCAGGGGGCATGTGCTGTATGGCAAAACGGATGTTGGGCTTGAGCGGTTGCTGGACATGGACCAGGTGCGCCATCCGTACCGTTTTCTCAAAGGGGGCGAACCGTTCCAGAGCAGACGCAGCACGGCAGTGGCGGAGCAGATCGAAAGCGTGCTGACGTTCATTCTGTCTGGTCGGCATATTGGCTACTTGCCATGCCATTGTGCACAGGCCTGGGAGGCCGAGGGGCTGTTATGGGCGCTGGACCCTGAGCTTGATTTTGGGGTGCCGTTCACCCTGGCCCGGCACCGGGCACAGGGGGTTGGCGAGGCAGCCCATGTATTTGCGCAGGATTTGCTGGCGGCGTTTGCCTGAACCGGCCCCTTCGCGGGTTTACCCGCGAAAGGGCCGGCCCTGCTGGCCAATTTCCACCAGGCGTTCACCGTTGACGCCGCTACCGTATTCGCGGGTAAACCC
>NZ_JAOCDI010000057.1:0-27856 GCF_029840855.1 Pseudomonas sp. GD03862
GTCTTGGCAGCTGGTTTGGCCGCAGGCTTGGCGGCAGCGGTCGTCTTGGCAGCCGGTTTGGCCGCAGGCTTGGCGGCAGCGGTCGCCCTGGCAGCTGGTTTGGCCGCAGGCTTGGCAGCAGCGGTTGCCTTGGCAGCCGGTTTGGCCGCACGTTGATCAAGGGCCTTGCCTGCAGCTTCGCGTACTTTGCCTACACCCTGAGCCAGCTTGAGGCTGTCCTGAGCATCGCGTTTGAGTTGCTGAATGTAAGAGCGCGTCTGGGTTTGACGTTCCTTGAGAGACTCGAGCAGTTCTTCAAGTTCACCGATGGCTTTTTGCGCCTTGCTTTGCGCCTTGGCTTTACCTGCCTTGGCCGCGTCTTGTAGTTTCAGGCGACCGTTGTGCAGTTTTTCCTGCGCCTTGCCACGCTGCTTTTCCAACTTCGCCAGCAGTTTTTCCGCATCAGCCAGCGCTTGCGAGCAGGCCTCTTCCAAGTGTTCGAGCAAGCTGCCCGAAAGTTGCTGGAGCAGGTGTAACGGCGTACTTACTGGCTTCTTTTTGGCCGACATGGTTTACCTCCTGGCTGACGAGATTGCGGCTCATACTATGCTTCTGCTGCTACCGCCGCTAGGGCATGTTGACCGTAATGTTTACGCCGCGTTGCATGCCTGGGCAAAGTTGTTATCTTGCAGCTGCGTGAAAGTGTAGTTGCTGAATTAATCATTGCTGGTATTTGGGAGTCAGGCGTTGCCTCGATATCTTGTTTTGGGTTTATGCCTGATGGCGCCCCTCGCCTTGGCCGACAACGACGACCACGATTTGGCCTACAGCCTGGGTGCCAGCCTGGGTGAACGCCTGCGCCAGGAGATGCCGGGCTTGCAGCTGGATGCACTGGTCGAAGGCCTGAAGCAGTCCTATCAGGGGCAACCCCTGAAACTCGACAAGGCACGCATGCAGGCAGTGCTGCAGCAGCATGAAGCCCAGGAAGGTGACGCCGCTGCGCAAAAGCTGCAGGCCGCCGAAACGCGTTTCATGGCTAATGAACGTGGGCGTTATGGGGTGCACGAACTAACGGAAGGTGTGCTGTACAGCGAATTGCAGGCAGGCACGGGTGCACAGCCAAAAGCGGGCGGCAAAGTGCAAGTGCGCTATGTGGGCAGATTGCCGGACGGCTCAATATTCGACCAGAACCAGACCCCCCAATGGTTCAACCTGGATTCGGTTATCGAAGGCTGGCAGGTCGCCTTGCCGAAAATGCACACCGGCGCCAAATGGCGCCTGGTAATTCCTTCAGCGCAAGCCTATGGCGCCGAGGGGGCGGGAGACCTGATTGCACCCTACACCCCCTTGGTATTCGAGATTGAACTGCTGGCGGTTGGCGACTGACGCCAACCTCAGGCCTGCACTGCACCCTCTTCCTTGTGTGCGTTGTGCAGCACTTCGATCAGGCAGTCTTCAAGCTCGAAGCGCTCATGCAACAACCCGCCCAATTTGGCCAGCTTCTCGGCAAAGCGTTCGGTGTCCTTGCACTCCCCCTTGGTGCAATGGTCATTGAAGGCCAGTGCGATCTGAGTACTGTCGTTGATCCGTGGGTTGATCTCTTCGGCCAGTTTCAGCGCCTTCTCGTCTCCGAACGCCTTGGCCTCGCTGACCAGTTGCTCGCAGACTTCGAAGTGCCACGCCGAAACGTAGTCGACCAGAAGGGCGCAAAAGTCCCCGTTGGTGTCCTTGTCGGCGAAGGCTGGCCTCACATCGCGCAGGGCGCGAAAAGCCTGCACCAGTTCCTGGCGCTCCTCCAGCCAACGGTCGATCAGCTTGTGAACCCCACCCCAGCGTTCCTGGGCGTTCTGACAACTATCGAGCATGGCGATCTCTTCCCTTCTGGGTAGATGCCGCTGCACCTCGCACCACGACCGCGCAGCACAAAGGTGACATCAGCAGGACGGCATCGAGCAGTTGTTTTTCCGGTATGCGTGCTGGGAGATTATTCCCGCGCGTGCTGCCCTTCAAGGTACGCAGCACACAAAGTTCATACAAGTGTTTAATACCCTGTTACATCACCATTGGTCGCGCTAATGGCACAACCTTGCGCCAGGTCATGTTCTTGCCAAGGTGCGGAAACGATACGCCAGCAGGCAACTCAAGGGCAGCACCGCCAGCAGCAGGAAGGCCAACAGGCTCCATTCCGGTAGTGTCAGATCGAGAAAACTCCAGGCAAGCGAACGGCAATCCGGGCCACCCAGCAGCAGTTGCCGTGCCGCCTCACTCCAGGATTGCTCGAACACTCGCCCGATCGGCACCGGGCATACCTCATTGACCCCCTCAGCCCCCTGCAACCAGACATGCCGTGCTGCCAGCAATGCGCCGGCCAGCGAGCAGCCCAGGGCCAGCCGAGCATAACGAAGGATGCCCCGAGTGCCCGGCGCCTGCAGCACGGCTGCGAAACACAGGAGCGCGTACCCGCCAAGCAGCAACCGTTGGCTGAGGCACAATGGGCACGGCATCAGCCCCACTGTGTTTTCCAGACGGAAGGACGCAACCAGTACTGCCAGTGCGACCAGGCAGGCAGGAAGAAAAAAGGTGCGCAAACGGGCCGGCAGCATGGGCGGTGAAGGTCCCGGGGAAAAAGTAGTGGCTTGAAACGGTAGAGGAAAGACACGCTTTGTTTCAAGGCACGACAGCAACGACAAGTCACTGAATCGCGTAGGAAATTTCCAGATATGCCGTAGGAGGCGACGGAAGAAATGGACTTCAGATCAAACTGACAGCGAAAGATAAATTACCTGCCCCCAAAGCCCGCACCTTTGCGCGGGCCTTGGGGTAGGTCAGGCGCGTACGCCTTCTGGCAAAGGCAGCGCCAGCAGGCGCTCGTCCAGCAGGCCAAGACCCTCCTGGAACAGCTGGTTGCTGCGCTCGGTCTCGCCCAGCCCCGCGAGCAGGCGGGCCAGCTCTGCACAGGCCTCGGGGTTGCGCTCCATGCGCAGGCTGCTTTCAAGGTAGTCACGCGCCTTGCCCCACAAGCGGTTTTGCAAGCTCAGACGGCCCAGGGTCAGCAGCAGGCTGGCGTCTTGCGGGTGAGCCTTGAGCCAACCTTCAGCGGTTTGCAGCTGACGCGCCGGGTCATCACCACGCACCAGGCCGTAAAGGCGGGCCAGGTGGCTTTCGTAGTCGCGCTTGAGGGCCGTGCGCAGTACTTGTTCGGCCTCGTTCTGGGCACCTACCTGGCGCAGTTGCTCGGCGTACGCCAGCACCAGTTGTGGCTCCTGGCGCTGGGCTGCGGTCAGCTGCTGCCAGGCGCGCTCCAAGGATTGACGTGCACTGAGCGCATCTTCGCCACGGGTGGTCGCCAGGCTCAGGTTCTGACCCCATGCACGTTGCTCCAGAGCAGCCAGCTCGGCGGGCGGCAGCACCTTGCCCTTGCGCAGGTCGGGCAGCAGGCGGATCAGTGCAGACCAGTCGCCGCGCTCCACGTACAGGCGTTGCAGCAAGCGCAGCACCTGGCCGTTGTGCGGGTGGCGCTCCTGCATGGCCAGCAGGGTTTCCAGGGCCCCATCGTTTTCGCCACGGTCCATTTGCAACTGGGCATGGGTCAGGGCAATGGCCAGCTCCGCTTGCGGCTGGCGCTCCAGGGCACGCTCCAGCAGGTTGTCGCTGTCTTCGGTACGGCCTTGCTCGTTGGCGGCACGCGCGGCACCAAGGTAGTACAGCAACGGTTGGCGCTCCGCCTCGGCGGCACGGTGCAAGTGCCGTTGGGCACTGGCCCAGCGGCCTTCGGCAAGATCGAGCTGGCCCTGTTCGATCGCCAGGCGGATACGTCGACTGCGGTTACGCCGTGACCACGGGTTGACCACACCACTGGAAGTCAGCACCAGGCCGACCAGATAGCGCAGCAACCACAGCAGCAGGACGACCGCCAAAATACCCGCCAAGGCTGCCCACAGCCCCGACTGATAACGGAAGCCACCATAGGAAATCAGTACATAGCCGCTGTGCTTGGCAACCGCGATGCCCAGTGCCGCAGCAACCACGATCGCAAGCACGGCCAACAGGTAGACACGCTTCATGGCTTGCCCCCTTCAGCCTCGGCCGGCAGGTGACGGCGCTGAATATAGGCCTGCACTGCCGCCAGGCTTTCACTAAGGTCAGGGGTAACCACCGACACCGGCTGATCGGCCAAGGCATTGAGGCTGTCGAGCATGGCCTTGCTTTGCGGATTGTCTGCGTTGAAGTTGGCCAGCAGTACGCTGCGGGCGTCGTCCAGCGCCTGCGTGTAAACCTTGGCATCACCATTGAGCGCCGCCCACTGGGCCTGCTCGATAGTCAGGCTCAGGGCCAGACGCAGCTGGTTCAGTTGCTGCCCGGCCAGCAACGGACGCACGTTTTCATCGGCATTGAAGTCGATCTGGAAGTACTTGGATATTTCTGCCCACCACTGCGACAGCCTGCTGGCACCATCACCGTCGGCGGTCAGGGCGCCAAGCGCATCGGCGTTACTGTCGAACTCGGGGGACTGGGCGCTCAGCTGCTGTACCAGCTCACGCTGCGCAGCCAGTTTCAAGAACAGGCCAGTACGGTCCGGTTGCTGAGTGCTGTTGAGCGTGGCCAGGCTGCGGGCCAGTTGCTCGCGGGCGGCGAAGGCACCCGGGTCGCTCTGCTCGCGCAGGATCTCGTCGGCGCCTTCGACCAGGGCTTTGGCACTGGTGATGTCCTGCAACGCCGAAAGGCGCAGGGTAGCCAGCCGCAGGAGGTGCTCGGCTTCAGCCAGGCGCCACTCTTTGCGGCTTTCTCCCAGCACGGTTTCCAGGCGCTGGCTGAGACGCTGCTGGTCGCCCTGCAGTTGGGCTACCAAGCGCCGGCGGTCTTCCAGCTCGCTGGCGGCTGGCAGACTGGCCAGTTGCGCACTGATCTGCTGTTCACGTTGCTGCAGCGCCTCGGCGCGCTGGTTCAGCGCCTCGATGTGCTGGCCCTGGTTGAACTCACTGCCCTGCAGTTGACGCACCTGCCAGACACCCCAGCCACCTACCGCCACCCCGGCCGCACCAAGCAGCAAGGCCAGCGCTGCCAGGCCACTGCCGGAGCGCTTGGCAGGTGGGGTGGTAACGGGTTCCGCAGGCGCCTGCGCCGACGGTTTATCGTTATTGGACAAGACAGTCTCGCTCACGTATCCATCCTTTGCATGGGGGCGCACCGCATTCAGCTTAGCGCCTTAAGAGGCAGGTGCAGCGCTACGCTGCACGGCTGCCAGCAAGGCCGTGGCACTGGCGCCACGGCAATCCACAACCTGTTGGGCCCCAGCGGCCTTGGCCTGCTCGGCGACCCGCGGGCTGGGCACGAACAGCGGCAACTGGGCCAACCGCTGCCAATCGGCACCGGCCATCTGCTGCAAATGTTCAAAACCCTGCCCACTGCTGACCACCAGGCCATTGAGGCGTTCCGCTTCAATGCGGCGCATCAGCGTACCCGCCGGGTAGGCCGGCAGGCAGCGACGATACAGTTCCAGATATTCGACACTAGCACCTTGCTCTGCAAGACGCTCTGCCAGCAGTTCGCGACCTCCGACGCCGCGAACGATCAAGACACGCGGTGCCGGCTCGGTAAGTGCCTGGCGCAGGGCCGGCAGTGCCAGCAAGGCTTCGCTGTCATCGCCACGCGGCGGAAAGCAAACCTTCAGCCCAGCACCCTGCAGCACCCCGGCGGTTGCCTCACCCACGGTGAACCAGCCTCGCTGCGGAGGCCGGTTGCTGGTCTCGGCCAGATGCTCAAGCAACAGCCGGGCGGCCGGCTTGCTGACCACAATGATCGCCTGGAAGTCATGCAAGCCTTCCAGCGACAGCCGCTGTGGGGCTTCCACGGTAATGGGTTCAATCTCCAGCAGTGGCAGGCAACTGCTGCCCACGCCCGCTGCCGCCAGGCTTTGCGCCAGCGCCGCGCAGTCCTCGGCAGGCCGGGTCAGCAACAGGCGCCATTGGCTCACGGGTGACCGGCCTCGCCGTAGACTTCCTTGAGAATGGTCTCGGCGCCCTGCCCCAGCAGGTCTTCGGCCACCTGCACGCCCAAGGCCTCGGCAGCAGCACGGGGTGCACGGGCATCGGCCACCAGCAAGGTCCCGCCGCTAGGCTGGCCGACCAGGCCACGCAGCCACAGCTGGTCACCTTCAAGAACCGCGTAGCAGGCGATCGGCACTTGGCAGCCACCATTCAGGCGTTTGTTCAGCGCGCGCTCGGCGATCACCCGGTCAGCGGTGTCGACATGGTGCAGTGGCGCCAGCAGTGCATGGATCTCATCGTCGGCACTGCGGCACTCGATGCCCACCGCGCCCTGACCACCTGCCGGCAGGCTGTCATCGACGCTGATGGTGGAGGTGATGCGGTCTTCGAAGCCCAGACGGATCAGGCCCGCGGCGGCGAGGATGATGGCGTCGTACTCGCCGGCATCCAGCTTCGCCAGGCGGGTGTTGACGTTGCCGCGCAGAAAACGGATTTGCAGGTCCGGGCGGCGCGCCAGCAACTGGGCCTGACGGCGCAGGCTTGAGGTGCCGACGATACTGCCGGCGGGCAGCGCTTCGAGGCTGTCAAAGGTATTGGAAACGAAGGCATCACGCGGGTCTTCACGCTCGCAGATGCAGTAAAGGCCCAGGCCCTCGGGGAAGTCCATGGGCACGTCCTTCATCGAATGCACGGCGATGTCGGCTTCGTTGTCCAGCAGCGCGGTTTCCAGTTCCTTGACGAACAGCCCCTTGCCGCCAATTTTTGCCAGCGGCGCGTCGAGCAACTTGTCACCGCGGCTGACCATGGGTACCAGGGTCACCTGCAGACCGGTGTGGGCCTGCTCGAGGCGGGCCTTGACGTATTCGGCCTGCCACAGGGCCAAAGCACTTTTACGGGTGGCAATGCGGATTTCGCGAGTGGACATGAAACGCCCCGATCCAGAGAAATACCGTCGATCATAACAGCATCGCCGGTATCGCTTGCAGATACGGATCAACAGGTCATACGCAGTCAGGTGCAGGTGCGGGCCGAGTCCAAGGGCCTCAGAGGGTCTGCATCATCTTGCGCACACCGGCCACATGGCGACGGCTAACGGTCAAGGCATCGCCGTCCAGGCCTTTCAGATACAGCTGAAAGTGACCCAGTGGGGTGCGCTGCAAGCGTTCGATGCGCTCGCGGGCGACCAACGCATTGCGGTGGATGCGCACGAAGCGTTCGCCAAATTCGTCTTCCAGGGCTTTGAGTGGCTCGTCAAGCAGCACTTCACCGGCTTCGTGACGCAAGGTCACATACTTGTGGTCGGCAATGAAATAGATCACCTGGGGTAACGGGATCAGTTCGATGCCTTTGCGCGTGCGGGCGCTGATATGGCTGCGTGGGCCGCCGCCTTCATTGGCCGGCCGGGTAAGCGCCGCCAATTGGGCGCGGTTGGGTTTTTCGGCCTTGCGCAGGGCATCGCGCAAGGCGTGGGCCTGGAAGGGCTTGGTCACATGGCTGAGGGTACTGTCCTTGAATGCCTCTGCACCGTATTCATCATCCCCGGAGCAAAACACCACCGCGGGCGGCGCCTCGCGTTCGCACAGGCGAGCGGCAACCTGCAGGCCATCCAGGCCTGGCATGCCGATGTCCAGCAGGACCACATCGGGCTTGAGGCTTTCAATCAGCGCCAAGGCCTCATCGCCGTTGGTGGCGCTGGGCTCCAGCACAGTGTAACCCTCCAGTTCGCCGAGCAGCCGGGTGAGGCGTTCACGGCCTTGGGGTTCGTCATCAACGATCAGGACATTCATAATTGCGCTGGATTCCTGAATGAGTCTCGCACAGGTATAGCGTAGACAGGTGTGGTTCGAGCGACACTGCGGTCACGCTCTAGACCGGTGCGATGGCCAAAGATTCACTCGGCCCGGCAGATTCACTGCCAGTCCTTTGTCCAACTGTAGACGGTCCGTGGAACACTGCCGTTCATTCCTTGAAATCCTTCTCTGCGATTTTCCGGGCATTTCTCTCGACCGGCGCCCTGCGGCAGCCAGCCCAACCCTGCTATCATCGACGCCACTTTTTCGTTCACGCCTGCAATGAGTGAATCCATGAGCACCGAGAAGACCAATCAGTCCTGGGGCGGCCGCTTCAGTGAGCCCGTCGACGCCTTCGTCGCCCGTTTCACCGCCTCGGTAGATTTCGACAAGCGCCTGTACCGTCACGACATCATGGGTTCGATTGCCCATGCCACCATGCTGGCGCAGGTCGGCGTGCTCAGTGATGCCGAGCGCGACACCATCATCGATGGCCTGAAAACCATCCAGGGCGAGATTGAAGCCGGCAACTTCGACTGGCGTGTCGACCTCGAAGACGTGCACATGAACATCGAAGCACGCCTGACCGACCGCATCGGCATCACCGGCAAGAAGCTGCACACCGGGCGTAGCCGCAACGACCAGGTGGCCACCGACATCCGCCTTTGGCTGCGCGACGAAATCGACCTGATCCTGGCCGAAATCACCCGCCTGCAGCAGGGCCTGCTGGAGCAGGCAGAGCGTGAAGCCGAAACCATCATGCCTGGTTTCACCCACCTGCAGACGGCGCAGCCGGTCACCTTTGGCCACCACCTGCTGGCGTGGTTCGAAATGCTCAGCCGCGACTATGAGCGCCTGGTCGACTGCCGCAAGCGCACCAACCGCATGCCACTGGGCAGCGCCGCGCTGGCCGGCACCACCTACCCGATCGACCGTGAACTGACCTGCAAGCTGCTGGGCTTTGAAGCCGTGGCCGGCAACTCGCTGGATGGCGTGTCGGACCGTGATTTCGCCATCGAATTCTGCGCCGCTGCCAGCGTGGCGATGATGCACCTTTCGCGCTTCTCCGAAGAGCTGGTGCTGTGGACCAGCGCGCAGTTCCAGTTCATCGACCTTCCGGACCGCTTCTGCACTGGCAGCTCGATCATGCCGCAGAAAAAGAACCCGGACGTGCCAGAGCTGGTACGGGGCAAGAGCGGCCGCGTGTTCGGCGCCCTGACCGGCCTGCTGACCCTGATGAAAGGCCAACCGCTGGCCTACAACAAGGACAACCAGGAAGACAAGGAACCGCTGTTCGACGCCGCCGATACCCTGCGCGACTCGCTGCGGGCCTTCGCTGACATGATCCCGGCGATCAAGCCCAAGCACGCCATCATGCGTGAAGCGGCCCTGCGCGGTTTCTCCACCGCTACCGACCTGGCCGACTACCTGGTTCGCCGTGGCCTGCCGTTCCGTGACTGCCACGAGATCGTTGGCCACGCGGTGAAGTATGGTGTGGACACTGGCAAGGACCTGGCCGAGATGAGCCTGGACGAACTGCGCCAGTTCAGCGACCAGATCGAGCAGGACGTGTTTGCCGTGCTGACTCTGGAAGGCTCGGTGAATGCGCGTGACCACATTGGTGGTACGGCGCCGGCGCAGGTGCGTGCTGCCGTAGTGCGTGGCAAGGCCCTGTTGGCGTCTCGCTAACCCCCCAAGGCGAGGGCTTCGCCCTCGTTCGCGGGCACGCCCGCTCCCACAGGTATTGCACAAGTTTCAAAAACGGTGCAGACCTGTGGGAGCGGGCATGCCCGCGAAGGGCTCAACACCAGACTCAGCGCTTGCCGCTGCGGATCATCTCCATGAAGGCCGGCATCGACGCTTCCTTGTCCGCCAAGATCCGCGGCATGTGCGGGTTCTCCCCCATCAGTTGCAGCAACGCCTTGGCCTGCGGGAAGTCCGCCAGGAAGTCGATGTCCAGCACCTTCTTGCCCACCGCGTTGGCCAGGTCGACCGAGAAGCAGAACATCAAGTCTGCCAGCGTCAACTGCTCGCCCGCAACATAGGGGGCAAAGCGCCCGTTGCGCTTGAGCGTGGCAAACCCGGCCAGCAGGTCCGCACGCGCTTTCTCTTTGATCAGCGGGTCGACCGACATGCCAAAGAACGACTCGGCATAACAGGTACGCGCAGGCAGCTCGATGTACAACTCGATTTCCTTGAGCAGCTCCCGCACCTTGGCTTGGCCGAACGGGTCGGCTGGTAGCAGTGCCTTGCCACCCTGGGTCTGCTCGATATAGTCGAGGATCACACTGGTTTCGCTGAGGAAGCCATGTTCGGTTTCAAGCACCGGCACCTTGCCCCGCGGGCTCACTTCCAGCGCCTGTGGCGCCTGGCCGCCATAGAAGGTGACTTCCTCGAAAGGCAGGCCTTTTTCGAGCAGGGCCAGCTTTACCATGTTGTAGTAGTTGCTGACCGAGAATCCATAAAGCTTGAGCATGACGAAACAGCCTCCAGGCCGTAAGGGGTTGGCGTGGACTTTATAGACTGAACACCTGCCACTGACCAGCGTCATGCACCCCGTCAATGCCCGGGCATTGCCGCCACAGGCATGGCACACTGTTGCATCCCATCCTAGGAGTACCGCGATGAGCGAGCCCACCGACATCGACAATGACGACGACGAAGCCTTCGCCGAGGCAACGCTGACCCAGGCCATCGAAAACCAGATCGAAAGCGGCGAGCCGCCTGCAGCAAAGGCCACTTTCAACAAGCTGACGCTGGTCGGCTATGAGCGTGAAGACATTCTGAACCTGATGGCCCATGTGCTGGCCTTCGAGATCGACAACATGCTGGTAGAGGACCGTGCGTTCAACGGCGAGTGGTATGAGAACGCTCTGCGGGCACTGCCGGAGCTGCCGCCTGAGATGGATCAAGGCGACGACGAATAACCCGGCTACACTCGAAGATCAGGCACCGTAGAAAGTGCCGCAATCCTTGTCTGGAAGTCAGGAGTCGTCATGCCTTTTACCCCCGATTTGATCGACGAAATGGAAGTACTCGCGCTGTTCAAACACGACAGCAGCCAGGAAGGCATCAAGATAACCAGCACCGCATCCCCTGCCCTGATCGCGGCTGCGCAACGCCTGCATGAGAAGGGGCTGACCGATCAGCCGGATGGCGGCTACCTGACCAGCCTGGGTCATGACGCCGTTGAAAGTGTCCAACTGCTGCAGAACATTCTCAAGGCGCCACAGCCAGCCTGAGCATCAGGCTTGCGCAAAATCTGAGACCTTGCGCGGTCCCTGTGGGACCGCGCAGGCTCCAGTCAGTTGGCCGCAGCACTGCGCTTTTCCGCCAGCCACGAGCGGCCGTAAAGGAACACGATGGCCAGCAAGGCCACCGCTTGCGCCGACAGCGAGTAGGCATCGGCATGAATCCCCAGCCAGTCGAACTCAAAGAACGCCACTGGCCGTGTGCCCAGCACACCGGCCTCTTGCAGCGCCTTCACGCCATGCCCGGCGAATACTACCGACAGCGCGCACAGCAGCGCGGCGTTGATGCTGAAGAACAGCGATAGCGGCAGCTTGGCCGAACCCCGCAGAATCACCCAGGCCAGGCCCACCAGCAGCACCAGTGCCGTCGCGCCACCCGCCAGCACCGCCTGATGCCCGGCGGGGCCTGCCTGCAGCCACAGGGTCTCGTAGAACAGGATCACTTCGAACAATTCGCGGTACACCGAGAAGAATGCCAGCACAGCAAAGCCGAAACGCCCGCCACCGCTGACCAGGCTGCTCTTGATGTAGTCCTTCCAGGCGGCAGCGTGGCGGCGGTCATGCATCCACACGCCAAGCCACAGCACCATTACCGCGGCGAACAACGCCGTGCAGCCTTCCAGCAGCTCGCGCTGAGCGCCCCCCACATCGATCACATAGGCCGCCAGCGCCCAGGTGGCGAAGCCGGCAACCAGCGCCAGGCCCCAGCCGATGTTGACGCTACGTACTGCCGACTGCTGCCCGGTATTGCGCAGGAAGGCCAGGATCGCCGCCAGCACCAGAATCGCCTCGAGGCCTTCACGCAGCAGGATCAGCAAACCGGAGATATAGCTCAGCGTCCAGCTCAGGCCATCGCTGCCCAGCAGCTTGGCCGCCTGCTCGAGCTTGGTTTTGGCGTCGGCCAGACGCTGTTCGGCCTGGGCCACGGGCAGGCCGTCCTGCAGGGACTGACGGTAGGCCATCAGCGATTTTTCGGTGTCCTTGCGCGCCTGGGTGTCGATGTTGTCCAGCGAGCTTTCCACCAGTTCGAAACCCTCCAGGTAGGCCGCCACCGACAGGTCATAGGCCTGATCGTGGTCGCCTGCGCGGTAGGCCGCCAGGCTCTTGTCCAGAGTGCTGGCAGTGTATTCGAGCAATTGCGCCGGCCCGCGCTTTACCTGCGGCGGCTGGGCACGCTGGGCGCGGAATGCCTCGACGGCCGCAGTGCCTTCGTTGACGGCGACTTCGGCCGGGGTTTGGCGAGCCAGGTCGGCGAGGTTCCAGGTCTTGTCACCTTTGCCCGCTTCCGGCTTGGCGGTGAAGCTGGCGATATACGCGGCCACATCCCAGCGTTGGCGGTCGTCCAGCTGGTCGGCAAACGACGGCATTTCGGTGCCGTCTATACCCAGGGCCAGGGTGTTATAGAGGTCGAACAGGCTTAACTGGTCCAGGCGCGAGACATCGCGCAGGTTGGCGGGTGCAGGCTCCAGGCCCACGCCAGCCGGGCCATCGCCGGCGCCGGTGGCGCCGTGACAGATCGAGCAGTTCTGTGCGTACAGCGCAGCGCCGCGGGCGGGGTCCGGGGTAATCACCGGGGCCTGGCTGACCTCGTAGGCCACCGCCAGTCGCGCACCCAGCTGCCGGGCCTGTTTGGCGACCGCAGTACCTTCCTGACGCTGGTCGATGGCCTGGCGCAGCGCCTGGACGCCCTGTTCCAAAGCCGCTTGTTCAGTATTTGCGGGCAGGCCTTTGACCAGGTCAGCCAATACCGCGCTGAACTCCTGTTGCTCGCGGTATTCGCCCTCGTCGATCACCTTGCCGTCCTGCACGGTCGGCGGGTAGTCGGCGCCAATGTAGTCCAGCAAGTGCTGGGCTTTGGCAGCCTCGGCGGGGGACTCGGCCAGCGCCAAGGTGCTGCACAGCGCCAGCACCGGGCCGAGCAATGCAGCCGGCAGCCAGGCAAGCAGACGGGAACGGGTTTTCATGGCCAGTCTCGAAGGAAATGCGAAAGAGAACATTGTTCACTTCCACTTTGCTTCACTCAAGGGTGCTGGGCAGATTTCATGAAAAATCTTGCTACAAATCAGATGAAGTGGAGGGCATAGCGGACCAGCCCTCAAGGATCGCATCAGGGCTTGGCGGTGCCCTTCCAACCACCACCCAACGCCAGGAACACGGCAATTTGCCCCTGCGCCACTTGACTATTGGCTGCAGCCAACTGCGCACGCATATCGGTAT
The DNA here is from genome assembly GCF_029840855.1 of Pseudomonas sp. GD03862. Taxonomy (NCBI): domain Bacteria; kingdom Pseudomonadati; phylum Pseudomonadota; class Gammaproteobacteria; order Pseudomonadales; family Pseudomonadaceae; genus Pseudomonas; species Pseudomonas sp. GD03862. The sequence continues at coordinate 13,225 of NZ_JAOCDI010000057.1, forward strand.
AGGTTCGCGTCGCCTGCAAATCCGCCAGGAACGACTCACGCCCTGCCTGGTAATACCGGTGCGTCTGGTCCGCGGCTTCCTTCGCCGACTTCTCCGCCTCGGCCAGCGCATCGCGCCGATCGAGCAAGGCGCTGTACTGTGCCAGCCGGGTCTGGGTCTCGCGAATGGCGTTCAGCACCACGCCATCGAAGTGCGCCAGGGCCGCCTGGGTCGAGGCCTCGGCCATGCGAATGCGGGCACGGGTGCCGTTGGTGGGGATGCTCCAGCTAATCTGCGGGCCAAAGCCCCAGCGGTTGGTCGAAGGCTCGCCAAGGTTCTCCAGGATACCGATGGTGCCAACCTGGGCGCCAATGCTGATGTCCGGGTACAACGCGCCGGTAGCCACGCCAATATAGGCGGTGGCGGCAGCCAGCTGGCGTTCGGCCTGGCGCACGTCGGGGCGGCGCTTGAGCAGGGCCGCGCCATCGCCCACAGGAACCAGCTGGTTCAGGTGCGGCAGCTCGGCGCAATCGGCGGTACCGGCAGGCAACTGGTCGACCGGCTTGGCCAGCAGCGCGGCCAGGGTGTACATGCCCGTCTCGCGTTCGGCCTTGAAGCGTGGCAGTTCGGCACGCAAGGATTTGAACTGGGTCTGCGAGCGGGTGACCTGGGTTTCATCGCCACGCCCAGCATCGCGCAGGCGCTGGTTGAGTTTCACGCTTTGCTCCTGCAAATCGAGGGACTCGCGGGCAATGTGGTATTCCTCATTGGCCGAGCACACCTGGGTATAAGCCTTGACCACGTCCGCCACAAGCGTGATGCGGGCAGTGTCGGCAGCGGCCTGCACCGCGTCGGCATTTGCCTTGGCAGCCTCGGTACCACGCTTGAAGGTGCCCCACAGGTCGAACTGGTACGAGGCACTGATGATGGCCTCACCGATGTTGGCTACCGGCACCTTCTCAGGCTGCAGGAAGGCTTCGCCCGACTCCTGCAACCGCTGAGCGCCGAGTTTGACGCCACCGTTGAAGCCGCCTTGCGATTCAGCCACCTCCACCTGGGCGCGAGCTTTGGCGATGTTGGCCGCCGCCACGCGCAGTTCGGTGTTGGCACTCAGCGCCTGACGCACCAGCTCGTTCAGCCGCTGATCCTGATACAGCTGCCACCAGTCCTCGGGGACCGGTGCCGATACGACGCTGTCGGCATCCTGGCGCAGCGGGCCGTTCAGGTCATTGCGTTGCACGGCCGCATCCCCAGGCACCTCATAGTCGGGCCCCACCATCATGCAGGCACCCAGCGACAGGCACAGGCCAGCCAGGATCAGCTGTTTCATGGGCGCTGGCCCTCGATGATCGACACCGTCGCAGTACGCCCGGCGATCATGCGGAAGTCTTGCGGCACTTCGTCAAAGGCGATGCGCACCGGAATGCGCTGGGCCAGGCGTACCCAGCTGAACGCCGGGTTGACGTTGGGCAGCAAGTTGGCGCCACTGCTGCGGTCGCGGTCTTCGATGCCAGCGGCGAAGCTCTGCACATGGCCACGCAGGCGGGTGTTGTCGCCCATCACGCGGATGTCCACGGCATCGCCGATGTGTATACCGCCCAGCTTGGTTTCCTCGAAGTAGCCATCGACGTGGTAGGAGGCACTGTCGACCACCGAAAGCACCGGGCGGCCAGCAGTGACGAACTCGTGGTTACGCGGCGCGCGGTCGTTGAGGTAGCCGTCTACCGGGCTGCGCACCACCGAGCGGTCAAGGTTGAGCTGGGCAGTATCGACAGCCACTTGCGCCTCGCTGACAGCCGAACGGGCACGGGCCTCGCGGGACTGGCTTTCTTCCAGTTGCTCGGCGGCCACCAGGTTGCCCAGCTTGCGGTTGCGCTGCGCTTCGCGGGAAGCCTGGGCCAGGGTCTCCTGGCGCTCGCCAAGGGTTGCCTTGGCTTGACGCAGGGCCAGGGTGAAGCGGTCCTGGTCGATGGTGAACAGCACGTCGCCACGTTTGACGGTCTGGTTGTCGCGCACCTCGACCTTCTGGATCAATCCCGACACATCGGGGGCGATCTGGATCACGTCGGCGCGTATGTGGCCGTCACGGGTCCAGGGGGCAAACATGTAGTAGACCACCATCTGCCACACGAGCACGGCGGCGAAGGTCACTACCAGCAAGGTCAGGACCACACGGCCCAAGGTCAGCAAAGGTTTTTTCATGGCAGCATCAGGTTTCGACAAAAGTGGTCCACCGCACCAAGCAGCACGGCATACAGAGCAACGTTGAACAACGCCCGGTGCCAGACCAGGCGGTAGAAATGCAGGCGCACCAGCACCGCGTGCACCCCCAGGAACAGCAGGTAGGTGCCAAACATCATCACCAGCAGCGTGGGCAGAAACACCCCGCTGATATCCAGTTCACCAATCACAAGGGCGCTCCGTCGAGCCCGGGGGGCAGTTGCGGTTGTTCGGCGGGTTCGAGCATCACCTCCACCCCCGGCAGTAGCGCCAGGCGCAGGCCACTCAGGGCATGCAGCAGGTGGGTGCGGGCATCGCCGCGCTCGTACAGCTCATCCAGGTTCAGCGCCAGGCGAGCACGTTCCATGTTGCGCAGCAGTGCGGCCGGGGCATGCAGGCGTTCGCCAGCACGCAGGCAGGCGGCGTAGTGCGCGCCAACTTCCTCGACCACAGTGTTCAGGCGCTCGCGAGCCTGCTGGCCGGCGCGCGGCATGTACGCCAGCAGGTCGAGCAGGTTCAACCCCACGCGCAGGTCACGCAGTGCCACACCACTGTCCTGGCCGGTTTGCGACAGACGTGGCAGGTGCTGCATCAGGCGGTCGAGCATCTGTACGCCAACCTGGCGGTGTTCGGCCAAGGTCGCAGGCTCGGTCATTTCGACGATGTCGCGCCAGGCGAAGCGGGTCATGCGCTTGGCCGCCAGTTCCACGCCGAACGGGCGCATCACCAGGGTCCAGATAAAGGCGAACAGAAGGCCCGCGGGGCCGGCAAGGTTGGAGTTGAGGAAGGTAAAGAAGTCGGCGTCGTAGGCACCCTGGATGCTGATGAAGGTCGACGTGTTGACGATGGTCAGCAAGGTGCCCAGGTAGAAGCGCGGCTGTACGGTCAGGGTGCCTATGCAGATGAACGGCACGGCAAAGGCCAGCACCAGCATCGGGAAGTCGTGCAGGTTGGGCAGTACCAAAAACAGGTACAGACTGGAGAAGATGACCGACATCAGCGTCCAGAAAAAGAACCGGTAGATCTGCGGTGCCGGGTCGTCCATGGCGGCGAAGAAGCTGCACGCAACTGCCGCGAGGATTACCGCACTGGCGCCGTCGTTCCAGCCCAGGCCGATCCACAGGCCGCAGGCGACCACGATCGCCAGGACCGTGGAGGCTACCGAGTAGAGCATCAGGCCACGATCGAAAAACGCTGTCAGGCGGCCCAGCCGCCAGTGGCGATACACCGCACGCCAAGGCTTGGCATCATCGGTACGCAGGGCGTGCTGCAGGGTGCAGCAGTCCTGCCACAGGTCGGCCCATTCGGTCAGGCGGTACAGGGCGTTGGACAATAGCAGCTCGGCGCGCTGGTCGAGGGCGGCTGTAGCGGGCTGCAGGCGGCCGATCTGCTCATGCAACGTGGCCCAGTGCGCTACCGAAGCGCTGTCGGCGGTGCCTTTGAGCCATTCACGAGCGGCTTCCAGCACGGGTTGAAGCTGGGCGAACTGGGCCGGGGCGCGGCCTTCCAGGGCAACCAGTGCATCGTCGAGGGCGTCGATCACCGGCAGCAGATGGATCATCCGCCCGCGCAATTCGCGGGCGTTCTTCAGGGTATGCGGGCCGACACCTTCGTGGGCGAGCTGACCGATCATCAGCTCCAGCGAGTTGAAGGTGGTGACCATCCCCCCGCGCATACCGCCGACCTTGTCAGCGCTGGCATCGCGAGCCAGGTAGGTGTCGCTGTAGCGAATCGCCTCGGTGAACCAGTTTCCGGTGGCACCGACTACCACCGGCGCCAGCCGGCGTGGCCAGAAGATAGCCCCGACGACTGCCGCGCAGACAATTCCCAAACAGATTTCCTGCGCGCGAGAAGAAGCCACATCGAACACTGCCAGCGGATTATCCACCACGGCCAAGGCAATCATCGGCAGGGTATAACCGGCCAGCATCAGCACGTAGTTGTTGGCCGTGCGCAGGTTCAGCGAAAGGAACAGCAAGGTGCCGGTCCACAGGGCAACGGCGATGCTCAGCAGCAACGGTGACTGCACCAGCGGCGGCACCAGGAAGATTGCCCCGCCAGCGCCGAGCAACGTGCCTACGGCACGGTACAACGCCTTGGAGCTGGTCGGGCCGACGAAGGGGCTGGAGACGATGTATACCGTCGCCATGGCCCAGTAGGGGCGCGGCAGTTGCATGAGCAAAGCAATGTACAGGGCAATCATGGACGCGCCGAAGGTGCGCACGCCGTAGAACCAGTCACGGGCCGGAGGGACGGAGCTGAAGAAGCCGTTCATGCCACCCCGCCTGCACTGCCCAGGCCGGCAGCCTCGAAGGCACGAAGCACACGCAAGGCAGCTTCCAGGTCGGCCTGATCGATACCGCCGAGCACATCGCGGCGCAAGCGCACCAGTTCGGCTTCGATGGCTTCGGCCAGGGCACGGCCTTCGGCAGTCAGGCTCAGTGCCTTGGCGCGGCGATCCAGTGGGTCCTCGCTGCGGCACACCAGGCCAGCTTTGCACAATTGGTCAAGCAGGCGTACCAGCGACGGGCTTTCCAGGCCAGCGGCCTGGGCCACAGCTACCTGGTGCACGCCGTCGCCCAGGCGCACGATCATCAGCAGCGGTGCAGCGCAGGCCTCGGAAATGCCGTAGCCGGTCAAGGCGGTATGACAGATGCGCCGCCAGTGGCGGGCAGCGACTACCAGGCCACTGCTGACTTGCAGGCGCAGGAAATCAAGGGACATGAAGAGAACCAAATATATTCATAGTTTGCTAACTATCAATATACGCCCCGACATCCCCCTGTCGTCAACAGGGGGCGACGGATAGCCTGGGTTAAATGTTGTTCATTTTTCAGTCAGCACTGAAGAGACATACTCAGGGATGGATCTGGTCTTCCAGCTTCATGGTCAAGGCCAATGTGCTGCCCATCTGCACCGCCCGGTCCCGCCACTCCTGATACCGCACCGCATCACGGCTGCTGAAATGCACCGCCAGCTCCTCTGCCGCTTGCACCACCCCCGCCGCTGCCGCCAGCTCAAGCCAGTACAGCGCTGCCTTGAGGTTGGCCTCTACGTGCAGCCCATGCATCAACCGGTAGCCCACTTCAAAACGACAACGCGCTTCGCCCTGTTCGGCGCCACGCAAGAACCACTGATAGGCTTGCACCAGGTCAACCTGCCATTCCAGGTCACCGTCGCACACCTCCTCCTCATACAGGTCACCCAGGGCGGCGGCGGCATGCAGCATGCCGCGGTCGAAGGCCTGCCGGTAACACTCCGCCGCCTGCACATAGGAAGGGTCGATGCCTTTGCCGAAGTAGTGCTGCTGGCCAAGGTTGAACCAGGCAGCAGCATTGCCCTGCAGGGCCGCCATGCGCAACAGGTGCCCGGCCAGCACGGTATCGGCCCGCCAGTACTTGCCGTTGAGCCAGATCCAGCCGAGGTCGTTCAATGCGGACACGCTGCCTTGCAATGCCTGACGACGCAGGTCGACATACACCGCCTGCAGGTCGTTGGCCTCATCCAGGCGGTTGACCAGCAGCGACCGCTGGCTGGGCAAGCCCACACCGGAAAACAGCCGCTGTCGCCTTCCTGCAGGGGCAGGAGGGGCGATGACCCGCTCGGGCAGAAGGCGGGCAAGTAGCGAATGGATATTGCTGGCAACAGACATGTTCATCCTCATTGAACGACGCACAACCCCAACCTTCGGCTGTGATGAGGCGTGATTCTGCGTGATGTCACGTCAAAACCTGTCGCGAACGATTCGGCACGAGGCAACCAAATGCGACTTCCTTGATCTGAGCAGGCTGTGGCCAATTGCCATGCCCCACGCATGCCGCCATCCTATTGCGGCAAGCCTAGACAAGGACGTTATCTTTTGCCGTTCGCCACCACTCGCGCCACCCTCAGCCGACAGTGGGCGCTGCTGCGCCAGTTGCCCAGCCGTTCCCCAGGCATAACCAGCGCCGAGCTGGTCTGGCGCCTGCGTGACGTGGGGTTCACGGTCAGCAAACGCACTGTCGAGCGTGACCTCAACGAGCTTTCGCTGATATTCCCGCTGGAGCGCAATGACAAGAGCATTCCGTTCGGTTGGCACTGGTCGGCCAGTGCCGTGGGCGAATTGCGCGGTAATTTCGACTTGCTGACACATCTGCGAGGGGATGCGTTGCAGCCATCGCAGGGTGAGGGCGTGGAGCTGGTGGCACGAGTCAGCGATGCACTGGCGCGGCAGTTGCGGGATGCGCCATTGAGCAGCGACATGCAACTGACGGCGCTGGAGCATGGGCATCGGTTACGCGGCACGGTAAGTGACGGCTGGCCATTACGCTGGTGGCTGTTGAGCCATGGGGACAGGGTGGTGGTAGAGCAGCCTGCCGGCTTGCGGGAGGAGATTGGCAGGATTCTTAGCAATGCGGCAGCTCAGTACCAGAATTTGTAGCCAGTACAGGGTCTTTCGCGGCGGTTCGGCGCGTCGCGCCTCTTTCAAGGACGAAGATCCCGCAGACGCGGACTCTAGCGTCAATCTGCCGCGAAAAGGCCGGTACTGGCTTACCTGCTAGCGCTGCATCCCCCATCGCCGCACAGTCAACCGCTCCAGCGTATTGAACACCAGCCCTTCCACCAGCAGACCGATCAGGATCACCACCGCCAACCCGGCAAAGACCTTGTCGGTATACAGCTCGTTGCGGTTCTGGAAGATGTACCAACCCAACCCGCCTTTGCCACTGCTGGCACCAAACACCAATTCAGCGGCGATCAGGGTACGCCAGGCAAACGCCCAGCCGATCTTCAACCCCGACAAGATCGACGGCAGGGCTGCTGGCACGAGGATGTGCAATACCAGCCGCAGGCCCTTCAGACCATAGTTGCGGCCAGCCATGCGCAGCGTCTCCGACACACCGAGGAAGCCGGCATAAGTATTCAGCGCCAACGCCCATAGCACCGAATGCACCAGCACGAAGATCAGGCTGTTGTCACCCAGCCCGAACCACAGCAAGGCCAGCGGCAGCAGAGCAATGGCCGGCAACGGGTTGAACATCGAGGTCAGCGTGCCCAGTAAGTCTCGGCCCAATTGGGTCGACACCGCCAGGCTGGTCAGGCCAAAGGCCAGGACGATACCCAGCACATAGCCTTTGAGCAGTATTACCAGCGAAACACCGACCTTGGCGGGCAGTTCGCCACTGATCATGCCGTCCCATAGCGCCGTGGCGGTTTGCAGAAAGCTTGGCAGCAGCAGGTCATTGTCCTGGTAGCGGGCAACGGCTTCCCATAGCACAGCGATCACCAGCAATATGACAGCCTTTCTCAACCAGCCTTGCTGCCACAGGCGTTGGGCCAAGGGGAGTTGTCGTTCTACAGGCACACTGAGCAGGGGCTCCAGCTGCACCTCGTATTCCTGGCGTACAGGTGTAGTGGTCATGGCTGAGGCTCCTGTCAGTAGGCGATACGAATATCGTTGAACCCAAGGTTGTCAGGCTGTTCCGGGATATCGGCTTCATCGAACAGCAAACGGTGGATACGCCGGGCACTGGCCTGGAAGTCGCTGCCACCCAGGCTGCCCAGGCCGTATTGATGGCTATGCACCTCGGCGCGCACCCGCCCCGGGTGCGGCGACAACAGCAGGATACGATTGCCAACCACCAGTGCTTCTTCGATGGAGTGGGTGACGAACAACAGGGTGAACCGCACTTCCTCCCACAGCAGCAGCAGCTCTTCCTGCATCTTGCGCCGGGTCAGCGCATCCAGGGCGGCGAACGGCTCATCCATCAACAGGATCTTAGGCTGGGTGGCCAAGGCCCGGGCAATTGCCACACGTGCCTTCATACCACCGGACAACGTGTGTGGATAAGCATCGGCAAAGGCGGCCAGACCGACCTTCTCCAGATAATGCAGCGCCCGCTCCTCCGCTTCCGCACGCTTGAGTTGGCCAGACACCAGCAGCGGAAAGATGACGTTCTGCTTCACCGTTTTCCACGGCGGCAACTGGTCAAACTCCTGGAACACCACGATGCGGTCGGGGCCTGGGCCACGAACTGTCTGGCCCTGCAGCAGAATCTGGCCTTCTTGCGGCTGGATAAAACCGGCCACGGCTTTGAGCAGGGTGGACTTGCCACAGCCTGAGGGGCCGAGCAGTACAAAACGATCAGTGCGGTCGACTTCGAAGCTGACCTGATGGGTGGCCCGCACCACGCGTTGCGCAGTACGGTATTCGAGGCTGAGGTTATCCACCTTGAGCAAAGGCGGCGTTGCAACACGGCTCAGGTTGCTGGCCGTGTGGCCTGGCAATGGGGCGGTCATGATCGGTCAGCTCCCCTGCAGCGGGAGTTCATCCTGGAAGAAGTAATCCTTCCACGATTGCGGCTTGTGCTTGATGGCGCCTACCCGATAGAGAAAATCGGCCAGCTTGTAGGTGTTCTTGGGCGTAACGGTAAATTCGTACTGCGGGTTGTCGATCAGCTTGATCAGCGCGTCGCGGTCGATCTTGGCCTTGGTTACGCGGATATAGGTGTCGGCGGCAGCGGCCTTGTCTTTCTGGGCGAAGTCTGCGGCTTCGGCCAGGGCATCGACGAAGGCCTTGTAGGTCTTGGGGTTGTCCTTGCGGAACTTCTCGGTAGCAAACAGCAAGGTCGGCGAGTTGGGGCCGAGCAGGTCGTAGCTGTTGAGCACCACGTGCACATCCTTGTTGGCCAGCACCTGGTCCTGGAACGGCGGGTTGGAGAAGTGCCCGTTCAGCTCGGTGCCGCCCGCCAACAGTGCGGCGGTGGCGTCCGGGTGCGGCACGGCCAAGGTGTATTTGTCGAGGCGGTTGTATTCCTTGTCGCCCCACTGCTGGGCAGCGGCGTACTGCAGGAAGCGCGACTGCACCGAAACACCCACCGCCGGAACGGCGATACGGTCTTTGTCGGAGATGTCGGCGATGGTCTTCACGTTGGGGTTGCTGCTGACCAGGTAGTACGGAAAGTTGCCCAGCGAAGCCACGGCCTTCACGTTCTGCCGGCCCTTGGTGCGGTCCCAGACGGTCAACAGCGGCCCGACACCGGCGCCGGCGATGTCCACCGAACCGGACAACAATGCGTCGTTGATGGCCGAGCCACCCGACAGCTGCGCCCAATCGACTTCGATGTCGATGCCCTGCTCCTTGCCGTGCTTCTCAATCAGGTGCTGGTCACGCACCACGTTCAGCAGCAGGTAGACGATGCCGAATTGTTCGGCAATACGGATCTTGCCTTCGGCCTGGGCCACGGCGGGGGCGGCTAGGCTGCCGACGACCAGGCTTGCGCCCAGGCCGATGCTTGCCGCCAGGCGGCTGATGGATTTGCGCATGATGGTTTCCTCAGTCGTCAGAACGGGGCATCGCCCTGGATGGTGGTGCGGTACAGCTTGCGCCGCAGGTGCGCGGGGCAGCCGGTGGCCAAGTGGATCAGCGAGCGGTTGTCCCAGAACACCAGGTCATGGGGCTGCCACTGGTGGCGGTAAATGTTCTGCTCCAGCACGCTAAGGGCATACAGCTGCTGCAGCACGTCGCGGCTTTCATCATCAGGCAGGCCGACAATGCGGGTGGTGAAGCCTTCACTGACGAACAGGGCCTTGCGGCCGTTTTCCGGGTGGGTGCGGACTACCGGGTGAATGACCTCCTTTACCTGCGCCAGTTGCTCGGCAGTCAGGGTCGGGCGCCAGTTGCCTTCGAATTTGGTTTCAGCGTAACGGGCGGTATAGGAGTGAGCGGCACTGCGGCTCTCGACCACTTTGCGCAGGGTGTCAGGTACAGCGTCCCAGGCTTTATGCATGTCGGCGAACAGGGTGTCACCGCCTTCACTGGGCAGTTCCTGAGCATGCAGCATGGAACCGAGGCTTGGCAGCTCTTTGTACGACAGGTCCGAGTGCCAGAATTTGCCGGCATCACCCAGGCCGATGTTCTGGCCATTTTCGATGATGTTGGAAACGATCAGGATCTCGGGGTGGCCAGTCAGCAGGAACTGCTTGAGCACATGGATCTGTAACTCACCGAAGCGGCGGCTGAAGGCGATCTGCTGTTCCGGGCTGATACGCTGGTCGCGGAACACCAGCACATGGTGGTCGAGGTGGGCGCAATGGATACGGGTGAAATCCTCGGCGCTGACTGGTTTGGCCAGGTCCAGGCCTATGATCTCGGCGCCGACGGCACCCGAGAAGGGGCGAACTTCAAAAACTTGCGGCTGGGCGCTGTCGATGGACGACAAGGCGTTCAAGGCGGCTGACATTTTTCACTCCCACGCAATGCGCGACCTCAATGGCGCGCAACGATCAGAAACGCACGGGGATTTCCCGTGTGGGTTCAAGTCGTGCGGCGCATCGATTGGTCGACGGGTACGCAGTGAAAGTGACTATAAAGTCATAAATCCAATATTTTAAATACCATTAAGGAATAACAATATCACTGTCGCAGGAGCGTCCGGCAGTCAGATCAGCCCGCCCTGCTCTTCTTCGTCAATCAGGTTATTGAGGCTGCTGAGCGCCTTGCGCGCCGTGGAACGGTTGAGCAGCTTGGCCTGCGCGCCGGCGGGCAGGTCGGTGATCTTGAACACGCCCTTGGCGGTCAGCACGTCGATCAGATCCTCAAGCACGCGGATCATGTCCAGGTCGCTTTGTTTGAGCTGGTTGAGGCTGTTTTCCACGACATCATCGGCAAACCATTCCTGGATATCGGCATGGTCTGAAGGGAGCATTTCGGTGAACTGATCAAACGCGGCTGCTTCCACCCGCAGCAACTGGCCGGCGGCGTTGCGTTGCACGTAGAACATGGCGATGTCCCTCGTCACGTTGGTTCCTTGTTGGTAGACAGCAGCATAGGCAAAGATCGCCGGGCGCGCAGGCCCGGCGCCAGAGTATGCGCTGTTGGCGGGTGGCAGGAAAGAGCCGGGGCCGCTGTGCGGCCCCGGTGGTCTGTCAGCTGTCCTTGTTGTGGATGATGATGGTCGGATCGGCACCGCTGATCAACGAGTTGATCGTCTGGTTGGACCAGTTGACGCCTTCCAGCTTGATGGTCACGTCGGCGTTGGCGATACCACCTTCGGCGTTGAGCTTGCCTTCGCTGCTGACTTGCAACGTGGTCGTACCCTCCACCGTGGTGAGCTTCAGGTAGTTGTCGATGGTGCTGCCCTTCTCACCCTGCAGCAGGTCCTTCAGATCGATACGGTCACCCTCGGCCTTGTTGAAGTCCTTGATCACGTCGTTACCGACGTCGCCAGCCTTCCACACGAAGGTGTCGGCACCGCTGCCACCGATCAGGATATCGTCGCCCTGGCCACCGATCAGGGTGTCATTGCCAGTACCGCCCAGCAGGATGTCGTTACCTTTGCCACCATTCAGCGTGTCGCTACCACCTTGGCCGAAGAGGATGTCATTGCCATTGCCGCCCGACAGGATGTCGTTGCCGTCCTTGGCACCGGAGATATCGAACTCGGTGTAGTGCTCGGTGATGTACTGGTGAACATTGCTGGTAGTGACAGCACTGACTTCAACACCGCTCTTCTGGGCAACGTACGTCTGCAGGGCCTGGTAGCCCTCGCTGACGACACCGTTGAGGGTGATCAGGTCACCGAAGATGATGTCGTTGCCGTTACCACTATCGATGGTGTCGGCACCTGGCACCGTTGCTTCGGAGTGACCGAGAATCGCCTTGGCCAAATCGGACGGGTCGATATTGGTCTGTGGCTTGCCGGCACTGTCGTAAGGTTTCAGATCGTTCAGCGTGACATCGCTGTTCAGGCCGATAGCCTGGACTTTGCTCAAGCCATTGGTGCCGCCCAATACTGCGAAACTTTCAGTAGAACCTGCGGCCGAGTAGACGTAGTTCCAGTAATCCGCGTAGCCGGTACCGTCCAGGCTGGAGAGTTCATAGGTACCATCACCCTGTGCGTGAAGGGTGCCGACCGTCTTGGTGGAGTCGAGCACCAACTCACCTCGGCGGTTCTCGGTATAAGTCAGCACTTTGACCACACCACTGCTGCTGATCTCGACCTTGTGAGTCGCGTCGGCCCAGGCGCTGAACGTGTCACCCATCTTGTAATTGTTGACGTTGACTACATCGTCCAGGCTCTTGCCATTCTTCCACAGGCTAGGGTTGGTGGACTCATTGCTCTGATAGTAGGTTGGCTTACCGTCGGTAATGAAGTAAGTCAGGTTCTCCGCACCTTTGTTGCTGGTGGCCATGGTGCTGTTGAAGAAGTTGGACGTGGTCTTGAACGCGTCTTCATAGTTGGTACCGCCACCGTAGTAGCCGCCCACCATCGAGTTCAATACCGCCTGCAACTTGCTCAAAGCATCCGGGTCGGCAAGGTTCACTGCCACGTTCTTGTTTACCTGGGTATCGAAGTCGACCAGGAAGATGTTTACGGTACCCGAGGTGTCCGAGCCCAGGCTGGCCTTGAGCGTGTTGAACACCGAGGCCAACTGCGTCTTGGCGTCGGCAATCGACTTGTCGCTCATACTGCCCGAGCTGTCGACCATGAAGGCGATGTTGTAGTTCTTGCCCTGAACCACGTTGAGCCCGGATACGTCAGCGACGATGATGTCGTTGCCTTCACTACCGGTCATCGTGTCATTGCCCGAGGTACCCACACTGGCCTTGTAGGTCGCAGCGTACACCGTCACCGGGATATTGCCGGTGGTGATGGCCGAGCCGCCCAGGCTTTCGGTGGCAGTCGAGGTAACCGTGATGTCGAACGAGCCTTTGTAATAGGCCGGCGGGGTCAGCGTCAGGCTGCTGAGTTTCCAGCCTGTCACATCGACCGGGGCAGTACCAACCGTGACCGTGTGGCCTGCACCATCGCTCAACACGGTACCTTTCGGGATACCGCTGAGTGTCACGTTCAGGCTTTCGGAGCCGTCAGTGTCGGTCAGGGCGGTGGAAATACCGACCAGTTTCACCGAGCCGCCCTCAGGCCCTTCGTTGAGCTTGTAGCCGTCGTAGTAGCTCTGACCATTCACGGTGTGCAGGTCGGACACGCCCAGGCCTGCGTTCGCCATCTCGGTAACGTTCTGGTACATCTTGACGTTCGAGCTGCTCAGGTCGGTAACGGTACCGGAGCCTACCTGGATGTTCAGGTCATAGCTGCCTGGACCGGACTGGTTGGCATGGTAGACCTCGATCGGGTAGTAGCCGCTGGTATTCGGGGTAAAGGTGCCCGAAACCCCGCCACCGGCTCCCCAGGTGGCCGTGACTACAGTCTTGCCACCGATGGTGACCACGAAGCTGTCGTCGGCCAAGCCACTGAAGGTATAGACCTTGCCGGCTTCCAGGTAGATCAGGCCCGACGTTTTCGAACCGGTGCCAGCGGTGACGCTGCCATCGGACTGCACGTTGGTCGTGGTGCTGCTGGAGTTCGCGCTGCCGGAGTTGGCAAAGACCGTCTTCAGATCCTCGCCGGTAATGCCGTTGCCGCCAGTACCCAGGCCTTTGAGGCTGGTCCAGACTTCCTTGGTCAGCCCTTTGGACTCGATATCGGCGCTGCCGAAGCTCAGGGTCGGTTTGTCGGCAACCGGGCTGATATCGACCTTCATGGTCACTTCGCTGCCCAAGTTGGTGCTATCGTTCGGCTTGAACTTGAACTGGGCGTAGTCAGCCTTCTGGTTACCAACGCCATTACCACCGTAGTTGTCCGCACCCGACTGGTTGAGGGCCGGAACGAACTTCAGGTTCTTGGCAGTGATATCAGCCTGGCTGACCACCTGGCCAACGGCCACATTCACCCAGGCAGTACCGTTGAAGAACTGCAAGTTGCCGGCGGCCGGGAGCGAGGTAATGGTCACAGACAGGTTAGTGTTGCCGTCGGCATCAGTGACTTTGAAATCACTCCAGGCAAACACGTAATCGGTGTCCTCCACGCCAAATACTGCGCCGCCAGGCGAAACCGGCAGGTGGTCATTGTCGAGAATGGTGGTCGTCACGCTCGATTTGCTGCTATCAACCTGCAGGTTCTCGAAGTTACCACCCGTGGCGGTTTCGATCTTCACGACGAAGTTCTCGGTACCTTCGACCAGTTTGTCGTTGAGGGTAGCGATGTTGAACGTCGTGCCTGTGCTGTTGGCCGGAATCTTCACGGTCGCAACACCGGTGAAGTCATCACCGTTTTGGGCGGTACCGCTGTAGCTAAGGGTGATAGTGACTTCGGACTTGGACGCGTTGCTCAGCGCCAGGGTGTACTGGCCGGTTTCACCCTCGGTCAGAGAAGTCGTGCCGGTAATACCGACGGTGGTGACGTCGCCCTCGTTGCCGGTGCCTGGAGTTCCCGAACCTGGTTCGTCGGTCACGGCGGTGCTGACCGGGGTTTTGTCGAGTGTCAGCTGTTCGAACTTGCCGACGTCCGCGCCGCCAACGGTAGCGATCGACATCACGACAGGGTCGTTGGTGCCGACGTAGACGTTGTCCGGGGCAGTGACGGTGGCAGTGCCCACGGTGCCATTGGCCGGT
>NZ_JAOCDI010000058.1:0-27098 GCF_029840855.1 Pseudomonas sp. GD03862
ACAGGAATAATTGGCCCGAAACAAACGTAGGAGCGGGTTTACCCGCGAAGCGCCGCGCGGGCGGCGCTCGATCTCACAGGCGCTGAAAATGAATCGGCAAACATCTCAAAATCCCAACGCCGTCCCCTCAAAATTCCAACGCCGCCCCCTCGAAAATCCAACAACAAAGACCCTGCAAACCCAGAACAAACTCTTACTACTCCTGACTCACCCCCAACCCCAACACCCGCGTTAACCTTCATTTAATCAACCCCAGCCAGCATGGCCCCATTCCCAGATCTGCCAAGGCGAAGACATGCGCGTTCTCCTGCTCTTCCTCACACTCCTACTGGCCGGCCCGTTGCAAGCCAACCCGTTCGATGTGAAACCAGACTTCCTGCCGGTTGACCAAGCCTTCGTGCTCACCCACGACCGCCAGGCCGACGGCCAGATGCGCCTGTACTTCCAGATCAAGCCGGGCTACTACCTGTACCAGAAGCGCCTGAAGTTCGATGGCCTGCCCACCGAGCAACACCCGCAACTGCCACCGGCACTCAACCATCACGACGAGTTCTTCGGCGACAGCGCGGTGTATCGCGACCAGCTTGAACTGCTATTGCCTGCCAACGCCCAGGGTCAGTTGCGCCTGGGCTGGCAGGGCTGTGCCGATGCCGGCCTATGCTACCCGCCGCAAACCACCTCGATCGACTTGGGTGGCAGCGTAACGCCCGCCGCCGAGCAAGCCAGCGACCAGGCCCTGGCCAGCGGCCTTCAGCAAGGCCACCTGGCATGGAGCCTGCTGGCGTTCTTCGGCCTTGGGCTGCTGCTGGCCTTCACCCCCTGCTCGCTGCCGATGCTGCCGATCCTTGCCGGGCTGGTGCTGGGCAATGGCGCCAGTGCCCGGCGCGGCTGGCTGCTGGCCGGGGTCTATGTGCTGAGCATGGCCCTGGTGTACGCCGGGCTCGGGGTGGTTGCTGCCCTGCTGGGTGCCAGCCTGCAGGCCTGGCTGCAGCAACCCTGGCTGCTGGGCAGCCTGGCAGGGCTGTTCGTGCTGCTGGCACTGCCGATGTTCGGCGTCTTCGAACTGCAACTGCCTGCCGCCCTGCGCGACCGCCTGGACCGCGCCGGGCAAGGTACCCGTGGCGGCAACCTGTATGGCGCGGCACTGCTCGGGGCATTGTCCGGCCTGTTGCTCGGCCCGTGCATGACTGCGCCGTTGGCCGGTGCGCTGCTGTACATCGCGCAGAGCGGTGACGTGCTGCAAGGCGCGCTGGTGCTGTTCAGCCTCGGCCTGGGCATGGGCGTGCCGCTGCTGTTGCTGGTAACCCTGGGCAACCGTTATCTGCCGCGCCCGGGTGCGTGGATGAACCGGGTCAAGGGTGTGTTCGGTTTCGTGTTCCTGGCCATGGCGCTGTACACCGTGCGCAGCCTGCTGCCTGCTACCTTGCTGCTGGCACTGAGCGGCGCCTGGCTGATCGCCTTGGCCTGGGCTGCCTGGCCAGCCCTGCAGCGGCTGCCGGCGTTGCGTGCAGTGCCGTTGCTCGGCGCGCTGTGGGGCGGCCTGTTGCTGGTCGGTGCGGCAGCAGGCGGCGACGACCTCTGGCAGCCACTACGCCCGTTCGCCGGGGGTGGCAGCACAGCGGCCGCTGGCCAGCATGCCGAGGACAGCTTCGTCACCGTCAGCCGCCCCGAGGACCTGCAACGTGAGCTGGACGCGGCCAAAGCCCGCGGCCAGTGGGTGATGCTCGACTACTATGCCGACTGGTGCGTGTCGTGCAAAGTCATGGAAAAACAGGTGTTCGCCCGCAGCGACGTGCAGACCGGCCTGGCCGGCGTGCACCTGCTGCGCCTGGACGTGACCGCCGACAGCCCAGCCAGCAAAGCCCTGCTGCAGCGCTACCAAGTACCCGGCCCGCCCAGCATCATCTGGATCGGCCCGGAAGGCGAAGAACGCCGCGCGCGGCGCATCACCGGTGAGGTGGACGCAGCAGCGTTCCAGCAACACTGGGTCCAGACCAGGAGCCAAGGCTGATGCTGACCGTAACACTCGGGCCACTGACCATGGCCCTCAACCACCTGCTGATGCTCACCGCCCTGGTGATCGCCAGCGTGGTCGGCTGGTGGGTCGCCCGACGTGGCGGCGAGAGCCCGGAATCGGCGCTGTTCAACCTGTTCCTGATCGGCCTGCTGTGTGCCCGCGCCGGCTTCGTACTGGCCTACTGGCCGATGTACCGGGACGACCCGCTGCAAATCATCGACATCCGTGACGGCGGCTTCCTGTTCTGGTCGGGCCTTGCCGGCATCGTGCTCGGAGCCCTGTGGCAGGGCTGGCGCCACCCCGGTCTGCGCCGCCCGCTAGGCTGGGCGCTGTTCAGCGGCGCACTGTTCTGGGGCCTGGCCAGCCTCGGCGGCCACCTGTACAGCAAAGGCACCGAACTGCCCGAACTGAGCCTGCGCAACGCCGGCGGCCAGGCCGTGGCATTGCACAGCTACCGCGGCAAGCCGCTGGTCATCAACATCTGGGCCACCTGGTGCCCGCCGTGTCGGCGTGAGATGCCAGTGCTGCAACAGGCGCAAAGCGCTTACCCGCACGTGACCTTCCTGTTCGTCAACCAGGGCGAAACCCCGGAAAACGTCAGCACCTTCCTCGCCACCACCGGCCTGAGCCTGACCCACGTGCTGTTCGACGGCACCGGCCTGCTGGCCCAGCGCGTCGGCTCCATGGCCTTGCCCACCACCCTGTTCTACGACGCCAACGGGCGGCTGGTCGGCAGCCACCTGGGCGAACTGTCCCGGGCCAGCCTGCGCCACGCTCTGGAACCTTTCGACCGGGCCATTGCGCCCGCCCCTGCCGCACAAGGAAACTGACATGCGATTGACTGCACTGCTGCCCCTGTCCCTGGCCCTGCTGGCCTCCCCTGCCCTGCAGGCCGAAGAACTGCCCAAAGCTGTTCAGCAGCTCCAAGCCAAGGGCGCCGTGATCAAGGGCAGCTTCGATGCGCCCAACGGCCTGCGCGGTTATGCCGCCGAGTACCAGAACAACGCCCTGGCCCTGTACCTGACCCCTGACGGCAAGCATGTACTGGTCGGCAGCCTGTTCGACGAACAGGGCAAAGACCTGAGCGCCGAGCCGCTGCAAAAGCTGGTATACGCGCCGATGAGCAAGGAAATCTGGGCGAAAATGGAAAAAACCGCGTGGATCGCCGACGGCAAGGCCGATGCGCCGCGCAAGGTGTACCTGTTCAGCGACCCGAACTGCCCCTACTGCAACATGTTCTGGGAACAGGCGCGGCCGTGGGTAGAGTCGGGCAAGGTGCAGTTGCGCCATATCATGGTCGGCATCATCCGCGAAGACAGCCCGGGCAAATCGGCGGCACTGCTGGCAGCGAAAGACCCGGTCAAGGCACTGCAACAGCATGAAAAGGCCGGCAAGGCCAGTACCCTGAAGGCGCTGGAACAGGTGCCAGAGGCTGTGCAACAGAAGCTGGCGGCGAACATGGCGTTGATGGAAGAGATGGGGTTGCAGGCGACTCCGGCCATTTTCTATCAGGATGAGCAAGGCAACCTGCAAAGCCAGCAAGGGGCACCACGGCCGGAGATGCTTGGGAAGATTCTGGGCAAGCGTTAGTGCATGTGGTGGGGCACAGATCGAGCGCCGCGAAGCAGGTGACGCGGGGCATGGCACCGGCTACGCCGGTGTTCGCGGGTGAACCCGCTCCTACGGGGCTCGCGCTAACGGCTGGGTTTTGCGCCAGGCCCGTGATCGCAAGGCCTGCGCGGTCGGCCGTAGGAGCGGGTTTACCCGCGAAAGGGCCGGACCTGCTGGCCAATTTCCACCAGCCGTTCACCGTTGCCGCCGCCACTGTATTCGCGGGTAAACCCGCTCCTACGCTGATCGGGAGTGGACACACATTGGTGATTGGACGCAGGCCGTTCTTTCGCAAGCATTAAATCTCCCGACCGGGCAAATCTACCCCGCGCAGATTTAAATCTGCCACTCAACATATCTAGAAACAATTATTCGGCACGCCCTGTCGTTAAACATCGTTTGCTTGCTTCCCTTATTCAAATCCTACACACACGCACAATAAAGAACATTCGGACATTCACAACAGAGCGTTCGAGCATCAAAAACAGAAATTTCTTACACAATTAGAAGAAAAAATAAACCCCAAAAAACATTATCAGATTTAAGCAAGACCCTTCTGAAGAATTTCCCCACAAAAATAGCTTTAAACCGAACATTCCAATATCACGTCCAGCCACGCCATCCCCACCGAAAGATTGACTTGAAACAACCGAACGCCTAAACCTCCATACCCATACATTTCAGACCACACCAAAAACCAGGAGACACTCATGAAAAATCAATTTGGCATTACCCTCATGGCATTGGCTTCGACACTCACTGCGAAATCAAATAACACCGCAACAATGACACCAAATTGGTCTACTCATGAATCCAAACCACTGTATCCGCAGCGCACAAAAAATCACGAGCATCACAAAAATCTTGACCACTGAGCACTTGAGGGAGCCCACATCGCTTCTTTGGTCAGCGCTGGCCCCTTGCATACTCTTCATCATCACCCAGCCAACGCATGTAGCCTCGACCTATACCGCTTCAGCCGCCTGGTTCTACTCATACATCTCTGCTACCCTCGCGTTCTTTGGATTCAGCTTCTACCTCATCGGCAGGAGGGAAAGTGGCTTCACGCGGTCCTTCATCTACCAACACAGCGCAATCAAGCTATTCCTGACTGCCCACACACTCAGTTATTTTTTATTGAGCTCGCTTTACGCCACACTATTCTACCTCTTGACCAAACCCTTACGAGGTCACTACTCACTTCCTGAATACCTCTATCTGATGGCATGCTTTTACACCAGCTACCTCATGTTCACCTGTATCGGCCTGGGGATCGCTGCGCTGCCGATAAAATTCAGCACAGCCAGCACACTTTTCTCACTCATGTCATTTCTCATGCTGGTCTCCGGATACACCGGTGCCACGCTGGGGCACGATGCTTCGCATACGCTAACGCTGATCAACCCGCTCTTTCTAAGCGCAGATCTTCCATGGCGAAATGCCCCTTCTCAACAGTTTCCTGATTGCTCTTTCGGCCTCTGCGGCCTCGACATACCTGACCGGAAGGTATTTCAGAATCCAACCCATATGGAGCCGATACTGATGGACATTTTAACTATAAACAACCTTCACTTCGGATACAGCGGAAACCCGCTGCTGAACGACATTGAACTCACTATAAAAGCGGGGGAACTGGTTGGCATTCTGGGCAACAACGGGGCCGGAAAGACAACCCTTTTCGACCTCATCTGTAAAATAAAGAAACCGGCGAAAGGCACCATTTCCAATGTATCCAGGCGTCAGGCCTATTTGACCCAAATCCTTACACCGCCCCCCTTACTGCGCATGGACGAAGCGGGCAAGCTAATCACCAGCCTGACCCCCAACGTTTCCCCAGATCACACAGAGATTCTCTCGAAACTAGCCAAATGGTCCCCGTCACTGTCCAAGCGATATGCAGAAATTGCCAAGAAAAAAGCCGCCAATTGCAGCTACGGTGAAATTCGCAGCTACTTCACGCTGACCTTGTTGCTTTTAAACAGTGACTTGATCATTCTTGACGAGCCAACGGCTGGCGTGGACCCTGAATTTCGACATTATATATGGCTCGGTATAAAAAGCGCGTGCGCGGAAGGTGCGAGCGTGCTGATATCTTCTCATTACACAGAGGAAATCACGAAAAACTGCCAGCGCTTTTATATGCTCGCAAACAAACGACTGGAAGCGTTTGACAGTGGTGGACAGTTCATGGAACGCCACCGTGCCAAATCGCTGGATGAAGCCTTTATCAATGCTTTGGTCTAGGTACCGTGGCCATTGAGAGGGGGCGCCAAGCGCCCCTGCCCATCACAGCCCCTCCAGCTCCGCCATCAGGTCACTGAGCCGGTCGATCTTGTCATCATCCAGCGCACTGCCCTGCAGCCCCTGTACATACTCGGCCAACGCCTCCACCGTGCTGCACTCGAACATCGCCCGCAGCGGCACGTTCAGCTGTAGCTGCTTCTGCACCCGCGAAGCGATCTGCGTGGCCAGCAGCGAATGCCCGCCCAGCTCGAAGAAGTTGTCGTGCACCCCCACCCGCTCGGCTTTGAGCACATCGGCCCAAATACCCGCCAACACGTCCTCCAATTCGTTGCGTGGCGCCTGATAGGCCTGACTGTACTGGCCGCCGATGTCGATGGCTGGCAGGGCCTTGCGGTCGAGCTTGCCGTTGGCGTTGTGCGGCAAGCTGTCGAACCAGCCCCAATGCAACGGCACCATGTACTCCGGCAACTCGGCACGCAGACGTTGCTTGACCTGCTCCAGCAACGCGGCATCGGCACTGACGCCTTGGTGCGCCACCAGGTAGCCAACCAGATGCTTGCCGTTCACACCCTCCTGCACCGCCACGGCAGCATCGCGAATTTCCGCCTGCTCATGCAGCCGGGCCTCGATCTCGCCCAGCTCGATGCGATAGCCGCGAATCTTCACCTGATGGTCGATGCGCCCGACGTACTCCAGCACACCGTCCGGGCGTTGCCGCGCCAGGTCGCCAGTGCGGTACAGGCGTTCGCCCGGCGCCCCGTAAGGGTGAGGGATGAACGCCAGCGCCGTGCGCACCGGGTCACCGACGTAGCCACGGCCTACACCCGTACCAGCCACGCACAGCTCGCCCACCGCACCCAGCGGCACCAGCGCCTGGTCCTCGCCGAACAGGTACAGCCGGTTGTTGTCGGTTGGCGTGCCGATTGGCAGGTAGCTGCCTTGGGTCGAGGCGGCATCGACGCGGAAGAACGCCACGTCATCCGAGCACTCCGCCGGCCCATAGGCATTGACCAGGCCGATCTGCGGGTAGCGCTGCAGCCACTGCGCCGCCAGCTCCGGTGGCATGGCCTCGCCGGTCGGCAGCATCCAGCGCAGGCCGTCGAGGGCCTGGTGGTCGCTGGCCAGCATGCCCTGGATCAGCGACGGCACGCTCTCCAGCACGGTGATGCCAGTGGCATGCACGTGCGCCAGCAGGCCATGCGGGTCATGGGCGATGGCGTTAGGCACGATCTCTACCTTGGCGCCGAACAGCGGCGCAGCCAGGAACTGCCAGACTGAAATGTCGAAGCTTTGCGAGGCGGTCTGGGCAATCACGTCCTGCTCGCTCAGGGCCAGGTACGGCACCTTGCTCAGCTGGTTGTTGAGCATGCCGCGCTGCTCGACCATCACCCCTTTTGGCAGGCCGGTCGAGCCTGAGGTGTAGATCACGTAGGCGAGGTTGTCCGGGCCACTGTGGATGCCCGGGTTGTGGCTTGCGATCGGGTTGGCCTGGATGTCTTCCCAGACCAGCAGTCGCGGCCGCAGCGCAGTCTCCAGCTCACCGAGCAACTGCCGCCCCTGCTCGGCGCAGGCCGCGCTGCACACCAGCACTGGCGTGCGGCTGAGCTGGATGATGCTTTGCAGGCGCGCCGCCGGCAGGCCCGGGTCCAGCGGCAGGTAGCCGGCGCCGGCCTTGAAGCTGCCAACGATCATGCCCAGCAGCGGCAACCCACGCTCGGCAAGCAGTGCCACTGGCTGGTCCACGCAGACCCCAGCAGCCACCAGCGCATGGCCCAGGCGGTTGGCCGCCAGGTTCAGCCCGGCGTAATCATAGGACGCCTCCAGGCAGCGGGCCACGGTACGCTGTGGATGCGCCACGACCTGCGCTTCGAACTGCGCGATGTAGCTTTGTTCCAGCGGATAAACCCGCTCGGTCCGGTTGCAGTCCTCCAGCAGGAAGCCTTGCTCCTGGGCGCTCAGCAACGGTAGCTCGCTCACCTCCCCTTCAAAACCTTGTACCAGCGCCAGCAGCAGGCGCTTGAATTCGGCCAGCAGGCGCTCGACGGTCGGGTAGTCGAAGTAGCGCTGGTCGAACGACAGGTGCAGGCCCAGGTCATCACCCGGGTAGCACACCGCCGTCAGCGGGAAGTTGGTGTGGGTACGGCCCGAGTCGGAGCTGGCGTTCAGGTGCTGGGCGTGATCGAGCACGGCGGTTTCAACCGGCGCATTCTCGAACACGAACAGGCTGTCGAACAGCGGCTGGCCCTTGGGCAGCTCGCTGCACGCCTGGATCGCCACCAGCGGCAGGTATTCGTACTCGCGCAGCTCCATGTTGCTTTGCAGCAGGCCTTGCAGCCACTGGCGTACGCTGCAGCGCTCACCCGCCGCGGGCAACTGCACGCGCAGGGCCACGCTGTTGATGAACAGGCCGACGGTGCGCTGCATCTGCGGCATGCTCACCGGGCGACCGGCCACGGTCACGCCAAAGGCCACATCGCGGTCGCCGCTGTAACGCGCCAACACCAAGGCCCAGGCCGCCTGGGCGAAGGTGTTGACGGTGAGCTGATGAGCCTGGGCCAGTTCGCGCAGACGCACACCATCACTCACCTCCAGGCGGGTGTAGCAGTCGCCGACGACCATGCCGCTACCGGCGTGGTCATGGCGCAGCGGGCGGTCGCTAGGGATGGCTGTGGCACGTTCGAAGCCGGCCAGGTTGGCCTGCCACCAGGCGCGTGCGTCGTCCAGGCCCTGGCGTTGCAGCCAACCGATGTAATCGCGGTAACGCGGCGGCACCGGCAGTTGGGCCTGACGGCCTTCGCCAAGGGCCTGGTAGACCTCGAAGAAATCGTTCATCAACAGCGAGCGGCACCAGGCATCGATAAGGATGTGGTGGTTGCTCATCATGAACCAGTAGCGTTCATCGGCCACGCGCACCAGGCGCAGGTGGAACGGTGCCTCGCTGAGCAAGGCAAAGCCGGCCTCGCGCTCCTGCTTGTGCAGGGCCTGCAGGCGCTGCTCCTGGGTATCCTCAGCAAGGCCGCGCCAGTCCTGGTAGTCCACCGCCAGGTTGCCCGGCTTGTGGATGATCTGCAGCATCGCCTCGCCGCTGTTCCAGCTGAACGAGGCGCGCAACGCTTCGTGGCGCGCCACCACCGCCTGCCAGGCCTGGGCGAAACGCTCAGGGTCGAGGGCGCTGTTGATACGGTAGCGGTCCTGCATGTAGTAGAGGCCAGTGCCCGGCTCCAGCAGGGTGTGCAGCAGCATGCCTTCCTGCATCGGCGTCAGCGGGTAAACGTCCTCGATCTGCGCGGCCGGGACCGGCAATGCGTCGATCTGCTCCTGAGTCAGGTGCGCCAGCGGGAAGTCTGATGGGGTGAAGCTGCCATTGCCATCGGCCAGGCAATGCGCGACCAGCGCCAGCAGCTCCTGACGATAGGCCTCAGCCAGACCCGCGATGGTCTGCTGGTCGTAGCGCTCGGCGCTGAAGGTCCAGCGCAATTGCAGAGCACCGCCATACACCTGGCCATCGACGCTCAACCAGTTGGGCAACGGCGCATCGAGGTCATGCGCCAATCCGGCCGGTGCCTCCAGAGGCTGGAACAAGGCCGCACTGTCGAACTGCTGGTCGAACTGGCCCAGGTAGTTGAAGGTGATGCGCGCCTGCGGCAAGGCCGCCATCTGTTCGCGCCCGGCGGCATCCGCCAGGTAACGCAGTACGCCGTAGCCCAGGCCCTTGTGCGGCACCTGGCGCAGTTGTTCCTTGATGCGCTTGATCGAACCGGCCCGCGCCGCGTCGTCTTCACCTGGCAGCGGACGCAGGCTCAGTGGGTAGGCATTGGTGAACCAGCCGACGCTGCGGGTCAGGTCCATGTCTTCGAACAGGCCGTCACGGCCATGGCCTTCGAGCTGCACCAGCACTTCTTCATCGCCGCACCAGCGGCACAAGGCCCGCGCCAGTGCAGTCAACAGCAGGTCGTTGACCTGGGTGTGGTAAGCCGCCGGGGCCAGTTGCAACAGCTGCCGGGTTTGCTCCACGTCCAGGCCGATGGCCAGGGTTTGAGCGTGGCGATGCAAATTGCCGCCCTGCGGATGGTCGCACGGCAATTCGCGACGCACACCGCCCAGCTGGCCTTGCCACCAGGCCAGTTCGTCACGCAGCGAATCGCTGCCGGCGTAGCTGGCCAGGCGCGCGGCCCAGTCGCCGACGGCGTGGGTCTTGGCCGGCAGAGACTGGCCACGGTACAGCGCCTGCAGGTCTTCCAGCAGCACACGCCAGGACACGCCATCAACCACCAGGTGATGAATCGCCAGCAGCAACCGCTGGGTGCCCTGCCCGTCACGCACCAGCAAGGCGCGCAGTAGCGGCCCCTGTTGCAGGTCCAGGCTGCGCTGCACGTCGGTGTAGAGTGCCTGACAATCATTGAAATCGGCGACAGTGGCGCTCCACAGCAGTTGCTCGGCGCCAGGCTGCACGTACTGGGCCTGCCAGCGGCCCTGGGCGTCGCTGAAGCGCAGGCGCAGGCTGTCATGGTGCTGCACCAGCGCAGCCAATGCCTGTGCAAGGGTGGCCTCAACCAAGGGTTGGCGCACCTCCAGCAGCACGGCCTGGTTCCAGTGTTGCGGCTGTGGCACGTCACTGTCGAAGAACCAGTGCTGGATCGGCGTCAACCCGGCCTGGCCCTGGCGCAGTCCCTGCTCCACCGTGCTCACGGCTTCGCTGAGCTGAACCACAGCTGCCAGGGTCTGGATGGTCTGATGCTGGAACAGGTCGCGCGGGGTGAATTGCAAGCCGGCCTGCCGGGCGCGGCTGACCACCTGAATCGACAGGATCGAGTCGCCCCCCAGCTCGAAGAAGTTGTCCTGCACGCCGACCCGGGCAACGTTGAGCACATCGCGCCAGATCTGCGCCAGCTGTGCTTCCACCTCATTGCCAGGGGGCTGGTATTGCTGCCGCGCCTGCTCAAGGTCCGGCAATGGCAGCGCGCGGCGGTCGAGCTTGCCGTTGCCCATCAGCGGCAGGCTGTCGAGCAGCACCAGGTGCGCAGGCACCATGTAGTCGGGCAGGTGCTGGCGGGCATCGGCTTTCACCGCTTCGCGCAGCAGTTGTTGCGCGTTGCTACCGGCGGTGGCCTGCCTGCACACCAGATAGCCCACCAACTGCTTGCCGCCCGGCAAGTCCAGCGCCAGCACGACGGCCTCGTCGACTTCCTCGTGCGCTTGCAGGCGGCTCTCGATTTCGCCCAGTTCGATGCGGAAGCCGCGGATCTTCACCTGCTGGTCGGCACGGCCGACATACTCCACCAGGCCATCGGTACCCAGGCGTACCAGGTCGCCGGTACGGTACAGGCGCCCGCCTTCGGCACTGAACGGGTCGGCGACAAAGCGCTCGGCAGTGAGGCCTGGCCGGTCGTGGTAACCCTGGGCCAGGCCGGCGCCGCCGACATACAGTTCGCCAATGCCGCCTTGCGGCAACAAGGCCAGATCCTCGTCGAGGATGTAGGCCGTACGGCTACCGATGACGCGGCCGATCGGTACGCTGCCAAGGTCTGCTGGCAACGCGTCTGGCGCCAGGCACGCCAGCGGCATGACCACGGTTTCGGTCGGGCCGTAGGCATTGAAGCACTGCTGCGGCGCAAATGCCTGGCGAATACGCTGCAGGTGCTCGCCGGTCAGCGCTTCGCCACCGGTAATCACCAGGCGTACCGGCAATTGTTCGCCCCGCCCGCCCAGGTACTGCGCCAGCTGGCTGCCGTAGCTGGGGGTAAAGCCCAGAATGCTCACCTGCTGTTCGCGCACCAACTGGCAGATGTCCTCGGCGCCCCACTGCCCCTGGGCGCGCAATACCACACGCGCACCACACAACAGCGGCACCCACAGTCGCTCGCTGGCAGCGTCGAAGTTGATCGAATAGAAATGCAGCTCGCAATCATCGCTGCGCATGCCAAATGCGGCGATCACCGCCTGGCAGTGCATGGCGAACTCCCCATGGCTGACCACCACGCCCTTGGGTTTGCCAGTGGAGCCTGAGGTGTAGATCAGGTAAGCCTGGTGCTGCGGCAGGCTGAGGTTGTCCAGCGGCGCATCGCTGTAGGCCGCCAGGCTGGCGGCATCGTCTTCCAGGCTCCAGCTGGCCACGCCTTCAGGCAGCTCGCCCAGGGTGTGCAGCAGCGCACGCTGGCTGAGCAGCAAGCCGATGCGGCTGTCTTCGATCATGTAGCGCAGGCGGTCGAGCGGGTACTCGGGGTCGAGCGGTACATAGGCGCCGCCGGCCTTGAGGATGGCCAGCAGGCCGACGACCATTTCCAGCGAGCGCTCCAGCGCCAGGCCCACGCGCACCTGCGGGCCGACACCCCGTTCGCGCAGGGCACGCGCCAGGCGGTTGGCCTGCTGGTCGAGCTCGGCGTAGGTCAAGTGCTGGCCGGCGAAGGTCAGCGCGCCAGCCTGTGGCGTGCGCGCGGCCTGGGCAGCGAACAGACCGTGGAGGGTCTGGCCAAGGTCGAAATCGTGTTCGCCCTGCAATTGGCCTGTAAGCACTTGTTGCTCGGCACTGCTCAGCATTGGCAGTTCGCACAGGCGGTGTTGCGGGTTGTCGAGCAAACCGACCAGCAGTTGTTGCCAATGCTCGGCCATGCGCGCGATACGCGGCGCGTCGAACAGGTCGCGGCTGTAGGTCAGGCAGCAGCCCAGCCGGCCGTCCAGGTCGGTCACCTCCAGGTACAGGTCGAACTTGGTGGCGCTGGCATCGTTGACCAGGTAGTCCACCTGCATGCCGGCCAGCGTGCGGCTTTGCTGGAAGGCCCAGCGCTGCACGTTGCACATCACCTGGAACAGCGGGTTGTAGGCACTGCTGCGTGGGGGCTGCAGGGCCTCTACCAGTTGGTCGAACGGCAGGTCCTGGTGCGACTGGCCTTCGATGGCAGCCTGGCGAACCTGCTCCAGCAGCGCGCTGGCGGTCATCTGGCCGTCCAGCTCGCAGCGCAGCACCTGGGTGTTGAGGAAAGCGCCGATCAGGCCTTCGCTTTCCGGGCGGATGCGGTTGGCCACCGGCGCGCCGATACGCAGGTCGCGCTGGCCACTGTAGCGGTGCAGCAAGG
Organism: Pseudomonas sp. GD03862; assembly: GCF_029840855.1. NCBI lineage: Bacteria > Pseudomonadati > Pseudomonadota > Gammaproteobacteria > Pseudomonadales > Pseudomonadaceae > Pseudomonas > Pseudomonas sp. GD03862. The sequence goes on from NZ_JAOCDI010000058.1 coordinate 12,946, forward strand.
CGGCCAGGGTGGCGGTCATGGTCATGAACAGGGTCAGGCCGCGCTGGCTATTGAAAGCATGCACACGGGCCACCAGTGCCGGATCGAGTTCGAAGCGGTACAGCTCGCCACGGTGACTCTGGACTGCCGGACGCGGGCGGTCGGCAGGCAACGCCAGCACCGGGTGCTCGTCGCCCAGGCGATGCTTCCAGTAGGCCAGTTGTCGAGCGCCCTCGCCGCTTTCCAGCCATTGCCGTTGCCACACGCTGTAGTCCAGGTACTGCACCGGCAGCGGCGCCAGTGGCGACTCGCGGTCATCGACAAAGGCTTCGTACAGCTCGCCCAGCTCGCGGGCGAAGATGTCCATGGCCCAGCCTTCGGTGACGATGTGGTGCAGCGTCAGCACAAAGAAGTGCTCGCGCTCGTTGGCCTTGACCAGGCAGGCGCGCAGCAGCGGACCCCGCTCCAGGTCGAAGGGCTGGTGCGCCTGGTCGTCGGCCAGTTGTTGCAAACGTTGCTGGCGGGCATCGTCTGACAAAGCGCTGAAGTCTTGCCAGTCCAGATGCAGGCCGCTGTCTTCGGCCACGCACTGGTACGGCACGCCGTCGATGCTGGGGAACGTGGTGCGCAAGGTTTCGTGACGCACGATCAGCGCCTGCAGCGCACGCTCGAAGGCGTCCACGTGCAGGGTGCCGCGCAGGCGTGCCATGCCGCCGACGTTGTACGCCGGGCTGTCCGGCTCCATCTGCCAGAGGAACCACATGCGCTGCTGCGAGTACGACAGCGGCACCGCCTGACGGCTGTCGACACGGGCGATTGCACCTTGCAGGTTGCGCTCGCCGGCCGCGCGCAGGCGGGCGATCTCGGCACAGAAGGCGCCCAGCTCGCTGGCTTCGAACAGGGCCTTGAGCGGCAGCTCGACATCGCAGGCCTGGCGGGTGCGCGAAACGATCTGGGTAGCCAGCAACGAGTGGCCACCAAGGGCGAAGAAGTCGTCCTGCAAGCCAATGCGCGGCAGATTCAACACGTCGCGCCAGATGGCCGCGACCTGTTGTTGCAGCTCGGTTCGTGGCTCGACATGCTCACGCTGCTGCCACACTGGAGCAGGCAGTGCCTTGCGGTCGACCTTGCCGCTGGGGCCCAGTGGCATCTGTGCCAAAGGGATGAGTTGCGCCGGCACCATGTAGGCTGGCAATTGCTCAGCCAGTACGGCCAGCACCTCGGCAGGCTGGGCGCTGCCACTGTAATAGCCGACCAGTTGCGCGCCAACGGCGTCCTTGTGGATCAGCACCAGCGCCTGTTCCACACCTGCCTGTGCCAGCAGGCAGGCCTGCACTTCCTCGGGCTCGACGCGGAAACCGCGCACCTTGACCTGCTGGTCGAGGCGGCCAAGGTATTCCAGGGCCTCCAGCTGAACCTGCCAGCGGGCGCGATCGCCACTGCGGTACAGACGCTGACCATTGCCGTCGGCCTGGGGTACGAAGCGCTCGGCAGTGAGGCCGGGGCGGCCCAGGTAACCACGGGCCAGGCCCGCGCCACCGAGGTACAGTTCGCCCGGCACACCGGGGGCGCTCAGTTCCAGCTCATCGTCCAGCACGCGGCACAGCACATTGCCCAGCGGGCGGCCGATGGGCGAGCGCTCGCCGTCCACCACCTGACAGTGCCAGTGGGTGACGTTGATGGCGGTTTCGGTCGGGCCGTACCGGTTGTGCAGCTGCACCTGCGGCAGCACCTGCAGCACGCGGTCACGCAGCGTGGCGGACAACGCTTCGCCACCCGAGAACACCCGGCGCAAGCTACTGCAGGCCCCCGCCTGCGGCTCCTGGACGAACACCTGCAACAGCGGCGGTACAAAGTGCAGCGTAGTCACCCCATAAGCCTGCACCAGGGCAGCGATACGCTGCGGGTCGCGGTGTTCACCAGGGCCGGCGAGCACCAGCTTGCAGCCGGTGACCAGCGGCCAGAAGCATTCCCACACCGAGACGTCGAAACTGATCGGCGCTTTCTGCATCAGCACGTCGCTGTCATTCAGCGCATAGGTCGTCTGCATCCACTGCAGGCGCTCGGCCAACGCCGCATGGGTATTGCCTACGCCCTTGGGCTGCCCGGTGGAGCCGGAGGTATAGATAACGTAGGCCAGGTTGTCGCCGTGCAGGTGCAGGCCGGGGGCATGGCTGGGCCAGCTGTCCAGGTGCAACTGGTCGAGGGCAATGGCGCTGACACCGTCGACCTGCGGCAGCTTGCCCAGCAGGCTGCTGTGGCTCAGTAGCAAACGGGCGTCGCAGTCGGCCAGCATGTAGGCCAGGCGTTCGGCAGGGTAATCGACATCCAGCGGCACGTAGGCACCGCCGGCCTTGAGAATGGCTAGCAGGCCGACCAGCAATTGCGGTGAGCGCTCGATGGCAATGGCCACACAGGTATCGGGGCCGACGCCTTTGTCACGCAGGTAGTGGGCCAGGCGGTTGGCTTGCTGGTGCAGCCCGGCGTAATCCAGGCTGCCCCCGTCCCAAACCAGGGCGGTGCGCTGCGGCGTCAGGCGTGCCTGCTCATTGAGTTGTTCGACCAACAGGTGCTGCGCTGCGGCGGCCGGTGCCTGGCCCCAACCCAGCAGCTGCGCACGGCCGGGCTCATCCAGCAGTTGCACGTCGCCCAGCGCCTGCTGCGGCGCGGCACACACCTGTTCCAGCAGCGCCAGCAGGTGATGGGCCAGACGTTCGACGGTGCTGGCTTCGAACAGCTCCGTGGCGTAGTCGAAGGCCAGGCTCAGGCGGCCCAGATGGTCCTCCTCACTGTGCAACTGCAAGTCGAACTTGGCTTCGCGGCTGTGCCACGCCAGCTCTTCGGCCAACAGCCCCGGCAGACGCCGCAGGGCTGACAGGTCGCGTTGCTGGTGGTTGAACATGACCTGGAACAGGCCCTGTTCGCGCGCATCGGGCAGGGCTTCGACAAGCTGTTCGAAGGGCAGGTCCTGATTAGCCTGGGCTTGCAACGTGGCCTGTCGTACCTGGGTCAGCAACTGGGTAAACGAGTGACGGCCATCGAATTGCGCTCGCAGCACCTGCGTATTGATGAAGAAACCGACCATGCCTTGGGTTTCCAGGCGCGGGCGGTTGGCGTTGGGCACGCCGACGCGGATATCGGCCTGGCCGCTGTAGCGCTGCAGCAGCGCCTGCCAACCTGCCAGCAGGACCATGAACAGGCTGGCCTGCTGCTGGTGGGCAAGGCTCTTGAGCGCTTCGCCAAGCCTGGCCGGCACCTTGAGGTTGAAGCGCGCAGCGCTGTGCTCGCGCTGGCTGGCGCGCGGGTGGTCAGTGCACAGGTCGAGCGCCGGCAGCTCACCACCAAGGTGTGCCTTCCAGTACTGCAACTGGCGTTCGGCTTCACCGTCAGCCAGCCATTGCCGCTGCCAGCTGCCGTAGTCGGCGTAACCCAGGGGCAACGGCGCCAGGTTGGCCTCCAGGCCTTGGCAGCGAGCGGCATACAGCTTGGCGAATTCTTCGAGCAGGATGTTCAGCGACCAGCCGTCAGCAACGATGTGGTGCAGGGTCACCCACAGCTGATGCTCTTCGTCGCCCAGGCGCACCAGGGTTACCCGCAGCAGCGGGCCCTGGGTGAGGTCGAACGGCTGGCGGGCCTCGGTTTCACGCTGCGCGGCAACCTGCTCGGGCGAGTGCCCTTCAAGGTCCAGGCGGTGCAGGCTGAACGGCTGTTGAGGCAGGATACGCTGCAGCGCCTGGCCATTCTCTTCGCTGAACACGGTACGCAGCGATTCATGGCGCGCCACCAGTGCCTGGAAGGCCACTTGCAGAGCGTTGACATCCAGCTCGCCACGCAGGTGCAAGCCGGCGGGAATGTTGTAGGCCGCTGATTGCGGTTCCAGCTGCCAAAGCAGCCACAAGCGGTTTTGCGCCAGCGACTGGGGCAACGCCTGGGCGCGCTCCAGCGTGGTGATGGCTGCGGTGCCAGCGGTGCCAGCGGCGCCAGCGGCGCCATCGGCGCCATCGGCGATGATCTGTGCCACGGCCTTGCTGTAGTCGGCCAGTACCGGCGCCTCGAACAGGGTACGCAGGCTCAGGTCGATACCCAACTCATCGGCCAGGCGCGCTGTGGCCTGGGTGGCGGCGATGGAGTTACCGCCCAGCAGCAGGAAGTGGTCGTCCGCGGCCACCGCCTCTACCTTGAGGATGTCGCGCCACACAGCGGCGATGCGTGCTTGCAGCTCGTCGCCAGCGGATGCACGGGTACCGGCTTCGCTCACCTCAGGGAAACGGGCATAGCAGTCCAGGCTGCCATCGTCCATGCGCAGCCGGCAGGCAGAGCGCTGCAACTTGCCGCTGGAGGTCTTCGGCAGCGCGCCGGGGTTCAGCAGCAGGACCACGGCCGGGGCCTGTCGGCAGGTGTCGGCGACGACCTGGCGCAGAGTCTTGATCAGGTCCTGGGGCTTGAGTGCCTTTTGCACGTTGCGGCTGATCTCCACCGCGACACCGATGCCCTCCTCGCCTTGGTGCTCGACGGCGAACACCGCCACCCGGCCTTTGCGCAGCACCTGAACTTCGCGCTCGAGGGTTTTCTCCAGGTCTTGTGGGTACAGGTTTTGCCCACGCACGATCAGCATGTCCTTCAGACGCCCGGTGACGAATACCTCGCCGTCACGCATGAAGCCCAGGTCGCCGGTACGCAGCCAGGTCTGGCCGTCCATTTCGACGAAGGTTCGAGCGCTGGCTTCTGGGTTGCGCCAGTAGCCCCGGGCGATGCTCGGGCCGCCTGCCCAGATTTCCCCCACCTGGTTGTCGCCCAGCACTTGCAACTGTTGCGGCTCGACGATGCGTACCGCGTGCCCCGGCTGCGGGAAGCCGCAACTCATCAGCACGCTGCCAGTGCCGGGTTCGGCGCGGTTGGCGGCGAAGGCTTTGGCATCCAGCTCAAGCGCGGCGATACCCTGGCCACGACGGCTGCCGCTGACGAACAGGGTGGCTTCGGCCAGGCCATAACTGGCGAAGAAGCTCTGCGGGTCGAAGCCACAGGCCTGGAACTTGTCGGCGAAGGTGGCCAGGCTGTCCTGGCGGATCGGCTCGGAGCCGGAATAGGCCACGCGCCAGCGGCTCAGGTCGAGCCCGGCCAGCGAAGCCTCACTGACCCGCTCGCTGCACAGGCGATAAGCGAAGTCGGGCCCGCCGCTGATGGTGCCACCGTATTCGCTGATGGCCTGCAACCAGCGCAACGGCCGGGCCAGGAAGTACCCCGGCGACATCAGCACGCAAGGCACGCCACTGAAGATCGGCTGCAGCAGGCCGCCGATCAGGCCCATGTCATGGTACAGCGGTAGCCAGCTGACGATCACATCGTCGGGGTTGAGGTCGATGCCAAAGCCTTGGCGGATCAGTTGCTCGTTGGCCACCAGGTTGCCATGGCTGACCTGCACGCCCTTGGGCAGCGCGGTGGAACCGGAGGTGTACTGCAGAAAGGCGATGTCATCGCCCTTGAGCGCGGGTTCACGCCAGTTCGCAGCCAGGGCCGGGTCCAAGCCATCCACTGCCAGCAGTTGGGGGGCATTGTCCGCCGCCAGGGCTTCCAGGCCCTGCAGGCTGTCGTGCAGCGCCGCCACGGTCAGCAGCAGGCACGGCTCGGCGTCATCGATGATCGACAGCAAACGCTCCTGGTGGTGCTGGCGCGCCGACTCCGGCGGGTAGGCCGGCACCGCGATGACCCCGGCATACAGGCAGCCGAAGAACGCCGCCACGTAATCTGGCCCGCTGGGGAACAACAGCACGGCACGGTCACCGAAGCTGGCGCGCGCCTGCAAGGCGGCGGCGATGGTGCGTGCACGCTGGTCGAGGTCCCGGTAGCTGAGCACGGCCTGCTCACCGGGCGTGTCGGCGAGAAAGCGCAGGGCAATCCTGTCCGGGGTCTGCGCGGCGCGTTGCGCCAGGGCCTGGACCAGCGAGAGCGGGAGTTCGAAGGCGTCCGTCATTGGGTGTTCCTGCCAGTGTCTGGTTAGGTCTGACAGCTGCTCCGCTAACGTGGGCGGGCAACGTATTCGACCGGGGATGTACACAGGGGAACGGATGGGCAGGGGGAGAAATTAGCGGGCAGGTCAGGCATTAAGGGTTGATAAGGCATACCCCCAAAGCCAACCGCGCTTTAGAACTGAAACCCACAGATACTAATTACATTTCGCATTTGACAATTATTATCATCTTGCATAGTTTGTCGCACGTCGTAGGAAGCTTCCCAACCTTGGGCGCCTCCTCTCCCCTCTGTGACAAGGTGATTTCCATGGCGGAACAACTATCCACAAGTAAGTGCGATTCACCATTACTGCAGGCCTTCGTCGACAACCGCAGCATTCTGGTCAAGATCGCCGCCCGCATCACAGGCTGCCGCTCGCGGGCTGAGGACGTGGTACAGGATGCCTTTTTCCGGCTCAGCACCGCCCCGCAGATCACCTCATCGTTCAAGGCCCAGCTGAGCTACCTGTTCCAGATCGTGCGCAACCTGGCGATCGACCACTATCGCAAGCAGGCGATGGAGCTGAAGTACTCCGGTAGTGAAGAGGAAGGCATGAACGTGGTGGTGCAGAACGCCTCGCCCGAAGCCACCCATATCAACCGCGCCGCGCTGAACGACATCGCGGAGGCCTTGAACGAACTGCCGCCACGCACCCGCTATGCTTTCGAGATGTACCGCCTTAATGGCGTGCCGCAGAAGGACATTGCCAAGGAACTGGGCGTATCGCCGACCTTGGTCAACTTCATGATCCGCGATGCACTGGTGCATTGCCGCAAGACGGCCAGTCGGCAGGCCTGAAGATAGCTTCAAGCAAACGCGAGAGCGAACCTGGATCGCTCTCGCTTTTGCTTGCAGCGCTAGTGTGGTGTTTTGCAAATACGGCCAATAACTCGCGAGCGATTTTTGCGTTCAGGCAAGGCGTCGCGACGAGTCGTAGCCCAGCTACGGCGAGGAGCGACAACGCCGCATGAGCGCAAAAAGCGCCGCGAGTTATGGTCGTTATTTGTGAAACACCACACTAGCCCCTACGTCAGCTTGCAACGATCGAAAAACCGCTCCCGCCCCAGAATCATCAACGCCGCCCGCTTGTGTGGAAAGTCGAACTCCTTGTCGCAATGGAAACATTGGTCGTGCATGTAGCCAATCATCTTGCCATTGTCGGCGCGCGGCTCGGCCACCACCCGCTGGGTGCGCGGGTCATCCAGGAAAAGGTAGTGCACCAACGCCGATAGCCAGCTGGCCACCTTGTGCGGCCCTCGGTGGCTCTCCTCTCCCACCAGCATATGGATACCGCGGTCGTAGTCATCGGCCGGGTAGAAGGGGGCAATGCGGTCCTCCTTGGCCCAGTACGCCTCGAAGTAGGCAAACGGCTCGTCATCGAAACAACCGATCAACGTCAACGTATGCGGGTCGGCTTCGAGCTTGGCCAAGTATTCGCGGTGCTGCGCCAGCGTGCCACCCTCCTGCCAGAACGCCTCCACGCGAGGGTTGTTCTGCCAGCGGTTGAAACGCTCCAGGTCATGCTCGATCTCCAGGGTACGCAGCGATACCCAACTGCCCAAGCGCGCATCGAAGCGCCGGTACACTTCGCCCCGCGGCTTGGGCGCCCGGCGCGGGTGGCGCTTGCCGTTGCTGATCTGCATCTGCTGCGGATATACCCCGGCAACCGACTCGCCCAGCCACGGCTGCGGCAGTTGCCAGAACAGTGCGCGCTCGCACAGGTACTGGCCAGGCTGTTCACCGGCCAGCAGCAGGCCACTGGCCAACGCCTGCGGCAACACTTCGGGCAGGTGCCAGGTCAGGCGCTGGCAGGCCGTATCGCGCGACAGTAACCAATAACAGGCGGCCCACAAGGCTTGGTAGGGGCGCTCGGGGCAAAAGCGCTCAAGGTGAACGTGCAGAGAAGCGCCAGCCTCCAGTCGCAACTGGATCAGGGGGCGGCCTTCAAGGGCCAGGCTTAGCCAGCTGTCGCCCTCCTCGGCACTGAGGCTGCGCCAGCGTGGCGGTGACTGTGGCTGCGAAGCGGCATCGAACGGCATGGGCTTGACTCACGAAAATGAAGAAAAGGCACACTGCAGGGAACGTTGCCGCAACACGGGAATTTAGTCTTGCGGTGCAGCCACCTTGATACGGTACGGCTCGAAGATGCGCGCCAGTTCACCGCTGTCACGCAGGCCACGCAGCAGGGCAGCGAACGACTGCTCGCCGATAGGCGCCCCCGGGCGCAGCAAGGCGTAGTGGTGATAGACCTGGTCAATGCGTTGCGAAGGCACCAGCTGCGCCCTGCTCGCCGGGTTGCGTGCCAGGAAATCACTGAGGTAGGAACGCGTGACCAGGGCAATATCGGCGCGGCCGGCCTGCACCATCAGCAGGTTGCTGTCGTGGGAATAGGTCAGGGTCGCGTTGTATGTCTTGCGTAGGTAGTCCGGGTCAGCGTTGAAGCTGGCAAACGCGTAGTGGTAGCCGTTGAACAAGGCCAGGCGTTTGCCGCGCAGGTCATCGAAATAATGCGGATCATTGCCGTTTGCCTTGCGGGCGACGAACACTTCGGCATCTTCCAGGCCCATGTCCACGGCCTGATGGGCAATCTGCTCCCAGCCCCATTGTGGGTTCTCGAAAATCGCCATGTCGGTGCGGCCCTGCTGGAAGTCACCGAAGCGCCGCTGGATAGACGTAGGCACCAGAACGAAGTGATAGTGCTGCTGCGCCCGGTTGAGTGCATCGACCAACTGCGGCAGCAAACCGGTATCGGCACCTTGCTCGGGGCGCACTGTGTAAGGCGGGAAATGGGCTGCGCCAATCTTCACTTCAACCGCCTCGCCAGCCCATACCGGTGCCGCCAACCAGAACACGGCCAGCAGCATCAGGGTGGACAAGGCCTTGAGGCCGGGCGCTGGAGTCAAGACGGACACTCATCACGGTTTATGCCTGTATGCGCTTAAGCTAGGCGTTTTCCAGGGGCGACACAACTACTGACGCCTGCTCTTTGTGCCAAAGCAGGCGGCAAAATGCCATAGGATGCCGTATGCCCGGACATTGGCTACGCTCTAGCAGGATCTGCAGGGGAGCCTGGTATGGGCCATTGGTTGGTGATCGACCTGGAAGCCACCACCGACGATGGTGGGTGGCCGGTTACAGAGATGGAAGTCATTGAAATCGGCGCAAGCCTGGTTACCCGCGAAGGCCGCGAGGTCGACCATTTCCAGCGTTTTGTAAAGCCACGGCGGCGGCCGCAGCTGACCCCGTTCTGCCGTGAGCTGACCCACATCAGCCAGGCCGACGTGGACAGCGCCGCGCCGTTTCGCGAGGTGTGGGCAAGCTTCGAGCGCTGGCTGGGGCACCACCGCGGGCAGCTTCAGGCCTGGGTCAGCTGGGGCGACTACGACCGCCAGCAACTGCACCAGGAGTGGCAGCAGCACAGCCTCGACAGCCTGCTGCGCACATTGCCGCACATCAACCTCAAGCAACGCTTTGCCAAGGCCCGCCACCTGCAGCGCCCCACCGGCCTGAACGGCGCCCTGCAACTGGCCGGCATGCACTTTTGCGGGCAGCAGCACAGGGCCCTGGAAGATGCGCGCAACACGGCGCGGCTATTACCGTTGACCCTGCCCGCCAACAGCCCCTGAAAGCAGATGACGACGCCTGTGGGCTTGGGCATACTGGCCAGCCCTTTTTCAGCACCTCTTTTCAGGAGTCGCCCATGTTCCAGGTCAACGAGTACTTCAACGGCACCGTCAAGTCGATCGCATTCTCGGGCGAAGAAGGCCCGGCCACTGTCGGCGTCATGGCTCCGGGCGAATACGAATTCGGCACTGCCAAGCGCGAGATCATGCATGTGGTATCGGGCGCGCTGACCGTGAAACTGCCAGGTAGCGACAACTGGGAAACCTTCAACGCCGGTGACAAGTTCAACGTGCCGGCTGACAGCAAGTTCCAGCTGCAGGTGAAGGTGGATACCGCTTACCTGTGCGAATACCGCGACTAAGCGCCGACCTGTTCCGGCCTCTTCGCGGGTAAACCCGCTCCTACAGGGTGCTGAGCCGACCTTCGATGTTGTGCGGTCCTTGTAGGTGCGGGTTTACCCGCGAAGAATCCAGCACTAATCCTTCAGAAAATCAGCAACGCGTTCAGCCGCCGCCTGCAAATGCTGCTCATGGCTGAACCCCGAAGCCTTCAACGGCTTCAGGTCATGGTCCCCCGCCACTAGCCAGCTCACCTCGATCGCCGGCGACAACGCATACCCCGCCACCGCCTCGCGGTTACCCAGCGCATCCCGCTCGCCCTGCACGATCAACGTCGGTGTCTTCAACTCGGCCAGGTGCTCTACCCGTGGCTTCTCGGGTTTACCCACCGCGTAGAACGGATAGCCCAGGCACACCAGCGCATCCGCGCCCAGTTCGTCGGCCAGCAGGCTCGCCATGCGCCCGCCCATGGACTTGCCCCCCACGGCCAGCTTGCCCGCGACCAAAGGTCGCACTTGCCGGTACACCTCACGCCAGCATTCAAGCAACACCTTCTGCGGGTTCGGCGGCCGCTTGCCACCGGTAACCCTGCGCTCGGCCATGTACGGGAACTCGAAGCGCACTACCGCTACCCCAAGAGCCGCAAGCCTTTGCGCCATTTCGTCCATGAACCCGCTGTCCATCGGCGCGCCCGCGCCATGGGCCAGAATCAGGCACCCCTTGTAGTCATCCTGACCTGCAACCCGCGGAGGATCGCAGCGCAAGCCTGGGACATTTGCGACCTTCGCCCATTGATCCCCGTCAATACCGGCACTTTGCCCATTAATCATGCTTGCCTCGCTGTAAAGCCTGCCAAATAACCGTGGATGGGAACCCATACATGAACACAACCAGCAGTACCGCCTATAACTACAAGGTGGTCCGCCAATTCGCCATCATGACGGTGGTGTGGGGAATCGTCGGGATGGGGCTCGGCGTCTTCATCGCCGCCCAGCTCGCCTGGCCGTCCCTCAACTTCGACCTCCCCTGGACCAGCTTCGGCCGCCTGCGCCCCCTGCATACCAATGCGGTGATCTTCGCGTTCGGCGGCTGCGCACTGTTCGCCACCTCCTATTATTCGGTGCAACGCACCTGCCAGACCACCCTGTTCGCACCGGGCCTGGCCGCGTTCACGTTCTGGGGCTGGCAACTGGTTATCCTGCTGGCGGCCATCAGCCTGCCGCTGGGCTACACCAGCTCCAAGGAATACGCCGAACTGGAATGGCCGATCGACATTCTGATCACCATCGTCTGGGTGGGCTACGCCATCGTGTTCTTTGGCACGCTGATGAAGCGCAACACCAAACACATCTACGTCGGCAACTGGTTCTTCGGCGCCTTCATCCTGACCGTGGCGCTGCTGCACATCGTCAACAACCTGGAACTGCCGGTCAGCCTGACCAAATCCTACTCGGTCTACGCTGGCGCCACCGATGCCATGGTGCAGTGGTGGTACGGCCATAACGCGGTGGGCTTCTTCCTGACCGCAGGCTTCCTGGGGATGATGTACTACTACGTGCCCAAGCAGGCCGAACGGCCGGTGTATTCGTATCGCTTGTCGATCGTGCACTTCTGGGCGCTGATCACCCTGTACATCTGGGCCGGCCCGCACCACTTGCACTACACCGCCCTGCCCGATTGGGCGCAGTCGCTGGGCATGGTGATGTCGCTGATCCTGCTGGCACCCAGCTGGGGCGGCATGATCAACGGCATGATGACCCTGTCGGGCGCCTGGCACAAACTGCGCAGCGACCCGATCCTGCGCTTCCTGGTGGTGTCGCTGGCGTTCTACGGCATGTCCACCTTCGAAGGCCCGATGATGGCCATCAAGACGGTCAACGCCCTGTCCCACTACACCGACTGGACCATCGGCCACGTCCACGCCGGCGCCCTCGGCTGGGTAGCGATGATCTCGATCGGCGCGCTGTACCACACCATCCCCAAAGTGTTCGGCAAAGAACGCATGTACAGCCTCGGCCTGATCAATGCGCACTTCTGGCTGGCCACCATCGGTACCGTACTGTACATCGCCTCGATGTGGGTCAACGGCATCGCCCAGGGCCTGATGTGGCGCGCAGTCAACAGCGACGGCACGCTCACCTACTCGTTCGTGGAAACCTTGGTGGCCAGCCACCCAGGCTTCGTCGTGCGCTTCGTCGGCGGCGCGATCTTCCTCAGCGGCATGTTCCTGATGGCCTGGAACACCTGGCGCACCGTGCGTTCGCCAGCGCTTGACGTCGCCCCTGCGAACGCCCAGTTGGCTTGAGGAGAAACGCCTGATGAAACATGAAGTCATCGAGAAAAACGTCGGCCTGATGGCCCTGCTGATGGTATTTGCCGTCAGCATCGGCGGCCTGACCCAGATCGTCCCGCTGTTCTTCCAGGACGTCACCAACAAACCGGTCGAAGGCATGAAGCCCTACACCGCGCTGCAACTGGAAGGCCGCGATGTCTACATCCGCGAAGGTTGCGTGGGCTGTCACTCGCAGATGATCCGCCCGTTCCGCGCCGAAACCGAGCGTTACGGCCACTACTCGGTAGCCGGTGAAAGCGTGTGGGACCACCCGTTCCTGTGGGGCTCCAAGCGCACTGGGCCGGACCTGGCCCGGGTCGGTGGCCGCTACTCGGACGACTGGCACCGTGCGCACCTGTACAACCCGCGCAACGTGGTGCCGGAGTCGAAGATGCCGTCCTACCCGTGGCTGGTTGCCCAGCCGGTCGACAACAGCCACACCGACGTCAAGATGCGCACCCTGCGCACCCTGGGCGTGCCGTACACCGACGACGACATTGCCGGCGCCCGTGAAGCGGTCAAAGGCAAGACCGAGATGGATGCCCTGGTCGCCTACCTGCAGGTGCTCGGCACCGCGATCAAGAACAAGAGGTGAGTGCGATGGAAATGGACATCGGCATGATCCGCGGGCTGGGCACCCTGGTGGTGATGATTGCCTTCATCGGCCTCACCCTGTGGGTCTTCAACCGCCGCCGCGACCGTGATTTCGCCGAAGCGCGCCTGCTGCCCTTCGTCGACGACCGCCTGCCCACTGCCGGGCAGGAGCCTGCTGCAAAAAGGAGTAACGGGCAATGACCACCTTCTGGAGTACGTACATCAGCGTACTGACCATCGGTAGCCTGATTGGCCTGACCTGGCTGCTGCTCGCCACGCGCAAGGGCCAGAGCAACAACACCACCGACGAGACCATGGGCCACAGCTTCGACGGTATCGAGGAGTACGACAACCCGCTGCCCAAGTGGTGGTTCTGGCTGTTCGTTGGCACCTTGGCGTTCTCGGTCGGCTACCTGATCCTCTACCCGGGCCTGGGCAACTGGAAAGGCATCCTGCCGGGCTATGAAAATGGCTGGACTGGCGCCAATGAATGGCAGAAGGAAATGGACAAGGCCGATGCCAGGTTCGGTCCGATCTTCGCCAAATACGCCGCCATGCCCGTAGAAGAAGTGGCGAAGGACCCGCAGGCACTGAAAATGGGCAGCCGCCTGTTTGCCTCCAACTGCTCGGTGTGCCACGGTTCCGACGCCAAGGGCGCCTTCGGCTTCCCCAACCTCACCGACAATGACTGGCGCTGGGGCGGCGATCCGGAAACCATCAAGACCACCATCATGAGCGGTCGCCATGGCGTGATGCCGGCCTGGGCCGAAGTGATCGGTGACCAGGGCGTGGCCGATGTGGCTGCGTTCGTGGTCAGCAAACTCGATGGCCGCACACTGCCTGAGGGCGCGAAGGCCGATGTGGAGAACGGGCAGAAGATCTTCGCAGCCAACTGCGTGGCCTGCCACGGGCCGGAAGGCAAAGGTACGCCCGCCATGGGCGCTCCGAACCTGACCCATCCGCAGGCGTTTATCTACGGTTCGAGCTTTGCCCAGCTGCAGCAGACCATTCGTTATGGTCGCCAGGGGCAAATGCCGGCGCAGGCCGAGATCCAAGGGAATGACAAGGTGCATCTGCTGGCGGCTTACGTGTATAGCCTGTCGCAGGATGGTTCCGCTGAGGCTGTGACGGCCAAGTGAGTTCGCCGAAAGAGATTTGCCAAGTGAGTTCGCCGAAAGGGATTTGCCAAGTGAGTTCGCCGAAAGGCATTCGCCGCCTGTGAGATCGAGCGCCGCCCGCGCGGCGCTTCGCGGGTAAACCCGCTCCTACGTTTGTTT